>VGRE01000121.1 GCA_016875435.1 Deltaproteobacteria bacterium | reverse complement strand
GGGCAACGGCCGCATCGACGTGGGCCTCGGCGCCAGCTTCCCCTACGCCTCCAACTACTGGGGCTTCTACAACGGCAGCGTGAACTTCCTCGGGGATTTTTACTTCTAGGAGGTAGACTCCCGCCGTGCGCCGCGCCCTGCCGCTGTTGTTGATCGCCTGCTCCGACTACGGGCTCGAGGAGCGCAAGGAAGCGCCCGAGGTGGGCGAAGGCAACATCGCCACCGACCCGTGGGCGCTCGACCTCCAGGGAACTTGTGGCGAGTCGCGACGCGAGATCATTGTCTCCAACGAGGGCGACGGCACCCTGACCGTCACCGGGCTGCGCCTCGACGGCGAGGGCTGGACCATCGACTCCGCGCCGGCGCTACCGCTCGACCTCGGCCCGGGCGAGAGCACGCTGGTGGCGGTGATCGGCACCGCGGGCAGCGCCACGCTGACCATCGAGAGCAACGACCGAGACGAGCCCGAGTTGGCCGTGCCGCTCTCCGCCACGGCCAACACTCCGCCCTCGGTGAGCATCTCGGCGCCCACCGCCGCCGAGGTGGTGGCCGAGGGTGCCGACCTCGTGCTCGCCGGCGTGGTCGCCGACGCGGAAGACGCCTCGGAAACCCTGTCGGTCACGTGGTCGTCGAGCCAGGTGGGCGAGATCCTGTCCACCGCGCCCCTGCCCGATGGCAGCACCACCTACACCTGGCCGGCCGCCGACCGCGCTACCGGCGCGCAAGACGTCACGCTCACCGCCACCGACAGCTGCGGCAACAGCGCCAGCGCCACGGTGAGCTTCTGCCAGGACGGCGCCTACAGTTACGACGCGCTCTCCCTGTCGGCCTGGCACTACGAGGGCGCGGCCTCGTACGACAGCAGCAACAACTGGCTGCAGCTCACCCCGGCCAGCCAGGACACCGTCGGCACCGCCTTCGAGACCAGCACCCAGGTCAACGCCGACAACGTCGACATCGAGTTCTACGTGTACATCGGCGGCGGCACCGGCGCCGACGGCATCAGCCTCACCGCGCTCGACGCCGCGCGCTACAGCACCTTCCTCGGCGGCAGCGGCTGCGGCATCGGCTACGGCGGCTCGGCCGACTGCACCGCCGGGCCCGCGCTCCCCGGCTGGTCGCTGGAGATCGACACCTACTACAATGGCGGCGTCGACCCCACCGACGCCGATCACGTCGCCTTCACCTTCGATGGCGACGTCGACGGCTACTCCGCCTGGGCGGTGCTCCCGGAGATGGAAGACACCGGCTGGCACCTGGTGTCGGTCACCGTCATCGCCCCCCGCGTGACGGTGGCGGTCGACGGCACCACCTACATCGACCAGGACCTCTCAGGGAACCTCAGCTTCTCCGGCTACGTCGGCTTCACGGCCGGCACCGGCGGCGACACCAACCAGCACCTCATCGACGAGCTGGTGGTCACCGACTACGAGTGCGACTAGAGTCGCGATAGCAAGCTGTCGACGGTCTCGAACAGCTCGCTGTTGTCCCTCGGCGCGCAGCCCGTGTCGCCAGGGCTGGCCGTCCCCCGCTAGATCTCCCGGTACATGGATGCCATCTGGGTCTTGTCGTCCAGTCGCTCCCACACGGTGTCCATGACCCAGCGCGAGAAGCGCTCCACCGTCTCCACGTCGCCGGGCGACACGCCGAGGCCGAAGCGCACGCGGTCGGCCACCTCGGCCACGTCGTCGAAACCATGCACCTCCACGGGCGACAGGCGGGCCAAGACCGGCGCGGCGCGGCGGGCGAGCGAAGCCGCGTCTTCCCCGGGGACGGGAAACACGCCCGCGTCGCCGAGCGCGATCTCCACCAGGCGCCAGCCCTGCTCGATGCGCTGCGTGGGGCTCACCGTCCAGTACGGGTCTTTGAGGTGCTTCACCACGAGGAGCCGCTTCAGGGGCCGGTAGGCGATGAGCGCGCCGAGCAGCGCGAGGAGGCCGATCGCCAGCATCGTGCACACCGAGCCCGCCGCCTGCTGCCCCGCCTCCACCATCTTCTGCACCATCTCCATCACCCGCGGGTCCATGCCCGGCATGTCCGGCAGGTCGGGAGGCGGCTCGTACTCGTTGGATGACTGGCCGCCACCACCGGAGCCCGGCCCCGTCCGCCACAGGAAGGGGGCGACGAGCGCCGAGGCGCCGCTGACGAACAAGGTCAGGAGCCCGAGCGCGATGAAGCCGAGCAGCGTCAGCCTCGGTCGCGACACGCCCCGCTCCTCCATCGTGGGCCGCAAGGGCGCCATCGGGCCGCGCCGCCACGTGGCGAGCCGGTGCGTCTCGCGGGTGACGAGGAATAAGAGGAACAGGCCCACCGAGGGCACGAACATCGCCAGCCCAACCAGGTCCCACACGGCGAGCTTGTCGCCCCCTTTCCAGGCCTCCACCTTCCCCTGGTCTTCCATCCAGAGCAGCATGCCGGCCACGGTGTAGACCATGGGGAGCCAGGTGCTCCACAGGGCCCGGTGCGTCTCGAGGCTCCACAGCCCGCCGGTGATGGCCACCGGCCCGATCAACAACACCGCCGCCGACAGGACGATCAGCGGCTCCGGCATCGCGCCGCCCACCGCCATGCCCACGAGTACCCCGAAGTACACCGCCCAGCAGATGGCGCCCCCGAGGATGAGGAGCCAGGTGCGGACGCGGAGGAAAGCGAGGAGTTGGCCGAGCGCCACCGCGCCCGAGGTGACGCCGATGAAGATGCCAAGGGCCCGGAGGTTGTCCATGCCCACCCCGTCGGTCACCAGCGCCGCCGCGGCGAAGACAGCGAAAGAAAAGCCGAGCCAGAGCCAGTAGGTCACGATCGGGACCGCCGTCTCCTTCACCTGCTGCCACAGCGTCAACGACGACGTGGCGTTGAGCACGCCCGTGAACCCCTTGCTCATGCGGCCGACTTCTTGCCAGACTTGGCCGTGCCGACGCTCACCCCCACCAGCCGGTGGGTGCCGATGCCGGTGTCGAGCCGGTAGACGACGTCGCCCCGGGCCACGAGCTGCTGGAAGATCCGCCGGCCGTCGCGGGCGGCGATGGCGCGCAGCCGTTGCCGCGCGCCGAGGCGGGTGGCCTGCTGCTGGAAGATGCGGATCTGGGCAAAGAAGGCGTTCTCGTCGCTGCCCACGGGGAACGGCAGTCGAAAAAACCAGAGAAAGGCCCGGACGGGGGTGCCGGCGAGGGCCTGGAGCAGCGTCGGGTCTTTCTCGCCCAGCGCCTTCTCCGGGGGGAGGTACACCCAGGTGAGCGTTTCCCCCTTGAACGGCGCCGGCGGCGGCGCCTGGAAGCGGCTCGACACCACCACGGCGTGGTGGCTCTCGCCGGCCTCGTCGAGCAACCTCGGCAGGTCGTGCGTGCCCTGCCACAGCACGCGCGCGCCGAGATCTTGCCAGCGCACGTGCCCGCCCTTGCCCGCCTGCATCACCTCCACCGCCGGGGTGCCTTGCTTGTCGCGGGCCACGCAGACGAGGGTCACGCGGTCGCCGCGCTCCACCAGCTCCTTCGCCAGCGAAATCCAGGTTTCCACCAGCTTGTCCAGCACCTCCTCCACGCCCACCCCGTCGGCGAGCATGCGCCCGGCGGGCAGGTAGGCGTCGAGCACCAGGAGCACGTTCTTGGTGGAGATCTCGCGCGTTTCCGGGGTGCGCAGCTGGATGCGTCCGCTCTTGACGCTCAGCTTCCAGTGGATGCGGCGCGTGTCGTCGCCCGCCATGTAGTCGCGGAAGCGGAAGTGATCCTCGGTGGGGAACCGGTGGGGACGGGTGAGCACGTCGGGCTTGTCGAGCCGGCTGCGCGGTGGCTCCACGATCACGAGGTGACGGAAACGCGGCAGTACCTTCAGCTCGGTGGTGGCGAGCGAGGCCACGCTCACCTGCGTGAATCCGAGGGCGTCCTGGTAGTAGATGTGAGCGGGGCCGAGACGGTACACGCCGCGGGGAGACCGTCGCAAGCGGCCGCCCACGAGCAGCTCGGCGCGGCGCGCCCCGGCGCCCACCGCGTAGCGACTCACGGTGGCGAGGCGGTCGGGAAGCTCGTCTTCCACCAGCAAGAAGTAGAACGGCGGCACCGGCACGCGACGGAAGATGAATCGTTCTTCCGCCGGGTCGCCCGCGAGCACCACCGCCGGCGACATCTGCCGCTCCACGCTGGCCCGCGACTTGAGCTGGGCCTCGAAGTTCGACACGATGAAGGCCGACAGGAAGGCCGAGGCCGACACCACGCCATAGAACACCGCCAGCGCGAGGGTGGCCACCAGCGACAGGTCGGCCCACTTCATGCCGAGGGCAAAGACGATGAAGAAGCCGCCGGTGATGAGCACCGCCCAGCCCCGCGGGGTGACGATGCTCACGTGCCGGGCGATCGTCGCCAGCGCCGCCTGACCGGTGTAGCGACCGGACTGGCGCAACAGCCGCAGCTCGCGCGCCGATTTCCACGTGACGCCCACCAGCAAGGCGAGGAACGACGGCGTGATCACCAGCGCCGACACCAGGAGCAGGAAGGGGAGCGTGTCGCCCACCTCGCTCACCTCGAAAAACAGCGCCGCCACGAAGGCGAGCACGAAGGGCATCATGAAGAGCCCGCACACGTTCCACGCGATGGCGAAGAGGTGCCGGATCACTTCAGCGGCACCTTCTCGAGCACGCGCCGCACGTAGGACACGCCGGCCTCGTCGCCGCTGATGATCATGCGGTGGGCGAGCACGTCGGGGGCCATGTTGCGCACGTCTTCCGGGGTGACGAAGTCGCGGTTCTGCGTCATCGCGTGGGCCTGCGCCACGCGCGACAGCATCAGCAAGGACCGCGGCGAGGGCGGCGCCAGGGCCACGCTGTCGGACCGGATGGTGTTGGCCATGCTCACCAGGTAGCGCTTGACCTCCTCCGACATGAACACCCGGGTGACGAGCGACTGCCACGCCAGGAAGATCTCGCGGTCGATCACCGGCCGCACGTCGTCGACCGGCGGCCGCATGCCAAGGTGCACGTCGAGCATCTGCATCTCGGCCTCGGGCGGCGGGAAGCCCATCGAGAGCTGGGCGGTGAACCGGTCGAGCTGCGCCTGGGGGAGCACGTAGGTGCCGTCGTGGTCGAGCGGGTTCATCGTGGCCATGACCAGGAAGGGCGGCGGGAGCTTGTGGGTGACGCCCTCCACCGTCACCTGGTGCTCGGCCATGCTCTCCAGCAGCGCCGACTGGGTCTTCGGCGTGGCGCGGTTGAGCTCGTCGGCCAGCAACAGGTTGGTGAACACGGGACCCGGCTGGAAGACGAACTGCTTCTGGCGCAGGTCGAACACGTTGGTGCCGGTGATGTCCATCGGCAGGAGGTCGGGCGTGAACTGGATGCGACGGAAGTCGCAGGCGATCGACGCGGCAATCGCGCGGGCGAGCATGGTCTTGCCGGTGCCGGGCACGTCCTTGAGCAGGATGTGGCCGCGCGCGAGCAGCACCACGAGGCACTTGAAGATCACCTCGTCCTTGCCGAGGATGACGGTGGCCACCGCCTTCTTGACGTCGCTGAACTTCTCACGAAAGGCGCCGATCTCGCCGGCGAGCGCCGGGTCGCGCGTGGGGGGAGTGTGGATCATCGCGCCGGGAACGTAGCGCGGTGCTATCGACCGAAGAAATCGAGCCACTGGCGAGCGAGCTTCTGGCCGGCGGTGACCGGCGGCAACACCATGCCCGGCAGCGCGACGCGCCAGTGACGGGCGAACTCCCGGATCACGCGTTCCGCCGAGGGGTCGGGCAGGCGGTGGACGAGGCCCACGCGGCGCATCGCCGCCACCGTGGCCGCCGGGTCGGGCGGCGTGCCCACCTCGCCGGGGCGCCACAGCCGCCAGTCGCCCTCCTCGGGCTCCGGCACGCCCAGCTTCTTGCACTCCGCGTGCACGGCGGCTCGCTCGCGGTCGGGCACCATCCCGTCGGCCAGCGCCACCGTCACCAGCGCGATCGTGGCGGCGCAGGGGTCGGGCGCAGGTTCGGGTGCCCCCTCGGGGGGCGTGGTCGGGGTCGCCGGGTCAAGGGCCCCGGCCGAGCGTCCATCGCGCCGCCCCGCGGAGACGCCATCCGGAGGGCGGGCGGGGTGGTCGAGCGCCGGGGGAGGGCCGGAAGCCGTCCCACCCACCGCCGCCTGCCCGCCCACCCGGTCCTTGAACAACCACGCCACCACGTCGAAACTGGTCTCCACGCGCTCGCGCCGGCGCACGCTGGCGCTCACCGCCGCGACGCTTCGTCCCCCGAAATTCGCTGCCACGAACCGTTCGAGATCGTCTCCCTCGGCCCGAGCCCAGTCAGCGAGCGCCGCTGCCACCTCCGCGTCGGTGGCGAAGCGGCGCCCCTCCTGCGTCTCGGCGTCGTCCACGGTCTCGCGCGCGCAGAGACGACAGCGCCCGACCCGCGCGCCCCGGGTGGCCACCGCGTCGACAATCTCGATCGTCGCGCCTTCAACGCCGCAAGCAGGGCAGTCGAGCAGGACCTGGACCGGTCCCAGCGCCCTAGTCCTCGACCACGCGGATGACGATCACCGTGATGTTGTCCTCGCCACCGGCGGCGATGGCCTCGCGCACGAGGCGCTCGGCGAGGTCGGGCGCGTCGGCTTCCTCGAAGATCTCGGCGAGGCGGGTGTCGTCGAGGGGATCGGTCACCCCGTCGCTGCAGAGCATGAACACGTCGCCCGGGGCGATGGGCCGGGTGGCGGTGTCGGGCTCCACCGGCCCGTGGTAGCCCACCGACTGGGTGAGGTAGTTGCGATGGGCCACCCGCCGGGCCATCTCGGCGGAGAGACGGCCCGCGTCGATCTCCTGCTGCACCACCGTGTGGTCGCGGGTGAGTCGTGACAGGCGCCCACCGCGCCACAGGTAGATGCGGGAGTCGCCCACGTGGGCCACGTGCGCGCCGTCGCCCTCGATGAGAAGCACGCAGGCGGTGGTGCCCATCCCCGTCCAGGACGGGTTGGCCAGCGCCTCGCGCCGGATGCGAGCGCTCGCCTGGTTCATCGCGTAGCGCAGCCGCTCGCGGAGGATGTCGGCCGGGTCGCCCACCTGCCGATCGAGCCGGGTCTCGTCGGGATCGAGGTCGCCCTGGAGCAGTTCGGTGATGGTCTCCACCGCGATGCGCGAGGCCACCTCGCCGGCGGCGTGCCCGCCCATCCCGTCGGCCACCACGAAAAGACCGCTGTCCTCGTCGACAAAAAACGCATCTTCGTTGTTGTCGCGCACGGGGCCAGGGTCGGTCCACGCGCTCGCCTCGAGCTTCACGCCTGCCTCCCTGCCGCGACGCCGACCATGCTCGGGAGAGTATAGAAGCGGCCGGCGGTGATCAACCCAGACTCCTCCAACCTCCCGCTCCCTGGTGCCCTCGTGGGGCCCTGGTCTGTCGTGCGCCTGGTGGGACGTGGCGGCATGGCGGTCGTCTACGAGGTCGTGCGTTCTACCGACGGAAAGCGCGGCGCACTCAAAATCTGCCAGCCCGGCCGGCACCAGGCCGAGGTCGAAGAGCGTTTTCGTCGTGAACATCGCGCGCTGTCGCGACTGGTCCACCCCAACGTCGTGCGCGTTTTCGACGGCGGCACCTGGAACAATCGGCTCTGGTACGTCATGGAGTTCCTCGAGGGGCGCGATTTGCGGGCCGAGGTGGAGACCTGGGGCAGGGGCGAGCCCGGCGACCGCTTCGAGCGCGCGCGGCGAATCGCCACCGACCTCGCGCGCGCCCTGCGCTACGTGCACCAGAACGGCGTGGTGCACCGCGATCTCACCCCCGGCAACGTGATCGTACGCCCCGACGGCTCGGCGGTGCTGATGGACTTCGGCGTGGCGAAAGAAGCGGCCGTGGCCGACGACGGCGGCGACGATCTCACCGCCCACGGCGAGCTACTCGGCACCGTGGCCTGGATCGCGCCGGAGCAAATCAGCGGTCACAACGTCGACGCGCGCGCCGATCTCTACTCACTCGGCGCGCTCTTCTACCTGATGCTGACGGGGCGCCGTCCCTTCCACGCGCGCACGCTCGCCGGCTACCTCGACAAGCACCTCAACCGCCCGCCCCGCCCACCGCGAGAGCTCGCCCCCGACGTGCCGATCGAGCTGGAGGAGGTGTGCCTGCGCCTGCTCCAGAAGGAGCCCGAGGAGCGCTACAGCTCCGCCGCCCACCTGCTCCTGGCCCTCGACCGGTCGCGGCACGAGAGCATCGACGTCGGCACCTGGCCAGTGGAGCCCGTGGGGCGGGCGGCGGAGCTGGCCGCGTTGTCGGCAGCAGCAGCCGCCTGCGCCGATGGCCAGGGCAGCCTGATCCTCGTGGAGGGGGGGCACGGCTTCGGCAAGACCACCTGCCTGCGCGCGGTGGAAGCCGCCGCCAGCCAGCTCGGCCTGCACGCGCACCACCTCGGGGCGCGCGGCGTCCAGGGCGCCCTCGCGCTCTTCCGGCCTCTGGTCGAGGCGCTCCTCGCGGAATCGGGCCAGCGTCACCCGGTGCTCGACGCGCTCCTCGGCGCCGGAGGCGATCAGGGCCCGGTTGAACGATTCGCCGCCTTCGCCGCGATCCGTTCGCTGCTCACCGGCACGCCGCCACGTCTCGTCGCCATCGACAACGCCCACCTCGCCGACCCCACGAGCCTGGAGTTGCTGGAGTACCTCGTGCGCAACACCCGCGCGCTGGGGGCCGAGGCGGTGCTCTGGGTCGTGACGCGCACCCCGGGCGAAGGTGCCGACCTCGCGGCGCTGGCCCAGGGCACCAGCACCGGCGCGCGTCCCTCGGTGATGCACCTGGGTCCCTTGCCGCCCGCGGCGGTGGAGGAACTGGTAGGTACGCTCGTTCCCCTCGACGCGGCAGCCCGCGCGCTCGCCCGGCGGCTTCACCGCGAGGGCGAGGGCAACCCGGCGTTCATCGTCGAGATGGTACGCGGGCTGGTGGAGGAGCGGGTGATCGTCACCCGAGACGGCGAGCGACACCTGGCCCTCGACGAGGCGGCCATCGCGCGCGCCACCCTGCCGATCCCCAAGTCGGCTCGCGACGCCCTGCTCGCGCAGGTCAACCGCCTTTCCCGGGCAGCGCGAGGCGTGCTCTCCGCGCTAGCGGTGGCGCGCTCCGAGCTCAGCCTCGACACGCTGAGCGGCGCCCTCGGGATGGGCGAGGGCGAGCTGCTCGGTGCCACCGAGGAGCTGGTCAGCGCGGGCCTTGGGCGCGAGAGGCGCGTGGAGGCCACCGTGCTCGTCGACGTGGGCCAGGTGCGCACTCGCGACGCGCTCTACCGGGAGCTGCCCGCCAGCGAGCGCACGCCCCTGCACCGGGCGCTCGGCGAGGCGCTAGAGCGCGTGGGGCGGCGGCGCATCCACCTCGTGCTCGACGCGCTCGCGCGCCACTTCGACCTCGGCGAGGTGCCGGGCAAGGCCTATCCCTACCTGCTCCGCTCAGGGTCGCGACTG
Source organism: Deltaproteobacteria bacterium (assembly GCA_016875435.1). Taxonomy (GTDB): domain Bacteria; phylum Myxococcota_A; class UBA796; order UBA796; family SXON01; genus SXON01. The sequence goes on along the minus strand of VGRE01000121.1, from coordinate 3,350 downwards.
ATGGACCGTAGCTTCGTGCGCGAGGCGATCCAGGCCTTCAATCGCGCCGTGGACATCGAGCCGGATGCTCGCGAGTCGATGCCGCTGGACGACGCGGACCGGGCGCTGTGCGAGCTGCTGCTGAAGCGCGCGGAAGCGCTCGAGCACCTCGGTGACCGGACGCAACTCGACGCCGACCTCGCGCGGGCGCGAGCCCTCGCCGACGAGCTCGGCGACGATCGGCTGCTCGGTCGCGCCGGGGCCGCTGCCGGGCGTCGAGCGCGTCAGTCCGGGGATCTTGCCGGGGCAGAGGCGCACTTCCATGGAGCACTGCAGATGGCCGAGCGCGCGGGCGACCACTCGCTGCGCAGCTTCGTGATGAACCAGCTCGGCGTGGTGCGATGGAGCCGGGGCGACCTGGAGGCGGCGCGGCGCCACTGGGTGGAAGGGCTGGCGATTGCCGAGGGCGCGAGGGACGACCGCAGCATCGGCTACGGCTACAACGGCCTCGGCATGGTGGCCGCCTGCAAGGGCCAGGCGGCCGAGGCGCGGCGCGCCTTCGAGCAAGCCGCCACCGTGTTCGAGCGGGTGGGGCTGCTCGCGCCGCTGACGTGGGTGCGCGGCAACCTCGTCGAGATCCACGTGATGACGGGGAACCTGCGGCGGGGCCTGGAGCTGGCCGAGAAGGCCCTCGCGCAGGCCCGGGAGCTCAACCACGTGCCCGGGATGGTGCTCGGGCGGGCGGGCTACGCCGAGGTGCTCATCGCGCTGGGTCGCAACGACCAGGGCCGCGCCGAGGCGCTGGAAGCGCTGGCGCTCGCACGGGAAAGCAGCGATGGCGGGGAGCTGTTCACCGCGCTGTTGCCGCTGGCCCGGGCGGCGGTGGCCGAGGGCGACGCCGAGTCGCTGGAGGAGTACGCGCAGGAGGCGCTCGGCCTCGCCGCCGAGCAAGACCACGAGGGCTGGGCGGCGGTGCTCCACGCGTGGCTCGGACGCGCGAATGCCGCGGCGGGCCACGCCCACGAGGCGCGCGCCGAGATCGCCCACGCGCTCGACGCCCTTGGCCCGCGCTGGCCCTACCAGGAGGTGCGACTCGACCTCGCGCTGGCACGCGTACACGTCGCGCTGGGCGAGAGCGCCGAAGCATATCGTCGTGCCGACGCAGCGCTGCGGAGGGCCGACGCCTGCGGGTATCGTCTGCATGTGCTCGAGGGCCACCAGATCGCCGCCGGCTGCACCGCCGACGAGGCCGCCGCCGCGCGTCACCGGCGGGTGGCCGACGCGCTCGGGCGCGCGCTCGCCGCCAATCTCGCCCCTGCCGACGCCGAGCGCTTCCTCGCCGTCGATCGCGCGCGGGCCTAGGTCGCCGACATGGAGAAGCCGCGTCCCTCGGGCAGCGCGCCGGTCGAGGGCGACGTGGTGGGCCGCTGGACCCTCGCCACCGTTCTCGGGCGCGGCGGCATGGCCACCGTGTGGCGAGCGACCGGTGACAACCCGAGCGTGGTGGCCCTGAAGATCCTCCACCAGGCGCGGGTGACCGAAGAAGAGACACGCAGGATGAAGCGCGAGTACCTCACGCTGTCGCGGCTCGACCACCCGCGCATCGTCAAGGTGATCGACGCTGGCGAGCACCAGGGCTTTCCCTGGCTGGCCCTGCAATACGTGCCCGGTCGCGACCTTGGCGCGCTCATCGACGCGTGGAAGCAGAGCCCACCGTCCAACCGCTTCGAGGAGGCAGAGCGCATCACCCGCGAGCTGTGCAGCGCGCTCACCTACGTCCACGACCGCGGCATCATCCACCGCGATCTCAAGCCGGGCAACGTGCTCGTCGACGACGGCGGAGCAGCCTGGCTCACCGACTTCGGCGTGGTGAAAGACGTCGAGTCCTTCACCACCAACCTCACCGTGGCGGGCCGGCTCATCGGGACGGTGGCCTTCATGGCGCCCGAGCAGGTGACCGGCGACCCGGTCGACCATCGCGCCGACCTGTACGGCCTGGGCGCGCTGCTCTACGCGATGCTCACCGGCCGCCGGCACGTGGTGGCCGAGAGCATCGCGGCGTACCTCGCGCGCCAGATCGCCGAGAGGCCCAAGGCCCCCGTGGAACTCGACCCGCGCGTGCCCCTGCGCCTCGACCGCGTGTGCATGCGACTGTTGCAGAAGGAGCCCTCGGCCCGCTTCGGCAGCGCCGCCGAGGTGATCGCCGCCCTCGACGCGCCCGCCGGCGTGGAGCGCACCCCGGTACACGGCCAGGGCGCGGTGCTCGCGCGGATCGACCAGCACCTCGACCGCCTCGAGAAGGGCGTGGGCAGCGTGATCGCGGTTCTCGGCAAGCCTGGGAGCGGTCGCACGCGGATGCTGGAGGAGGTGGGCATCCGTGCGAGCGCGCGTGGGCTGGGAGCCCGGCGGCTCGGCGCGCCCGTCGAGGCGGGGCTGCCCGGCGCCCGGCAAGTCGATGCGCCCCTGCTCGTCGCCGACGACGCCCTGCTCGCGGGCCCCGCCGAGCGCGAGGCCATCGCCGCCGAGACGGAGCGCATCCTCGCGGGCGAACCCCGGATGCTGGTGCTCGCCGCCGGCGCCGACGATGCCGGTCGCGCGGGCGATCTGGTGAACGGGGCGCCCATCGACGAGCTGCCGCTTCGCCCCCTCGACCGCGAGAGCCTCCGCGCCTGCCTCCGCGATCACGGCGCCACCGGCGGCCTCGGCGCCGCCCTCGCCCGGCGACTCGAACTGGAGCTCGGCGGCTGGGCCGGCGCCTGCGTGCGGCAGGTGGACTGCCTCATCGCCGAGGGCTGGCTGGGTCGCGGTCCCGAGGGCAGCTTGCGCGCCACCCGCGGCATCGACGCGCTGCGCAACGAGCCTCTCCCCATTCCCGAGGAGGAGCGCCGCTCCACGCTCGCAGCCTTGTCGCGACTGGGCCGCCAGGAGCGCGCGGTGACGGACGCGGTCGCCGTGCTCGGGATGCCCTCGTCGTCGTTGGTCGTCGCTGGCACCGCCAAGCTGGCCGACGCCGCGGGCGCCATCGACGGGCTTGCCCGCGCGGGGCTCGTGGTGGTCCGCATGGACGGGCTTCACGACCTCGTGGAGCCCGCCTCGCCGCGCACCGCGCAGGTGGTGCGCGAGGCCCTCTCACCGGCCCGGGCGCGAGAGTTGCACGCCGCCGCCGCCACGGTGCTGCGACAGCGCTACGCGCAGCGCGGCTCGGCGATTGCCGAGCTAGTCGCGCACCACCTCGAGAAGGCGGGCCTGCCCGCCGAGGCTCGCCCGCTCCTGGCGCAGGCCGCGCAGGCGGCGATGCGCAAGGGCGACGCCCGTGCGGCGCGGGTGCTGGCGGAACGGGCCATCGGCCTCGAGGGCGAACCGACCGCCGA
>VGRE01000120.1 GCA_016875435.1 Deltaproteobacteria bacterium | reverse complement strand
AGCGTTCACTCTGAGCCAGGATCAAACTCTCCAGTTTGAAACCTGTTCCGCCCCCGGCGGCTAGACCGGGGCCGAATCAAAACTCTATTCGAACTTACGTAACTGCTACCAATTTTTCAAAGACCGACGGGATGACCTCTCGCGAGGGTCCACGACGCCACCGCACTCGACTCCCGAGGGGGTCGTCCGTGGCAGGCGGGCTTATAGCAACGTGGCGCGTCGCCGTCAAGGCGAAACGCTTCATCGCCGAAGTGCCCGCCTAGTATGGGCTGACCGCCTAGGCCTCGGGGACCACCGCGTGGGAGGCCCAGCCCCCGTCGCGATCGTGGCCCGGGTGCGACCATCTCGTAGCCGTAGACGGGGGTGCTCGTGCGCGCCCCTCATGCAATCCCCCGCGCCAACGTTCACAGCGGTGAGGCGACCGATGCCGTTCCGAGCCGGCTACCCGCCCGAGCGCTCGTCCATCCTACCCGAGCAACTCGGGATGGACCTTCAACACCTTGTAGATCCACCCGCCGAGCATGCCAAGCAACAGCACAGCGGCGGCCTTGGTTTCTCGTCGATCGACCCAGGCGAGGGCGGGCTTCCAGTAGCCGCGGCCAGTCGCGACGTCGAGCGCGCCGATCACCGCCATCGCCACGGTGATGCCGAAGAGCACGAGGCCAAAGGGCTGGTTCAAGAGGGCGTCGACCACGCGCAGGTCGGCGTAGAGCGCGAAGGTGGTGGTCATCCCGCACATCGGGCAGGGGTAGCCGGTGAAGTGCATCATCGTGCACTCGCTCATCCCGAGCTGCAGGTGGGTGCCGTAGCCCTGGGGGTTCGGGTCGAGCCACCTGGCGAGGCCGAGCACCGTCCACGAGGGCACGGCGAGCACCGCGCCGACGACCCTGTTGGTGCGCTGGCTCGCGACCTTCTCCATGTACCGGGTGGCCTGCTCCAAGCCCTCGTTCACCTTGTTGGCCAGGGTGTCGATCATGCTTCCTCCTCGGCCCCGCACGGGACGGTGCTGTCTTCCGCGACGGCAGCGGCGAGCACGGCCTCGACGGCGGCGGCGTTTCGTTCCATGGCTTCCAGGCGCTCACGATAGCCGCGCTTGACGGCTCGCAGCTCGCTCGCGAGGTTCAGCGAGGTGAGCATCGCGGCGGTGTACGGATCGACCCCGTGTTTCCGATCGGTCAGGAGGCGCATCCGGCGGTCGATGTCGGCGGCCGCCGCCTCCAGCTCCTCGCCGTTGTCGGCCTTCAGCGTGTAGTTCCGGCCAAGAATGGTGATCTGCTTCTGCACATCCGTCTCCTAACCGCGCGGGAATCGAGGCGCGCCCCCTCGCGACATGGCAGAACACGGCATAGCTTTGCGCGCTCGCAAGGGCTCCCTTCCCCTCCCCCCGCTGGTTCGCCTGCCGTGTCGCCCGCTGGACTCGCCGCCATCGCTTTCACCGCCGTCGCGGCCGCCGTCGCGCTCGGGACGTTGATCGCCGCGAAGTTCCTCGCGGTGCGAGCACGCGAGGTGCCGCCGACGCAGGGCCTCACCTACGAGTGCGGCGAGGAGCCCGACGGCCTCGCCTGGGTGCGCTTTCACCCGCGCTACTACGTCGTCGCGCTGGTGTTCGTGGTCTTCGACGTGGAGGCCGCGTTCCTCCTGCCCTGGGCGCTGAACATCGAGGGCGGCGGCCTGGTGGTGATGGTCGAGATGTTCGTCTTCCTCGGCATCCTGCTTCTCGGCTGGGCCTACGCGGTTCGCAAGGGGGCGCTCACATGGCAGTAAACGAGGAAAACGAGACCTTCGTCCACCCGTTGTACGAGGCGCTGGAGCGCTTTCCCGGGGCCGACGTGGGCCTCACCACAGCCGACCGGGTGCTCACCTGGGGCCTCACCAACGCGCTGTGGGTGTTTCCCATGGCCACCTCCTGCTGCGGGATCGAGTTCATGGCGGCGGCCTGCTCGCGCTTCGACCTCGACCGCATCGGCACGATCGCTCGCGGCACGCCGCGGCAGTGCGACGTGATGGTGATCGCCGGCACCATCACCGTGAAGATGGCCCCGCGCGTGAAGAAGCTGTGGGACCAGATGCCCGAGCCGAAGTGGGCGATCGCCATGGGCTCCTGCGCGATCTCCGGCGACTTCTATCGCGACATCTACAGCGTCGTACCCGGCGTCGACACCTTCATGCCGGTCGACGTCTACGTGCCCGGCTGCCCGCCCAACCCCGACGCCCTGTTCATGGGGATCCGTCGCCTGCAGGAGAAGATCCGGCTGAAGCGCGAGGGCAAGTGGACCGAGCCCGAGCTCCGTCCCGACACGCCCGGTCTCCGGTCCCCCGCCATCGGTCGCCTCGGCGATCCCGGTCGCGACGCGTGCACCTCGCAGGCCCAGCTCGACGCGGTGCTCGGCCTCGATCCCGGCGGTGGGCTCCGGCGCCCGGACCAGAAGTCATGAGCATCGACCTGTCTCATTTCGACCTCGTGGCCGAGAACGACATCGTCGTGGTCCCGGTCGATAAGCTCGTCGACGTCGCGACCTACCTCCGTGGGCAGGGCTTCGAGTACTTCGTGTACTGCTGCGCCGCCCACTACCCGGCCAGCGAGTCGGAGCCCGACCGCGCGCTGGTGGAGTACCGCCTGCGCCGTCTCCCGGCCGAGGATGTCGCGCTCCGCCTGTGGATTCCCAGCAGCGACGCCTGCCCCTCGCTCGCCGGACTCTGGCAGGCCGCCGACTGGCAGGAACGCGAGCAGTTCGACCTGGTGGGCGTGCGCTTCGCGGGGCACCCCGACCTGCGCCGCATCATGCTGCCGGAAGACTGGCCCGGCCACCCGCTGCGTCGCGACTACGCCATCGACACGAGGCACTTCCCGTGGCGGTAGGTCACGGCCACCTTCCCGAGCCGGTGGCGGCGCTGATCCGCGCCCGCGCGGCGGTGCCCAATCCGCACCTCGACGTGGAGAGCTACGACCCCGAGGGCGACCTGCTGGTGCTCAACCTCGGACCGCAACACCCATCGACTCACGGCGTTCTCCGCGTGAAGTTGTACCTCGACGGCGAAGTCTGCATCAAGGCGGTGCCCTACCTCGGCTACCTGCACCGCGGCGTGGAGAAACTCTGCGAGAAGCTCACCTACGTGCAGATCACGCCCATCGTCGACAAGAACGACTACGTGGCGGCCTTCTCCAACGAGCTGGCGATCAACATGGGCTTCGAGACCCTCCTCGGGGTCGAGCCGCCCCCCCGGGCGCAGCACATCCGGGCCCTCGGTGCCGAGATGCAGCGCGTGGCGAGTCACCTCTTGTGGATCGGCACCTTCGGCCTCGACATGGGCGGCGCGCTCGGCGGCGGCGCCACCCTGTTCATGCACACCTTCCGCGAGCGGGAGTCGATCCTCGACTGCTTCGAGGTGCTCACCGGCTCGCGCTTCCACTACAACACCCTCCAGGTGGGCGGTTGCCGCCACGACATCCCCGCCGGCTGGGAAACGCTCGTCCGCCAGACCTTCGCGACCATCTCGGCGCGCATCGAAGAGTACGAGAGCTTCGTCCGCACCAACGCGATCTTTCTCGCCCGCACCCGGGGGGTAGGCGTGGTCGACGCCGAGCTGGCGCTCTCGCTCGGCGTGTCGGGGCCGGTGCTGCGCGCGTCGGGGGTCGACTACGACCTGCGTCGCGACCGTCCCTACGGGCTCTACCGCGAGTTGAAGGTCAACGTGGCCACGGCCAGCGCGGGCGACTGCCAGGCGCGCTTCGAGGTGCGGCTCGCCGAGATGCGCGAGAGCATCCGGCTGGTGAACTTACTGCTCGACGGCGTGCCCGAGGGGCCGATCAACGTGCTGAAAGCCGTCAAGTTGCCCGGCACGGTGAAGCCCAAGCCGGGCATCGGCTACGCCGCCATCGAGTCGCCGCGGGGCGAGCTCGGCACCTGGGTGGTGGCCGACGGCTCCGACAAGCCCTATCGCTGCAAGATCCGCGGCCCGTCGCTGCACGCGCTGTCGTTGTTGCCCTACCTCGCGCCGGGCCAGAACCTGAGCGACATCATCGTCACCCTGGGATCGCTCGACCCGATCATGGGCGAGGTTGACCGATGATCCTCGGCAACCCATGGGTCCACGGTGGCGTCGTCGGCTTCGTCGTCGTCAACTTCCTCATGGTCACCTTCGCGTGGTCGGTGTGGTTCGAGCGCAAGTTCGCGGGTCGCATGCAGAACCGCCCCGGCCCCACCGAGGTGGGCCCCTTCGGCCTGTTGCAGCCCATCGCCGACCTGCTGAAGCTGTTGCAGAAGCAAGACATTGTCCCTGACGGGGCCGATCGCGCCTTGTTCAACCTCGCGCCCCCCATCGGCGCCATCCTCATCCTCGCGTCGGCCGCCGCCCTGCCCTTCGGCCCGGGACTGGTAGCCGCCGACCTCGACGTGGGCGTGCTGTTTGCGCTGTCGATCACCTCGCTGATGGTCATCCCCGTCTGGATGGCGGGGTGGGCGTCGAACAACAAGTACGCGCTCCTCGGCGCGATGCGCGCGGCGGCGCAGGCGGTGAGCTTCGAGGTGCCGCTGTTGCTCTCGGCGATGGTGCCCATCGTGCTCGCGGGCAGCTTCTCCATCGCCGACATCGTGGCGGCCCAGTCGGGCTACGCGTGGTTCGCGCTGTGGCCGCCCGGTCCAGGGCTGGTGGCCTTCGTCCTGTTCTTCCTCACGTCGCTGGCCGAGGCCAACCGCATCCCCTTCGACATCCCCGAGGCCGAGTCGGAACTGGTGGCCGGCGTCACCACCGAGTACACCGGCATGAAGTTCGGGTTGTTCTACCTTGCCGAGTACGTGCACACGCTGGTGGCCTCGCTCCTGGCCACGGTGCTCTTCCTCGGCGGCTGGGAGGGCCCGTTCGTCGACGGCCCCCACTGGATGATCGCCAAGGCCCTCGGCTTGTACGCCTTCATCTTCTGGGTGCGGTGGACGCTCCTGCGCTACCGCGCCGACCAGTTCATGGCGCTCTGCTGGAAGGTGCTCGTGCCCACTTCCCTCGCCACGCTGGTGGCAGCAGCCCTGTGGAAGCACCTGTCATGATGGGGCTCCTCGCCGCGTTCGCCGCGCTGTGGGTGAGCGCGAAGAACCTGTTCCGCCCGATGACCACCACGCCCTTGCCGTGGAAGGGCCGTCGCGACTTGCCCGAGCGCTACCGCACCTCCTTCGCGCTGGTGCACGACGAGCACGGCGACGAGGCCTGCATCGGCTGCAAGATGTGCGAGAAGATCTGCCCGTCGCAGATCATCACCGTGGTGCCGGGGGGCCGCGCCAACTCGGAAAAGACTGGGAAACCGCGCGGCTGGTGCAAGGACTTCACGCTCGACCTCAACGCGTGCATCCACTGCGAGCTGTGCATCCAGGTGTGCCCGGCCGACGCCATCGTGATGCTCCGCGAGCAGGACACGCCCGGTTTCTCCCGCGAGGATCTGTTCCTCAGCATGGAGAAGCTCTACGCCAACGAGAAGAAGGCGCCGAGCTGGGGCACCGGCGCCAGGCTCATCGGCATGCAGGAGCCCCCCAAGCCACCGAAGCCGGAGGCGCCCCAGGCCGAGGCGCCCAAGGCCCCCGCGGAAGGGGCGACCTCGTGACCGCGTGGATCCTCTTCGTGCTCGTGGCGTTCGGCACGCTCGTGTCGGCGGTGATGGTGGTGCGCACCGCCGATCTCGTACGCGCGGTGTTGTGGCTGGCGGCCTCGCTGGTGGCCACCGCCGGGCTGTACGCCCTGCTCGACGCCGGCTTCCTCGCCGCGATGCAGCTGCTCCTCTACACCGGCGGCATCATCACCCTGATGTTGTTCGCGGTGATGCTGGTGCGGCGCGGCCCCGAGGCGCCGACGGCCGGCCTCATCGCCAACCCCGGCCGGGCACTAACCGCCTCGCTAGCGGTCTTCGGGCTGGTGGCGTTCACCGTGGCCGAGGCCGGCCTCCCCACGGAGCCAGGTGCCGGGGGTTCGCCGAGCGCCAAGCTGCTCGGGCAGGTGCTGCTCGGCCCGCTGGCCCTGCCCTTCGAGGCGCTCAGCGTGCTGTTGCTCGCCGCGATGGTGGGGGCGATCGCCCTCGCCCGGCGAAAGGACCCGGAAGAATGAACGGCCCTCCGCTCGAGGCCTGGCTCGCCCTGTCCGCCGCGCTCTTCGCGGTGGGCCTCTTCGGCGTGCTCACCCGCAAGAACCTCGTCGCCATCTTGCTCGGCGTGGAGCTCATGGCCAACGCCGCCAACCTCAACATGGTGGCGCTCGGGCACTTCCGCGGCACCCCCTTCGGGCAGGCGGCGGCGTTGTTCTCCATCGCCCTCACCGTGGCCGAGGTGGTGGTGGGGCTCGCCATCGTGGTGCTGCTCGCGCGCACGCACAAGTCCGTCGATGCCGACGCGCCCTCGGAGATGCAGGGATGATCGAGCTCGCGATGGTGCCGGTGTTCCTGCCGCTCGCCACCTTTGGCGTGCTGGCGGTGCTCTGGCCGCTGCGGCACTCGGGCATGCCGGCGGCATGGCTCTCGGTGGCCTCGGCGCTGGCTTCCTGCGTGGCGGCGATCCTCGCCTGGACCGGCGCCCCGGTGGCCGGGGAACCCGCCCAGGGCATGGTTTTCGACTGGCTGGTCCACGACGGCAAGACCATCGCCGAGGTGGGCTTCCGGCTCGACGCCATCTCCGCGCCGATGCTGGTGGTCGTCACCTTCGTGGCCGCCTGCGTGCAGGTGTACAGCCTCGGCTACATGGCCCACGAGCCGCGCCCCGCGCTCGGCCGCTACTTCGCCTGGCACTCGCTGTTCATCGTCGCGATGTCGGGCATGGTGCTGGCGCCCAACATGTTGCAGTTCCTGGCGTGCTGGGAGCTGGTGGGCCTCTGCTCCTACCTGCTCATCGGCTTCTACTGGGACAAGCCCTCGGCCGGCCGCGCCGCCGTGAAGGCGGTGTGGGTCACCCGCTTCGCCGATATCGGGCTGATGTCGGGCGTCGTCCTGCTCTACGTGACGACCGGTGGCTTCGCGTTCGAGATGACCGGCGACAGCGGCGCCGCCACGCTCGTCGCGGCCCTGCTCTTCTGCGGCGTGATGGGCAAGAGCGCGCAGGTGCCCCTGCACGTGTGGCTGCCCGACGCGATGGAAGGCCCCACGCCGGTGTCGGCGCTGCTCCACGCCGCGACCATGGTGGCCGCCGGCGTGTTCCTCGTCGTGCGGGCCTGGCCGATCTTCGAGGCCGCACCGCCGGTGCTGACGGCGATGACCTGGATCGGCGCCGTCACCGCGCTGGTTGCCGCCTGCACCGCGCTGGTGCAGCACGACATCAAGAAGGTGCTGGCCTACAGCACCTGCTCCCAGCTCGGCTACATGGTCGCGGCGCTGGGGACAGGCAGTTTCTTCGGCGGTTATTTCCACCTCACCACGCACGCTTTCTTCAAGGCGCTGCTCTTCCTCGCCGCCGGCTCGGTGATCCACGCGGTGGGCACCAACGACCTGCGCGAGATGGGTGGCCTGGCGAAGAAGACCAAGCTCACCGCGGGCTTGTTCATCCTCGGCGCCCTCGCCCTGGCCGGCGTGCCCCCGCTCTCGGGCTTCTTCTCGAAAGATCTCGTCCTCGAGGAACTGCTGCACGCCCACGCCTACGGGCCGCTGCTCATCTGCCTCGCCGCCGCCGGGCTCACCGCCTTCTACATGACGCGGGTGGTGTGCATGGCCTTCCTCGGCCCAGCCAGCGCCCGCTCGCTCGAGGCCCACGAGTCGCCCCCGGTGATGTTGTTGCCGATGGGGGCGCTCGCGCTGACCGCCGCCGTGGCGGGCTTCACCACCGGGCGCTTCGGCAATGACGTGGCCCTTGCCCCCTGGCACTTCGCGGTCACGGCGCCGGGTGTTGCCGCGCTGCTGCTCGCCCTCGGCGGCATCGCGCTGGCCTACATGAAGTATGGCCAGGGCAAGCTCGCGGGGCTCGGCGTCCCTGCGCTCGCCGCCTTCATCCGATCCGGCCCGGTCGACGGGCTCTTCGTGCGCGGCTGGCAGCAGGGGTTGCGTCCCCTCGCGGGCGTGGTGGGCTGGGTCGACCGCTACGTGGTCGACGGGGCCGTCAACCTCTTCGGCTGGGCGGCGCTGGTGGGCAGCGAACGGATGCGCGTGCTTCAAAGCGGTAAGTTGCGCGATGCCACCTACCTGCTGGTGATGGGCGCGCTCGTGGTGGTGGCCTGGGGCGCCATCGGGGGGGTGCGCTAGTGCCCTGGCTGTCGATCACCGTGCTGGCGCCGCTGCTCGCTGCCGCGATCTTGTTGCTGGTGCCGTCCTCGTCGCGCGGCACCACCCGGGTGCTCAGCGCCGCCGCCAGCCTCGTGTCCCTGTGGGGCGCCATCGAGGTGAGCCTCGCCTACAACCTGCACGAGGGCGGCCTGCAACTGCGTGAGACGCTGCCCCTGGTGCCCTCGCTCGGCATCAACTGGGACCTCGCCGTCGACGGCTGGGGCGTCTCGCTGCTCCTGTTGACCGGGCTCATCCTCTTCGCCGGGGTGTTCGCCACCTGGACCCTCGACGACCGCGACAAGGACTTCTACATCCTCTTGCTCACGCTCGTGGCCGGGGTGCTCGGCGTGTTCGTGTCGCTCGATCTCTTCGTGTTCTTCTTGTTCTACGAGATCGCGGTGTTGCCGATGTACCTGCTCATCGGCATCTGGGGCTCGACGAAAAAGATCGAGATCAAGGGGCCCTTCGCCTTCGCCCTGCGACGGCTCGACGTGGGTGGGCGCGAGTACGCGGCGATGAAGCTCACCCTGATGCTGCTCATCGGCTCGGCCTTCATCCTCGTCGGCATCTTCGCGCTCTACCAGGGCGGCGGCGCGCGCGACTTCGGGATGTTGCACCTCGCCGAGCACCCGCTCAGCCGCGAGGCCCAGCTCTGGGTGTTCCCCGCCCTGTGGCTCGGCTTCGGATCGCTCGCCGGCGTGTTTCCCTTCCACACCTGGTCGCCCGACGGGCACGCCAGCGCCCCCACGGCGGTGTCGATGCTGCACGCCGGGGTGCTGATGAAGCTCGGCGCCTTCGGGGTGATGCGGGTGGGCATGGTGCTCTGTCCCGAGGGGGCGGTGGCCTGGGCGCCCATCGTCGGCGCCGTGGCCGTGATCAACGTGGTCTACGGCGCGCTCGGCGCGATGTCACAGACGGACCTCAAGTACGTCATCGCCTACTCCTCGGTGTCGCACATGGGCGTGGTGATGCTCGGCGCCGCCACGCTCGACACCGATGGCTGGAACGGCGCGGTGTTCCAGATGTTCGCCCACGGCCTGATGACGGGGCTCTTCTTCGCCCTCGTCGGCCTGGTGTACGGCCGTGCCCACGACCGCGAGATCTTCCGCATGGGCGGCTTCGCCAAGGCGATGCCCGGGGTGGCGGTGTTCTTCACGCTCGCGGGCCTCTCGTCGCTGGGCATGCCCGGCTTCGCCGGCTTCATCGCCGAGTTCCTCGTGTTCCTCGGCGCGTGGCGCTCGGGCAATGTCGTCTGGGCGCTGGCCGGTATCGTCGGCGCCTGGGTCACGGCGGTGTACGTGCTCCGCGCCGTGCGTGCGATCTTCTGGGGTGAAGGCCCGCCCGAGCGTTACCACCACCTGTCCGACGCCAAGGGCACCGAGTGGGTGGCGCTGGTGTTGCTCGGCGGCTGCCTCATCGTGTTCGGGTGCTGGCCGCGACTGGTGCTCGACGCGATCGACGTCGGCACGTCGATGCACTTGCCGGTGGTACTGCAGGCTGTCAAGCCGGAACTTGCCCTATGATGCCGCTCGCCATTCCGATCGGCGTTTGTGCGCTCGCGGTGCTGGTGCTGGCCATCGACCTCGTGCCCGGCACCGGTCCTCGCCGGGGCGCGGCCGCCCTGGCCGCCGCCGGGCTCGCGGCGCTCTTCGTCGCCACCTGGTTCGTGCCCAGTGGCGTGGCGCTCTCCGGGGCCTTCGAGAACGACGCCTTCACCGTGTACGTGCAGCGCATCGTGCTCGGCGCCGGCGTGCTCGCGGCCACCGGCATGATCGACCACGCCGAGCGGCTGTTCCCTCGGCGCCACGGCGAGTACCTGCTGCTCTTGCTCGCCAGCACCTGCGGCATGACGCTGCTACCGGGCGCCAAGGAACTGATCACCTTGATCGTGGCCTTCGAGCTCATGGGCGTGCCCCTCTACGCGATGGCGGCGTTGCACAAGGGCACCACCATCGGCAACGAGGGCGCGGTGAAGCTCTACGTGGCCGGCGCGGTGAGCGCGGCGATCACCGCCTACGGGCTCTCCTTCGTGATCGGCGCCACTGGCGAGACGATGTTCTCGGTGGTGCGCCCGGGAGAAGGCCCGATGATCGTGCTCGGCGCCCTGCTCATGCTGGCCGGCATGGCCTACAAGCTCGGCGCGGTCCCCTTCCACGGCTGGGTGCCCGACACCTACCAGGGCGCGCCCGCGCCCTTCGTCGCTTTCCTCAGCGTGGCGCCCAAGGCGGCCGGTCTCGCGGGGATGGCGCGCCTGTTGTGGGAGGCCTTCCCGCGCACCGCCGACCGCTGGACGCCGATCCTGTTGGCGCTGGCCATCCTCTCGATGGCCATCGGCAACGCGCTGGCCATCCCCCAGTCCAACGCCCGCCGACTGCTCGCCTACTCCGGCATCGGCCACATGGGGCTCCTCTTGCTGGCGCTATTGATGGGCCGGGGCTCGGGGCTGGAAGCGATGGTGTTCTACCTGGCCACCTACGTGGCGGCGAACATGGGCGCCTTCCTCGTGGCCGAGGCGGTGGAGGCCGATGGCGGCGGCGAGATTGCCCACTTCAACGGCCTCGCGCGGCGCAACCCGGGGCTCGGCCTCGCGCTCTTGCTCTTCTTGCTGTCACTCGGCGGCATCCCCTTCGTGGCGGGCTTCTGGGGCAAGATGGTGCTGTTCAGGAACGCGTGGCTGGCCGGCTACACCTGGTTCGTGCTCGCCGGCGCGCTGGTCACCGTGGTGGGCCTGTTCTACTACCTGCGCCTCGGCAGGGCGGTGTACATCGAGGCGCCCACGAACACCGCGCCCGTCGCGACCGGCGGCGCCATGCGCACCGCCATCGTGCTCGCGGTGCTGGTGACGGTGGGGATGGGCGTGTTCCCCACCCCGTTCATCGAGGCCGCCGCGGCGGCGGGGGTGGCGGTGGGGAGGTAGGCGGCGGGGGCACGCGGCGGCCAGATCGTCTCGCCGACGACAAGGACTTCGGCGAGTTGGTGGTGCGCGAGGGGCGGCCGCACCGAGGCGTGGAGCTCTTGCGCTTGGCTGGAATGGCGCCGGCAGCACGCGCGGACCTCGTCTCGCGGCTGTTTGCCTCGGCCGGTACGTCACTCTTCGCGGCGTTCACCGTGCTGGAGCGCGACGGCAGCGTTCGCGTTCGTCGAGGGGTCGATCGGCCGGCTGGGTAGCTTGGCGACATCGGTGGCCTCGCCGCGACCGAGACGTTGGGTCCGATGGCGCCGCCGGGGGTGGCGGTGGGGAGGTAGCCGACGGAGGACCTAGCCGGCGAGGGCCTTTCCCCGGGACCGGCCGCTCAGGCTGCACGAGGCCGCTGACGCCCCCCCGCCGGTCACTCCACCGTCATCACCTCGCTCCCCAGGAACTCGTCGTAGGCGGCATCGCCCGTGTACTGCCGCAGCGCCCAGGCGGTGGCCCAGTGCTTGATCTCCACCTGAGCGGTGGGCGTGTCGATGTAGCCCTCGGCGCTGCACTCGGGCTGCAGGTCGCCGAGGTCGCAGAGGTTGCTGAACACGAAGTGGCCAGCGTCCGGGATCGTCGCGAGCGCCTTGGCCTCTGACACTCGCTCCCAAGCGGGCCGCGCCTCGGTGTCGGGCTCGCAGGTGTCGTCGAGAGAGCCCACCATCAGCGAGACGTTCTCCACCCCGCCGAGGCCCGACTCGCCGAAGGTGTACCAGCCGCAGGGGGCCATCGACACGCCCGCGTAGGCCCGGGGGTCGGGCATGGGCAACTCCGCGCCGGCGGGCACCTCGGCGATGGCGTCGCAGAGGTCGAAACCGCCGTCGATGGCACAGAACGCGGCCGCCTCCTCCATGTTGAGCACGCCCCCCGCCACGGCGAGGGTGGTCCACCCGCCGAAGCTGTGGCCCATCATCACGTAGCGGTCTTCCACGTCGAAGTGCTCGAGCGCCGCGTCGACGCTCCCGGCGACATCGCCGGGCCGCTCCAGCATCACTTGCGACGTGAGCTCGTCGTCGAGGTCGAAGAAGGTGTTGTGGGTGTGGTCGGGCGCCACCACCACGAAGCCATGCGACGCCAGCCACTCGGTGAGGAAGAAGCTCTGCATCCGGAAGCCGGAGTAGCCGTGCGAGAAGGCCACCAGCGGCCACTGGCCCTCGATCACCTCGGCGTCGCGGTGGGCGAGGCCGGTGAACACGAAGGGCTCGTAGGGGTCGGGGTCGCCCTCCACCGTGGCCGGGTACCAGGCCTCGATGGTGAGCGGCTTGTCGCGACTGTCGGTGTAGGCGAGGGTGGTGACCCCCACGCCGTAGGGACCGTCGGCGCGAGGGTCGACGAAGGCGGCCTCTTCCGCGGGAGGCTCGGCGCAGGCTAAGAGGGCGAACACGCCGGGATCGTAGCGCGATAAGGCGCGCCGCGATGCTGACCCTGCTCCTTGGCTGCGGCCCCGACATCCACGCCCTCTACGAGGCGGAGCGCGAGGCGGCGCTCTCGGTGGCCAGCGAGCGGCCGGCGCAGTGGCAACCCGACCTGGTGCTGGCGGTCGGCGAGAACGCCCTCGCCACCGCCGTCGACGCCGCCGCCACGGCCTCGCTCGCC
>VGRE01000119.1 GCA_016875435.1 Deltaproteobacteria bacterium | reverse complement strand
GGCCCGCCGCAGGAGCTCGCTGGCCAGGTGGAGCCCCGCCTCACGCGCCACCGCCGGCCCGAAGGTGCACCGCGCGGCTCGTGGATGGTCACGCCGTCGAGTTCGACGGCCTCGCGCCTGGCTGCGACCCGAGTCGAACCGCAGTGACGAGATGAAAAATCCGCCGTGGTCTTCACCAGGGCGGATGGGGGTTTTCGTGGAGCCGAAGATGGGAATTGAACCCACGACCTGCTGATTACGAATCAGCTGCTCTACCCCTGAGCTACTTCGGCGAGCGCCCGGCTTCTATGACCGAGGTTCGGCACCGTCAAGAGCCGCCCGGGGCCTACCTGAGCACGAAGTCGGTGAGCGAGGCGCTGCCATCGTCGTCGATCACCGGCGGCTCCACGTGCCGACGGTACAGTTCCTTGAAGGGCACGTTCCCCGCCGCGAGGCCATCGAGGTAGGCGATCTCGGCCTCGCCGTCCACCGGCGCGAACAGGCCGCCCCGACCCACGGGGATGATCTTCCGCTCCGCGAGGCCGAGGTGGTATTGCCGCACGCGGGCGGCGGTGGTGTAGGTCCACACCGGGTGATGGTTGGCCACGCGGTTGACCACGGCGCGGGCGCCGTCGATGTCGTCGAGGTGGAGCGCCCGCAAACCGTCGACACACTCGGCCACGAGCGTGTCGTCGCGCCCCGTCCACGCTGGCTCGCCATCCTCGGGCGCCATCTGCACGCTGACTTGCCCAGCGAGCGACGGGTTGCCGGCAACGAGGCCGTGCCGGACGAGCCGGTACGCCGCGAGGGGGCCTCCGGCCAAGTGAGTCACGAAGGGCAACGCGTGGCCACCGCGAAGCGTGACCTCGAGCGCGTGGCGACAGCGTAGTCGCGACACCTCGTTGGCGAGCCCGCCGGGGGCCTGATCGCCCAGCAGGTCGACCACGCGGCGCGGCGGCAGGTCGACGTAGACATCGCCCTCGATGTCGCCCATGGCGGTCGTCACCCGCCCAGTGTCGAGCGCGCGCACCTCGGCACCGAGTACCACCTCGATCCCCTCGAGATCGTGGGAGAGCCGCGCGGCGGGGCCAGCCTCGTGGGCGAACCAGCGCGTGTCGCGACGGAAGCCGTGGTGGAATCGCGCGACGTTGACCGTCACCTCGTCGGGCTCGCCGAAGCGACGGCGGCAGTACGGCGCGTAGAACGCCTCGTGGACGGGCTCGCCGAAGTGCTGCACCACCCAGTCGCGATAGGTCCGCGTTTCCTTGCCACCCCCCAGCAGCCGCGCGAGCTCGACGGCACCGCGGGCTCGGCCCCAGGCCGCGAGTGCCTCGGGGAGCGCGTTTCCATCGAAGAGCGTGGGCAACACCGCCCGCGACAGGGGAAGCGCGTGAACGCAGCCGCAGTCGCGACCGGCCACGAGCCCCGAGCCCAGGCCGCGCACCTCGCGCCAGCCGAGCGCGGCCTCACCGAACTCCTCGACGCCGAGCCCCACGGGCACCGCCGGCGCCGACACGCCCCCGGGAAACGCGCCCTCTTGCACCAGGACCACGCGCCGACCGGCGCGACGAAGCGCACCCGCCGCGCGAACCGCCCCGGGACCACCACCGACCACCACCACGTCTGCCATGCGCGACTCCGCTCCAACGCGCCGCGCGATACGGTCGAGGAGTGACCGGCCCCGCGGCGACCGCCGACGTAATCATCGAGCGCGACGGGCGCATCGTGCTCGTCCGCCGCAA
The DNA here is from genome assembly GCA_016875435.1 of Deltaproteobacteria bacterium. GTDB lineage: Bacteria > Myxococcota_A > UBA796 > UBA796 > SXON01 > SXON01. The sequence continues at coordinate 11,061 of VGRE01000119.1, read as the reverse complement.
GTGGCCTCCACCGGGGTGGGCGCTACCGGGTGGCTTCGTCGATGCCGGCGAGCGCGTGGGAGAGGCAGCGGTGCGTGAGGCCAAGGAGGAAACGGGAATGAGCGTGCGCCTCTCCGCCCTCCTGCACGTGTACTCCGATCCCGCGCGCGACCCCCGGCGGGCCACGCTGTCCGCCGTGTTCGTGGCCGAGTGCGACGGCGAGCCCGAGGGCGGCGACGACGCGGCCGAGGCCCGCTGGTTCCATCTCGACGCCCTCCCCTCCCCGCTCGCCTTCGACCATGCGCAGATCATCGAGGACTTTCTGAAGTTCCGCGCCACGGGCGAGCGGCCGCCTCCGATGAAGTAGAGGCTGGAGGCTTTCGTTACGTTCTTGGCGAGCGGGGCGTCTCCGCGCCCCGCCACCGCCGCTCGCCACCAGCAGCCCAACCCCTACGGCCTAGAGCCTCCAGGGCCTCCCCGATACACCGCCAACTGGGTGTCGCCGTAGGTGTACACCCGGTCCAGGAGCAGGGTCCCGGCGGCGCTCGGCACGCTCGCGCCGGCTCGCGACTCGGCCACCAACACCTGTCGCGACAAAGGCGCCGCGCGAGCGATCCAGGCGGCGATGTCGTCGGCGAACGGGGGATCGAGGTAGGCGATGTCGGCCACGAGGCTCGCCCGCGACACGTCGGCGGCGAGCACCTCGACGGCCGCGCCGACCGCCTCGATGTTGCGACGCATCGCCGCCAGCGACCTGGGGGCCCTGTCGATCGCCGTCACCGGGCGAGCGCCGCGCGACCAGGCCTCGATCGCCACCAGCCCCGAGCCCGAGAAACAGTCGACGAAGGAGAGCCCGTCGAGGTCCTGTCCCAGGATGGAAAACAGCGCCTCGCGCGCCCGGGACGACGTGGGACGCACGCCCTCGGGCACCGCTGCCGGGAGCACCCGGCCGCGCAACGTGCCGCCCGTGACCTTGATCATGGGCTACTTGAACAACTCCATCGACAGCACGCGTCGCCACTGGTTTACGAGGCCGCTGTCGGCGGGGAGCGCGTCGAACACCTCGAGCATCGCCTTGCGCCCGGCGTCGGCCTGGAAGCTGCGGTCGCGCTTGACGACGTCGAAGAACTTCCCGAGCGCGGCGTCCCACTGGCCGGCCGCCGCGAGCGACCGCCCGAGCGCGTGGGTGCTCGCCACCGTGTCCTCGTGGTCGAAGCGAGCCTGCGCGTCTGCCAGAGGCAGGGCGTCTCTCGCGAAGCGCTCGCGCACTTCGCTCTCCCGCTTACGGGGATCTTCCGGAATGATCTTCGCGAGGAACTGCTTGACCTGGGCCTCGGGCTGCGCGCCGACGAACTCGGCCACCACCTTGCCATCGACGAAGGCCTTGACCGCGGGGATGCCCTGGATCTCGAATCGCTGCGACAGGCCCTGGTTGTCGTCGGTGTTGACCTTCGCCAGCACCCACTTACCCGCCGAGGCGACCTCGAGCCGCTCCAGGACCGGCCCCAGCGTGCGGCAGGGACCGCACCACGGGGCCCAGAAATCAACGACCACCGGGACACTTTTCGAACGCTCGATCACGTCGAGCTGAAACGTACTCGCAGTCACATCGACAGACACCTTGGACCTCCGGCGCGGCCAGCGCGCGATAGCTCACCGCGAGGCACGAGGCCCTGGATGTACAAGCTCGACGCGAAAACGGCATCCGAGATCATCGCCGAGGAAGCGGCGCTTGCGACGCTGCGGCAGTACGCGATCGAGAAAGTGCTGGAGAACGTGCCCGACATCGACGAGATCGACGACGAGGAGTCAGCGTTCAACGCGCTGATGGAGGCCATGTACCGCTTGCGACCGGTGGGCCACCTCTGAGCGCGGTCCTCGGCCCGCCAGGCGTGAGGCATGGCGCAGCAAAGGCCCGGTGGCAGCCGCCGCGATGACCGGGTAGACGCCGCCCGCTCACCGAGAGGTCACATGCACGCCCTTGCTGTCCTGTTCACGCTCGCCGCCTGCGGTGGCGAGGAAACCAAGCCCGTCGAAGCTGCAAAGCCGCCCGAGCCTCCGAAGGCCGCTGAGCCTGCGCCGCCGCCCCCCGCGCCGGCCCCTGCCGCCGCCTCGGGACCCTACGCGCCCGACGACCTCGCCAAGGCCGCCCACGAGAAGGCGAAGGCCGCCGGGGCCGACAGCCAGGAAAACCCCAGGAAGGGCAAGCCCGAGGCGATCGCCGCCGGCAAGACCGAGTACGAAACCAAGTGCGTTGCCTGCCACGGCGCCAAGGGCGACGGCATGGGCATCGCCGGCTCGGCGCTGCCCCAGAAGCCCGCCCAGTTCGCCTGGAAGGAGCGCTGGGAGGCCACCTCCATCGGCGTCAAGCACTGGGCGATCATGAACGGCATCCAGGGCACGGCGATGGCCCCCCTGGGCCTCTCCGACGACCAGGCCTGGGACGTACTCGCGTACATCGAGAGCGAGTTCCAGAAGCAGTAGGTAGCTTCTCCGCCGCTGGTCACGAGATGTCGCGGCGCACCCTACCCAGGGCCGCCGCGCTGGATTAGGCTGGCGGCCCCTTTCGACCCCCTCCTCCAACTCCACCTGCCGCACCCGGCTGGAGAAATTGATGCGACAGCTCTCCCGGGCCACCGTGGCGCTCGCGCTCAGTATTAGCGCGGCCGCGGGGCTGGCCGTCTCCAACGGCCTCCTCGGGTGCGCGACCGAGGCGAACGCCGAGGCCACGCAAGACGCGGAATTGTTCACCATCGGGAGCAAAAACCTGCTCCCCCCCGAGTTGTTCGACCGGAACCTCGTGGTCACCGTGGGCGACCCACCGGCCGACGCCATCGAGCAGCCGATCGCCTTCACCCACACCCTCCACGTCGAGCAGCTCGGCGTGGACTGCAACTACTGCCACAGCAACGCGCGCAAGGGCCCGCACGCAGGCGTGCCCGCCACCAGCGTGTGCATGGGCTGCCACGCCCTGGTCGATGCCACCGGCCGCCCCGAGCTCGAGAAGCTGAAGGGGTACTGGGAGCGCGGCGAGGTCATCCCGTGGAACAAGGTCCACGACCTACCCGACTACGTGTACTTCTCACACAAGCGCCACGTCAACGGCGGGCTGCAGTGCCAGGAGTGCCACGGCGAGGTCCAGAAAATGACGGTCAACGAGCGCGTGGCCAGCCTCCAGATGGGCTGGTGTCTCGATTGCCACGCGCAGCACGAGAGCATCGACGAGAATTACGGCACCAAGGCAGAACTTCGGCGCGCGGAGCTGAAGGACTGCTGGACTTGCCACAAGTAGGAGCCGAGATGGAAGGAATCAACCGTCGCGACTTCCTCCGGGCTGGCGCGGTCGCGTCCACCGCGGCAACTGCCGCGTGCACGTACGACTACAAGGTGCCCGCCGAGAAGGTCCTCCCTTACGTGGCCAACCCCGAGAACGTGCAGCCTGGCCTCGCCAGCTACTACGCAGGGTTGTGCAACGGCTGCGCCACCGCGTGTGGCCTCGTGGCCCGAAACAAGGACGGTCGCGTGGTGCACGTGGAGGGCAACCCCGACCACCCGAGCGGCCCGGGCCTGTGCGCCCGCGGGCACTTCGACTTCGTGGCGGCCTATGGTCCCGACCGCATCGATGGCCCCATGCTCGGCAACGACAAGCTGACCTGGGACGACGCGACTTCGAAGCTCGTCGAGGCCTGGAACAGTGCCGTCGCCGCCGGGAAGGGCGTGGCATGGCTCGGCCAGTACCGCACCGGTAGCGTCGCCGCGTTGCTCGGGGCGCTCGCGGGCGCGGGCCTGCGTCGCGTGCACTTCGAGCCGGTGGGCGTGGAGTCGCTCCTCGCCGCCAGCCGCCGCGCCTTCGGGCTCGACGAGCTCCCGGTCTACGAGTTGGCCGAGGCCCGCACGATCGTCAGCTTCGGCATGGACTTCCTCGGCACCGCCTTCGGCTCGATGGCGATGACCAAGGGCTGGGCCCGGGCGAAGGACCCGGCGCAGGGCAAGTTCGTGGCTCGCACCGTGGCGATCACGCCGCGGGTGGGCCAGAGCGAGTCGCAGGCCGACCACTGGATCGCCGCCCGGCCTGGGAGCGAGGCCAAGGTGGCGCTCGCCATCGCCAAGCTCGCGAGCGATGCCAAGGGCTACCAGGGCCCCGCCGCCGGCCTTCTCGCCGGCATCGACGTGGCCGCCGCCGCGAGCGCGAGCGACGTGTCGGAAGACAAACTCCGCGAGATCGCCGGCTGGCTGGCCGGCGCCGAGCCGAGCGTGGTGCTGCCCGGCGGCAATGCCAACGCGGGCGCCGACGCCACGGCGCTCGCCGTCGCCACGCTCCTCTGCAACGAGGTGCTGGGCAACCTCGGTCGCACCGTGGTGTTCCGCGGCAGCCGCCCGGGACAGGTCAACAGCTACGCCGACGCCAAGGCGCTGCTCGACGACTGCAAGGCCGGGAAGATCGGCCTGTTGCTGGTCGATGGCCTCGACCCGGCGCACGGTCTCCCCGCCGACGCCGACGCCGCCGGCGCGCTCGCCGCCGTCGATCGCGTGGTGCAGTTCGCCAACAGCGGCAACGACAGCACCAACGACAAGACCCTGATCCTCCCTTCCGGCTCGGGTCTCGAGCAGTGGAGCGACGCGAGCACCGAGCACGGGCTCCACGTCCTCGGCCAGCCAGCCATGGTGTCCCTCAAGGACAGCCGCGGCCTGGGCGAGGTGTTGCTCGGCCTCGCGAAGGCCGTCGCCCCGGCGGCGCCAACCGACCCGGCCACGGCGGCGCCAACCGACCCGGCCACGGCGGCGCCAACCGACGCGGCCACCGACCCGGCCACGGTGGTGGCCGTGCCGATCCACGCGAGCGCCACGAACTTCGCCGAGTACATCCGCTTGCGCTGGGCTGCCGAGGTGTGGCCCACCGTCCCGGGCCGGCCCGAGGCAGCTTCGTGGTGGCGCGAGGTACAGGCGAAGGGCGTCGTTCACGTCCCCGGCGGCAACGTCGCCGCCGCCTGGGTCGCCACCGAGCTCCCAGCCGCTGGCGAGGCGCCGAGCGGAGGTGGCAAGCACACGCTGGTGGTGTACCCGTCGCCCCTGCTCCACGACGGTCGCTGGGCCAACGTCCCCTGGGCGCAGGAGCTACCCGACCCCATCTCCACCTTCTTCTGGGGCACCTGGGTGGAGATCCACCCCGACACCGCCGCGGAGCTGGGCCTCGGCGAGAAAGACCTCGTCGAGGTTTCCACCGGCCAGGGCTCGATCAAGGTGGGCTGGTTCGGCAGCAAGGGCGTCCGCAAGGACGTCGTCGCCGTCATCGCGGGCAACGGCAAGAAGACGGGCCTGTACGCCAAAGGGCGCGGCGCCAACGCAGTCAGCCTGCTCGCCGGCGCGACGGACAGCGCCTCGGGGGCGCTCGCGTGGTTGTCCACGCAGGCGAACCTCAAGCGGGCCGGCGGCGACAGCGGCGTGCACCCACTGTGCGGCAACCTCGACCAGGCAGGGCGTCACCTCGCGAACAACGTCAGCGTCAAGGACGCCCTCGACAAGCTCGAGGGCGAGGCCGCCTCGATCGTCGCCGTTCACCACGTTCCCATCGACGAGCGCGTGGTCGAGAACGGCCCGGTCGACATGTTCCCCGAGCCGCAGCACCCAACCTACCGCTTCGCCATCAACTTCGACCTCAACGCCTGCAACGGCTGCGGGGCCTGCGTCGTGGCCTGCGCGCTGGAGAACAACACGCCCTTCATCGGGCCCGACCAGATGCGGCGCGGCCGCACCATGACCTGGATCCGCATGGACCGGTTCTGGGAGGGCGAGGGCGAGAACCAGGACGTTCGTTACCTACCGGCCGTCTGCCAGCAGTGCTCGCACGCGCCCTGCGAGGGCGTGTGCCCCGTCCTCGCGACGTACCACAACCTCGATGGCCTCAACGCCATGATCTACAACCGCTGCGTCGGCACGCGCTACTGCGCGAACAACTGCCCCTACGCGGCGCGTCGTTTCAACTACCACACGTGGGAGTGGCCAGAGAGCTACCACCTGATGCTCAACCCGGACATCTCGTCGCGGGAGATGGGCGTCATGGAAAAATGCACGTTCTGCGTGCAGCGTCTCCGCTACGCGAAGGACAGCTGGCGCGACGTCCACGAGACGGTGCCCGACAGCGCGCTGCAGAAGATCACCGCCTGCGCGGCGGCCTGCCCGAGCAACGCCATCGTCTTCGGCAACTGGAAAGACGCCGACGGCGCGGTGCGCAAGAAGGGCGAGAGCCCGCGCAGCTACACGCTCCTCGGCGAGCTCAACACCAAGCCGGGCGTCCGCTACGCCGCGCGCGTCAGCTACCACCAGCCGGTCTTCGGCGGTCACGGCGGCGGTCACGGCGGCGGCGACCACGGCGAGGCACCGGCCGAGCACGGGGCCGGCCACAGCAGCCCGAGCAAGAAAGCCGGCCACGGCACGGCTGAAGGAGTCCACTAATGTCGAGTGAACTCTCGTACTCACGGGTCAACCGCGATGTCATGCGTCCCCTGTTCGACATGGGGATGCACTGGTACGGCCTGGTGGGCCTCGTGGTCCTGGGCCTCGCCTGGGGCGGCTACTGCTGGGGCATACAGCTGGTGAAGGGACTCGGCGTGGCCGGCTACCACCCCCCGGTGTTCTGGGGCGTTTACATCACCACCTTCGTGTTCTGGATCGGTATCGGCCACGCGGGCACGCTGATCAGCGCGATCCTCTTCCTCACCCGCTCCCGCTGGCGCACCGGCATCTACCGGGCAGCGGAGGCGATGACCATCTTCGCGGTCATGACCGCGGCGCTCTTCCCCGCGATTCATGTGGGTCGCGCGTGGCAGGCCTACTGGCTGTTTCCCTACCCCAACCAGCGGCAGCTCTGGCAGAACTTCAAGTCGCCACTGATGTGGGACGTCTTCGCGGTCAGCACCTACTTCACGGTTTCGACCGTCTTCTTCTTCATCGGGCTCATTCCCGACATCGCCGCCGTGCGCGACACCACCAAGGGCATCACCGGCAAGCTCTACACCGCGATGGCCCTCGGCTGGCGCGGCACCGATCGCCAGTGGCGCCACTACATGGCGGCCTACGGCTTCTTCGCCGCCCTCGCCACGCCGCTGGTGCTCTCGGTGCACAGCGTGGTGTCCTGGGACTTCGCGATGGCCGTCACCCCGGGCTGGCACAGCACGCTGTTCCCGCCCTACTTCGTGGCCGGCGCCATCTTCTCGGGCTGCGCGATGGTCATCACGCTGATGCTACCCCTCGCCAAGGCGTTCAAGCTCGAGGAGTACATCCACGTCTGGCACTTCGAGCACCTCGCCAAGCTGTGCCTGTTCACCGGCGGCATCCTCACCTATGCCTACGGCACCGAGTACTTCATCGCGTGGTACTCCGACAACCCCTACGAGTGGGACGTGTTCGTCGATCGCGTGGTGGGCAAGTACTGGTGGGTCTTCCTCACCATGGTGCTATGCAACTGCACCATTCCCCTGCTCTGGTGGTTCAAGAAGATCCGCACCTCGATGATGGGTCTCTTCGTGATCAGCATCATCATCAACATCGGGATGTGGTTCGAGCGATTCAACATCATCGCCAGCTCGCTCGCCCATAGTTTCGACCCGGGCGCCTGGGTGTACTACACCCCCACCTACATCGAGTGGGGGATCATGATCGGTTCGTTCGCCTGGTTCTTCCTCTGGTTCCTTCTGTTCGTCAAGATCATGCCCTCCGTCGCGATCGCAGAGGTCAAGGAAACCCTGCGCCCGCCTCTGAAGCATGAGGAGCACGCCGCCAAATGACACACGATCACGCGCACGGGCACGCCGCCCCGGCGGAGTCGGAGCCCCTCGACGAGCCGATCAAGGCTGTCTACAAGCACCTCGACTGCTTGCTCGAGGGCATCAACGGGCTGAAGAAAGTCGGCATCCGCGACTTCACCGTGCTCAGTCCCATCCCCCGTCACGAGATCGAGCAGGAGATCTACCAGGGCGAGCCGAGCCCGGTGCGCTGGTTCACCCTCCTCGGCGGCATCTTCGGGGCCACCGCGATCTTCTCGCTGGCCTCGCTCACCCACGCGAACTGGCCGATGATCATCCCCGGCGGCAAGCCGCTGGTGTCGATCCCGCCGTTCCTGGTCGTCACCTTCGAGGGCACCATCCTCTGGGGTTCGCTGATGACGCTGGTGGGCCTGCTGCTGAACTGCCGCCTCCCCGCCTTCGACCTGCCGAAGGCGATGCACGACCCGCGCTTCACCAACGACTCCTTCGGCATCGTCCTCGAGCGCACGAGCGGTCATGACGAGGCCGAGATCAAGCAAATCCTCCAACACTCGGGCGCCATCGAGGTCACCGGGGGCGACGGCAACGGCGGAGCCAACCATGGTTGATCTCAAGAAGGGCGCCCGCTGGGCGCTGCTCGGTCTCGGTCTCGCCGGCGTGGCCTACGCCTCGCCCTGGGACATCGACATGATCGATGGCGTGAGCTTCAAGCCCTACGAGTGGGCGATGCGGCCGCAGCCCTCCGGCGTCGTGGCGCGCGCATCGCTCGGCGAGCCCAGGGCCCGCGCCCCGGGCTACTACCAGAACGGCGAGGTCGAGGCGGTCAACCGCGTGAATCTCGACGCCACCAACGCGCTGGTGAACCCGTACGCCGCCGACCCCAACCTTGTCGCCACCGGCACGCGCCTCTTCAAGGTGAACTGTGCGCCCTGCCACGGTCTCACCGGCGAGGGCGGCGGCCCGGTGACGGTGAACGACAAGGCAGCCGGGATCAACCGCTTCCTGCTAGGCGCGCCTGCCCTCGCGGGCGAAGGCGACGCCACCCGCGTCGATACCTTGAGCGACGGCTTCGTCTACTCCACCATCCGCAACGGCGGCGCGGGCAGCGCCAGCGCCTCCGCCGATCGGCCCGCCTTCGATGCGGCGATCGGCGCCGGCATGCCGGCCTACGGCCCCCTCCTCACCGACTACGAGCGCTGGTCGATCGTCGCGTACGTGCGCACGCTCCCCGGCGCCTCCTACACGCCCCCGGCGCCGCCCGCCGAGGCCCTGCCGACGGAGAACCCCTAGATGAGCGCCGTCGATATCCTCGCCGCCACGCGGCGCGTCGTGGGCAATGGCCCCGACGTCGCGGAAACCATCCGCACCACCCCTCGCGAGGTACCCGCCGGGGTGAAGACCTTCGGCATGGTGGGCATCGCCATCGGCCTTGCCGCCCTCGCCTACGGCCTGTTCACCGAGAGCCACCGCACCCTCGGCGCGCTTCTGGTCTGCGTCGTCTACTTCATGGCCGTCGCGCAGGGCGGGGTGATGTTCGCGGTGGTGCAGACGATCACCCTCGGTCGCTGGGGTCGCCCGTTCAAGCGTATCGCCGAGTCCTTCTGGTTCTTCATGCCCATCAACTACGCGATCTGGATCGTGTTCTTGATCGCGGGCGGGCTCGACATCTACCCGTGGACCCACGAGCAGATGCCTGCCCACAAGGCCGTCTGGCTCCAGCCCGGCTTCTTCATCGCCCGCCAGGTGGTGATGCTCGGCATTCTCATGACGCTCGACTTCTTCTTCATCCGCAACAGCCTGCGTGCCGACATGGGCGTGGCGGCGGAAACACTCGGGAGCCGCGCGCCAGCGTTCTGGAGCAACTTCACCGCTGGCTGGCGCGGTCGCGACGCCGAGGTGGAAGACACCTACCAGAAGAACATCCGGCTCGCCCCGCTGATCGTGGTCCTCTACGCGATCTTCTTCAGCCTCTTCGCGGTCGACGCGGTGATGTCGCTGGCCCCCCACTGGTACGCCAACATGTTCCCGGGCTGGCAGTTCGTGTCGAGCTTCTGGCTCGCGCTCAACTGGATCTGCATCATCTCGGTGAGCTTCCGCGGCTGGCTGCGCATCGAGCACCTCGCGACCCCGGCCCGCTACCACGACGTCGGCAAGCTGATGTTCGCGCTGTGCGTCTTCTGGACGTACAACCTCTTTGCGCACGTGCTGCCCATCTGGTATGGCAACATGCCCGAGGAGACGTGGTACCTCATCCTCCGGATGTACATGGAGCCCTGGTCCGACCTGGCTCTGGTGGTGGGCGCGATGTGCTTCCTCATGCCCTTCACCGTGCTGCTCAGCCGCGGCATCAAGAAGACCCCGAACGCCCTCATCGCCATCGCCATCGTCATCGCCATCGGCGTGTGGCTCGAGCGCTTCATCCTCGTGATGCCGCAGGTGTGGATGCGTGACTCGCTGCCGCTCGGGCCTGTCGAGATCGGCATCGCGGTTGGCTTTGCGGCCGCCTTCGTCACGGTGGTAGCCAACGTGCTCGCGCGCGTGCCGGCGGTGCCGGTGAGCGATCCTTTCATGAATGCGCATCCCGACGACGTCCACGTCCACGTGGGTAGGCACTAGACCCCTTGGCGGTTGCATGACGCGCGAGGATCTCGTCGCTCTCTGCGAGCGCCCCGCCCGCCTCGTCGCTCAGCTCGGCACCGCCAACCCCGCCGCGCTGGAGGCCGAGCTCGCCAAGCTCGACGTCGACCAGCTCGTGGCCGCCACCCTGATGGCGGCCGCCGAGGGCTGGCTCACCCCGAAGGAGGCTGGCGGCGTGCGCTTCGGGCGGCTGGCGAAGGCCTGCGACGAGCTCGGCGGCAACTCCCTCGACGCCGTCGACATGGACGGTCCCGCCGCCGGTCCGCACACCCACCCGCGCGGCGAGGTGGAGCTGTGCATCCCGGTGTCGGGACAACCCCGCTTCGACGGCCGCGACAGCCGCTGGGTGGTCTACCCGCCCGGCTCGCGCCACGTGCCCACCGTCACCGGCGGCCGCATGCTGATCCTCTACTTCCTGCCGGGCGGCGAGATCACCTGGGGCTAGGCGGCCTACAGGCTGCGCGCCCGCACACGCCGGCCCTTCCACTCGGTGGCGCCGCGTAGCTGGGTGACCAGCGAAGCCACCATCGCCGCCATGCCCACGACGGCGCCGAGAGGCTGGAGCAAGTACACTAGCGGATGTCGCGACAGCACCACGTAGGAACGGGCATCGCAGAGGTGGTGGTACACGAGGAATCGTCCCGCGAAGATCGCGGCGAGTTGCCCTGCCGCCATCAGTTTG
>VGRE01000118.1 GCA_016875435.1 Deltaproteobacteria bacterium | reverse complement strand
CCGAGGCGCCATCGGCCACCGAGCCGCCCCCGGCAGCCCCCGGCGAGCCGGCTGCCGCCGCCGAGCCGGCGCCGCCGCCACCAGGGTAGTTTTCCCCCTTGTCCACAGGGCTTGCCATCGGGCTGGCCCTGGGCACCTCGTGTGCCTGGGCGGCTGCCAACGTGTACGTGCAACGCGCCTCGCTCGCGCTGGGCGGCCTGCGGGCGATGTGGTGGGGACAGGTGGTGGGCGGGGCGGTCCTCGTCGTCGCCGCGCTGGCTTTCGAGGGCGTGCCTCGGCTGCCGGGCTGGGGACCGTTGGCGATGGCCGGCGCCGGCTCCGCCGCCGGCTACTACGGGATGATGCGCGCCTATGCTCTCGGCCCGGTGGGCGCGATCACCCCGGTGCTGGCGAGCTGGGCGGTCCCCGCCACCCTCCTCGGCGCGCTCCTCGGCAAGACCCCCAGCAGCGCGCAGGCCCTCGCCGGCGCCCTGGTGGTGCTCGGAGCGGCGGGCAACGGCGCGCTGGCCCGCGGCGGGCAGTGGCGAGGCCCCCGGGCCAAGGGCTTTGCCTGGGCGACGGTGGCAAGTCTAGGCTTCGGCACGATGATGGCGGGCATCGGCGAGATGGGGAACGCCGTGGGCCCCATCACCGTGGTGCCCCTGTGCTGGCTGGCGCAGTGGGCGGTCCTGCTCCCGGCGCTGGTCGCGACACCGAGTGCGCTCCGCCCCCCGCCCGCGTGGCGCGACGTGATGCTGATGGCGCTCTGCGAGTCGTTGGGCTTCGTGGTCTACGCGGTGGCCACGACGATGGCACCGCCGGTGATCGTGTCGCCGCCGGCCTCCCTGTCAAGCCCGATCACCGTGGCCTTCGCCACGTTGTTCCTCGGCGAGCGCACCAGTCCCGCGCGGTGGTTCTTCGTGGCGCTCGCCGGGGCGGGCTGCATGCTGCTGGCGCAGAGTTAGGTCGCCGCATGCACCCGGTGATCGAGGCGCTGTCGGCGGTTTCGGTGCTCGCGCTCGACGGGCGGGCAGTGCCGGTGCCCGACCTGTGGCGCGAGCGCACCGCTGTGCTGGTGTGGCTGCGCCACTACGGCTGACTGCTCTGTCGCGAGCAGGCTGCTTGCTTCTCCGCGCGTCACGACGAAATCCGGTCCAGGGGAGCCGATCTCGCGTTCATCGGCAATGGCACGGTGGGCATGGCCCAGGACTTCGCCCAGTCGGAGAAGGTCAGCGCCGACCTCTTCACCGACCCCAGTCGCGACAGCTACCGCGCCATTGGCGCGCGCAAGGGCGGCGCCACCATCTTGACACCGCGCGCCGCGCTCGCGGCCGCCCGCGCGCTGTCGCGAGGGCACCTGCAATCGGCCACCGCCGGCCACCCCACCCAGCAGGGGGGCGAGCTGGTGGTGACCCCGGGCGGCGAGCTTCGTTTCATCCACCTCGCCGAGTTCGCCGGCGACCACGCCGACATCGACACGGTGCTCGCCGCGATCTAGACTCGGCGGCGATGCTCCTCCTCCTCGCTGCGCTCGCCCAGGCCGGCGACATCTACAAGTACGTGGCGCCGAACGGCACGGTGGTGTTCACCGACTCGCCCGATCACGACGGCTTCGAGCGCTGGTGGAACGATGCGGTGCCGGGCAGTTACCTGCCCAATGGCGTACCGATGCCCCGGCTCGATCGCATCACCAACCTCGACAGGTACGACCACGCCTTCCTCGAGGCGGCCGGCGACAACGGCGTTCCCGCCGAGCTGCTCAAGGCGGTGGCCGTGGCCGAGAGCCGGATGAATCCCGCCGCCGTGTCGCCCGCCGGCGCGCGCGGGCTGATGCAGCTGATCCCGTCGACGGCCGAGGCGCTGGGGGTGACCGACCCCTTCGACGCGAACCAGTCGATCGAGGGCGGCGCCACCTACCTCGCGCGACAGATCGCTCGCTTCGGCAGCAACGAGCTGGCGCTCGCCGCATACAACGCCGGCCCGCGCAACGTGGAGAAGCACGGCGGCATCCCGCCCTTCGAGGAGACGCGCGTGTACGTGGCCCGCGTGATGGGGCTTTACCAGCACTTCCGCGACAACGCTCCCCTGTCGCGGTAGTCCGCGCGCAGATGTCCAAGCCGCCCTGGTACCGCCGCCCCGGCTGGACCAACCTGCCGATGCTCATCACCCTCGGTCGGCTCGGAGCCGTGCCCGTGCTGGTGGCGATGCTCTGGACGGAGCCCGGCGTCTGGGAGGCCCGCGCCGCGATGGCGGTGTTCGTGATCGCCATGCTCGGCGACATCGTCGACGGCTGGCTGGCCCGCAAGTGGGACCTGCAGAGCGTCGCCGGGGCCTTCCTCGACCCCATCGCCGACAAGCTGATGGTGCTCTCGGCGCTGATCATGATGATCCCGCTCGGCTGGACGCCGGCGTGGATGGTACTGCTCCTCGAGGCCCGGGAACTGCTCATCGCCGGCATCCGCCAGATCGCGGTGAGCGAGGGGCTGGTGATCGCGGCCGGGTCGCTCGGCAAGTTCAAGACCGCCTACCAGGCCACCGCCATCGGCTTCCTGCTGTGGCACTACCCCACGCACTTCCTGGTCGTGACGGTCGACGCCGGGTCGGTGGGCCTCGCCATCCTGCTGGTGTCGGTGTTGTTCAGCGTGGCGAGCGCCATCGAGTACGGGTGGGGCTTCTACGTGCACCACCGCAAGAAGCGCGCCCTAGCTGCGGATGCGTAGCTTGTAGCTGTTGCCGCAGGAGTTCGTCGGCCAGTTCACGGCGTAGACGCGCACGTAGAAGATGTCCTCGTCGTCGTCGAGGGCGTCGCCGTAGTACTCCACCGACAGGGAGCCGTCGCCCGAGTCGCTGCCCACCACGGTGCCGTCCTCGTTGTAGAGCTCCACGACGTAGTCGCCAGAGGTGTCGAGGTCGCTGACGACGATCGACACGTCGACGTTGTCCCAGTACTCGTCGTCGGCGTCCCAGCGGAACCAGTCCTCGTCGGCCTCGTCGGAGAACGTCAGGCCCGACAGGTCGACCACCGAGGAGGTCCACAACAGGCCGTTGTCCACCTCGCCGAGATCGTAGGACGATCCCATGGAGTTGTTCACCTCGTAGGTGTCGAAGTAGGGGTCGTTCACGTAGCCGTCGCAGTCCTCGTCGTCGTCGTTGCAGAGGTCGGTCTCGGCGGGGCTGTACGTGTCGTCGGCGTCGTCGCAGTCGCCCTCGTACTCGGTGTAGCCGTCGCCATCGTCGTCGCGCGCCAGCGGGTCTTCGATGGTGAGCGTGATGGTGTCGCGACCCTCATCGCCCTCCTGGTCGACGGCGTGCAAGGTGATCACGTGCACGCCGGCGGCGAGGGTGCCGCCGAAGCTGGTGATGCCGGAGCTGTCAGGGCTCGCACTCGACAGCACGCCCGCGATGTCGCTCGACCAGGTGCAGCTGATCATCTCCACGGGGGTGGTGTCGTCGCTGACGCTGCCCTTGAAGGTGAGGATGTCGATGTTGTCGGCGGTGGTGCCGTCGGCGGGGCTCTGGATGTTGACGATGGGAACGTTGTCTTGCACCACCTCGAAATTCACCGTGGCGCTCCCCTTCTTGCCCTCGAGGTCGAGCGCGTTGATGGTGATGGAGTGCGCGCCGAGCGACGGGTCCATCGGGATGTCGACGGTGCCGGTGGCGGCGGGGTAGCCGGTCCACAGGGTGCCGTCGGGCACGTCGACCACCTCGACGTAGAGCGACTCGCTCGGGTCGATGTCGTCGGCCACGGTGGCGAGGAGGTTGATCTCCGAGGAGGCGCCCACCTGCGAGCCCTCGGCGGGCGACAGGATGACGATCGCCGGGCCGCCCGGGTCTTGCGACGACTCGCCCACGTTGAGCAGGATGCTGGTGCTGGCGGACTGCCCCCCGGTGTCGGAGGCGGTCAGCGTGATCACGTGCTCGCCTCCCTGCAGGCTGTTGGTGGAGAACATCAGGTCGCCGTTGATGTCGGGCGGGTCGGCGTTGATCACGCCGTCGAGACTCGACTCCCAGCGGACGGTGAGCTCCTCGCCGAGGTCCTGCTCGTCGCGGGCGATGCCGTAGAACTCCACCAGCGCGCCCGGGTCGACGCTGTCGCCGTCGGCCGGGGTGACTATCGACACGGCCGGCGCGGTGTTGTAGGCCTTCACGCCCGCGTCGTTGCATGCGAGGAGGAGCAAGATCATCGGGACATCCTACAACGACGCGAGGTAGCGCGCGATACCGTCGCGGAAGCTCACCGCGGGCGCCCAGCCGAGTTGCTCGCGGGCAAGGGTGATGTCCGCGTGGGTGAGCGGCACGTCGCCCGGCTGGGAGGCGGCGTAGTTCACCTTCGAACGCTTGCTCGTGGCGTCGGAGAGGGCGGCCAGCACCTCGGTGAGCGGGATGGGCTGACCGCAGCCGATGTTGTAGACGTTGTAGCCGCGCGCCCGGTCCATCGCGGCCACGAGGCCCCGAACCGCGTCGTCCACGTACGTGTAGTCGCGCAGCGACGAGCCATCGCCATACACGGTGACCGGCTCGTTGGCGAAGATCGCCTTCGCGAACTTGGCGATCGCCATGCCGGGGCGCTGGCCCGGGCCGTACACGGTGAACAGGCGGCATACGCTGACGTCGAGGCCGCTCGACGCGCAGAACAGCTCGGCGGCGCGCTTGCTCGCGGCGTAGGGGGAGGCCGGGCGGTCGGCGGGATCGGTCTCGCGGAAGGGGCCCCCCGCCGCGCCGTAGACCGACGACGACGAGGCGAAAACCATGCGACGGATCCCCGCCGCTCGCATCGCGTGGAGCAGGGTGATGGTGGCCCCCACGTTGTTGCGGCCGTAGGGCTCGGGGTCGGCGATCGACTCGCGCACGCCGGCGCGGGCGGCGAGGTGGGCCACCACGTCGATGCCGTCGAGGGCTCGCCGCACGGCGGCCGGGTCGCAGCAGTCGCCGCGGATCAGCTCCACGCCATCGGGAACGTGCTTGAGCGCGGGATCGTAGGCGTCGTCGAAGTTGTCGATCACCCGCACGCGGTTGCCGCGGGCAAGGAGCGCCGCGCAGAATCGCCGGCCGATGAAGCCGGCGCCGCCGGTGACGAGAACGTGCATCACGGCGCGGCGGCTATCCTGGGCGACACCGCCAGCGACAGCGAGAGCCCCTACCCCGCCTCGACCACCGCCACGTGCAGCGGGGTCCCCGGTAACTACCAGAGCATCCTGAACCGGTCGAACAAGTCCGACTGCCGCGACCGGAGCGTGACCTCGCGGCCATCGATCCACGCCCGCGACATGCGGGTGCGCGGCTGCAGCGGGTCGCCGAGCGACACGGCGAGGGTGGCCGCCTCGCCCAAGGCGAGCTTGCCAAGCGGCAAGCTCCACGCCTTGCGAGCGTTGTGGCCGCAGGCGGCGGCGATGGCGGCGCCGTAGGGCAGGCCGTAGGCCACCGCGAGGCAGGCCTCGGTGCCTAGCTCGCGGAGCTGGTGGGGGCCCCCGTGTCGCAACACGAGATTGACCCCGGCGGCGTGAAGCAACGCCAGGTTGTCGTAGCGACTGTAGGCCGTGTCCCAGCCGCTCGGCTGGGTGGAGACCGGGCCGGCGATGGCGGTGAAACCGGACTCGGCGATGTCACGCGCCACGAGGTGACCCTCGGCGCAGCCGAGCAAGACGGCGTCGAGCTTGTAGTCTCGCGCCCACTCGATGGCGGTGAGGATGTCGTCGGCCCGGTTGGCACCGAGGATCACCTTCATCTCGCGGCGATGCACCGCGTGCCAGGCGCGTTGCGACGGGGTGTACTCGGGAGGCTTGTCGGGCGGCTTGACCTTGCACTTGCCCTTGTCGCAGCGGCCACGCTTCTGGTCGTCCTCCGAGCAGTGGATGTGCGGGTCGTCGGGGGGTTTGTTGGCGTCGAGGATCTCGCGCAGCTTGGCGGCCACGCCCATGCGTGACCTCGGCGCGTTGGGCTGCCCGCCCGTGCCGCCCTTGCCGAAGTTGATCACGAGGCCGGCCGGGTCGATCACCGTCGCGTCGGCCACCGTCAGGCCCGCGAATCGCACCCATGCCGCCTGCCCCGCCACCAGTCCCCCGTTGGGCAGGCACAAGCCGCCGAGCACGCCCTGCCGTCGCGCCACGCCGATGGGGGCGGATAGCGGGTTGTAGGCGTCAACCACCCGCGCCGTGGGCACCACCGCGTCGCTCGACTCGCTGTCGTCGTGCGTGCCCTCCTCCTGGTCGATCTCGTAGAGGCCGATGGGGCTGCCGCCGTCGAAGAAGCCGGGGAACACCACCGCGCCGCCGAGGTCGGTGCCCCCGGCGACGCCCGAGCCCAGGTCGACGATCTTGCCGCCCTCCACCCGGACGCCGCCCGACTGCTCGGTGCCGTCGCCCACGAGGATGCGCGCGTTGGAAAGCGTGAAGTTCTCGACCGGGCCCACGTGGCCATCGAGCCCGCCGCGCGCGCCGGTGTTCTCCGGGGGCAGGGGCGAGGTGAGCGTGCCGGGGGCGGTCGCGACAGCGGCGCCAGCGCCCGCGAGCCACTGCCGGCGAGACAACTTATCGGCGGCCACTCGGCACCCCCTCGGTGGCGCGGTCGTACACGACCGAGCCCTCGATCCATGTCTTCTGTGCCAGCGCCGTGCCGTCGAGCGGGTTCTTGTCCCACAGGACGAGGTCGGCCTGCTTGCCCACGTCGAGGCTACCTACCCACTTGTCGACGCCCAGCAATCGGGCCGGGTCGAGGGTGATGCTCTCGAGCGCGTCGGCCTCGGTCATTCCATAGCGCACCATCTTGGCGGCCTCGATGTTGAAGCGCTGGATGTGGCTGGCGGAGTCGGAGTGGGTGGCCACCGGCACCCCCGCGTTGCTCACCAGCGCGGGGCCCTCGGGGATACCGTCCCAGCTCTCCAGCTTGAAGCCCCACCAGTCGGGCCAGGTGGCGATGCCCGTGCCGTGGGCGGCGAGCAGGTCGCGCACCTTGTACGTTTCCAGCGCGTGGTGGATGGTGACGATGCGGAAGCCGAACTCGTCGGCCACGCGGTACCAGCCCGCGATGTCGTGGCTGCGATAACAATGGAGATTCACGCGGACCTTGTCGTCGATGACGTCGGCGAGCACCTCCAGCGTCTCGTCCCAGTCGGGCGGCGCCTTGCCGGCGCGGGCCACGCGGTAGTCACGGGCCTCGGTGAACTTGTCGCGGATCATGGCGAACTCGCCCATGCGCGACATCACCTGGTCGTCGTCGGTCTTGTCGGCGTACACGCGCTTGGGGTTCTCGCCACAGGCCATCTTGATGGCGGGGGGCGCCTCGGCGAACACCATGGGACCGATGGTCCGGCTCGGCCGCAGCTTGAGCACCGCGGCGCGCCCCCCCACGATGTTCCCCGAGCCGGGGAGCACCTGGATGGTGGTGATGCCCCCGGCGCGCGCGCGAGGGATGGCCGGATCTTCAGGGTCGAAGCTGTCGCCCGCCCACACTCGCGCCGTGAAGGGCGTTGACATCTCGTTGCCGTCGCCGTGGGCGCGACCGTCGGGCCAGGGGTACACGCCCATGTGGCTGTGGAGGTCGATGAGGCCGGGGGTCACGTAGCCGCCCTTGGCGTCGATCACCTCCATTCCCCCGGGGACCGTCCCGCCCACCTGCGCGATCTTCCCGTCCTTGACTACGAGGGTGCTGTCGGGGAGCGCGGGGCCGCTGATGGTCAGCAGGGTGGCGTGGACGAGGGCGAAGGTGGCGCCGGGCATGGCCGCGCAGGGTAGCACGGGCGAGATAGGCGCCGGCGTGCTCGACAGCCTCTACCGGATCGCGCGCCCCTTGCTTTTCCGCCTCGACGCGGAAACGGCGCACCGGCTGGTCTTCGCCGGGATCGGGCTGGTGCCCCTGCTCGCGGGCGACCGGCGGCCCGACCCCGTGCTCGCGGTGAAGGTGGCCGGGCTCGACTGGCCCTCGCCGGTGGGGCTCGCGGCGGGCCTCGACAAGGATGGCGTGGGCATCGCCGCTTGGGCGGCCCTCGGCTTCGGCGCGGTGGAGGTGGGCACCGTCACCGCCTTGCCCCAGGTCGGCAACCCGCGCCCCCGGTTGTTCCGGCTGGTCGAGGAGGAGGGGCTGATCAACCGCATGGGCTTCAACAACGAGAGTGCCGTGGCGCTGGCGGCCTTGCTAGCGCGCCTGCGGTCGACGGGGCGCTGGCCTCGCGTGCCGGTGGGCGCCAACCTCGGCAAGTCGAAGCTGACACCCAACGAAGACGCCGTGGGCGACTACCTCAACAGCGTGGGCGCGCTGCGCGGCAAGGTGGACTACTTCGTGGTGAACGTGTCTTCCCCGAACACCCCGGGGCTCCGCGCGCTGCAAGACAGGGAGCCGCTCAGGCGCCTGCTCGACGCGGTGGTGCCCGCCGCCCAGCGCACCCCGGTGATGCTGAAGATCGCTCCCGACCTCGACGACGGCGCCCTCGCCGAGGCAGTGGACGTGGCCGTGGACAGCGGCTGCGCCGCCATCATCGCCACCAACACCACCACCAGCCGCCCGGGGACGACGGGTCGCCTCGACCAGTACGGCGGCCTCTCGGGCAAGCCGCTCCGTCCCCTGTCGCGCGCCAAGACGGCGGTGGCGCTCGCCGCGGCGCGCCAGCGGGTGCCGGTGATCGGCGTGGGCGGGGTGTCAACCGCCGACGACGTGGAGGAATTCCTCGCGATGGGCTGCGCCGCGGTGCAGCTCTACTCGGCGCTGATCTTCCACGGCCCCGGCCTCGTGCGGCGCATCAACCACGAACTGGCCGCCCGGAGGCACGCGGCGGCTACACGTCGCGGTACTTGATCCCGTGCTTTTTCAGTAGGCGGGTGATCGACTTGCGGTCCATGTCGGCGGCGCGGGCCGCCTTCGACACGTTCTGGTCGTGTTTCTCGATCAGCTCCACGAGGTAGGCGCGCTCGAAGGCCTCGATCAAGAGCTCCTTGGCGTCCTTGAAGGGCACGTCGCTGTTCGCCTCCACCTTCACCCCGGCCGCCGCCGAGGCCTGGGGGAGCACCGCGCCTGCCGCGCGCAGGGACGCCGGGAGCGCCGCCATGTTGACCAGCGGGCCGTCGCAGAAGGGGATCGCCCGCTCCACCACGTTGTTGAGCTCGCGCACGTTGCCGGGCCAGTGGTAGGCATCGAAGAGAGCGCCCACCTCGAGATCGATGCCGCGCACGGTGCGGTTGCCGGCCGAGCGGCGCAGCAGGTGGTCGACGAGGGTCGGCAGGTCTTCCCGGCGTTCGCGGAGGGCGGGAAGGCGCACCTCCACCACGGCGAGGCGGTAGTACAGGTCTTCCCGGAAGCGCCCGGCCGCCACCTCCTGTCGCAAGTCACGATTGGTGGCAGCCACCACGCGCACGTCGACCGGCTTGGCGCGGGTGGCGCCCACGCGGCGCACCTCGCGCTGCTCGAGCACGCGCAACAAGCGCGGTTGAAGCTCCAGTGGCAGCTCGCCGATCTCGTCGATGAAGATGGTGCCGCCGTGGGCGGCCTCGAAGAGGCCCTCGCGTCCTGCCACCGCCCCGGTGAACGCCCCGCGCTCGTGGCCGAACAGCTCGCTCTCCACCAGCGACTCCGGCGCGGCGCCGCAGTCGAACACGATGAAGGGGCCCTTGCTCCGCGGGGAACGCGCGTGGAGCGCGCGCGACACCAACTCCTTGCCGGTGCCGGTCTCGCCGGTGACCATCACGGTGAGCTCGGTGGGCGCTACCCGCTCGAGCACTCCGAACACCTCGCGCATCGCGATGGATCGGCCCACCATGCCCTCGAACTGGTCGAACATCGAGGGGGCGATGTCGATCACCTCGTCGTGAGTCGTGAAGGCCAGCTCAGCGTTGCCCACGCGGAAGCGCGTGTCGGGGGCGAGGTACACCTCGCGCACGCGCACTGGGCCGGCGAAGGTACCGTTGGTGCTGCCGAGGTCGCGCAGGATCGTTCCCTGCCCGCTCCGCACGATCTCCGCGTGCTGTCGCGACACCGTTGCGTCGGTCAGCACCACGTCGTTGTCGGCCCGGGCGCCGATGCGGATCAGGTCACGGTCCACCTGCCAGGTCTTGCCCTGATCACCGCCATTCATCGCGGTGAGCCGCGCGCGGCGGATGTGGATCTGCCGGGTGCCGCCGCCCGCGATGGTGCTGGTGATCTCCGCCATGGCGGGACGAGTCTATCAGGCTCTGTCCTCGCCGCTGCGCTTGGCCCAGCGCTGGATGGTCTTGCGGTCGATCTCGGCGGCGCGCGCGGCGGCCGAGATGTTGCCCTCGTGAGCGTCGAGCAGGCGCGGAAAGTAGGCCTCGTCGAAGCGGTCGGTCCACTGGCGCTTGGCCTCGGCGTAGGGCAGGTCGACACGGAGGCTAGGCTCGGCCACGGGCGGGCGCGGGGACCGGCCGAAGCTGGGGGGCAGGTCGTCGAGCTGCGCCTCCGGGCCGGGCGCGAGGCCCGCGACGAAACGCGCCACGTTGACCAGCTCGCGCACGTTTCCCGGCCAGTCGTGATTGGCGAGGCATCGAGACAACTCGGGGGACAAGGGCAAGGAGGCCCGCCCCGACTCGGCGCGGAAACGAGCGACGAAGTACGCGAACAGCGGCGCCACGTCGTCGCCGCGCTCGCGCAGCGGGGGGAGGTGCACGCGCACGACGTTGAGACGGTGGAAGAGGTCGGCGCGGAACTTGCCGACCGCCACCGCCTCGTCGAGATCCCGGTTGGTGGCGGCGAGCACCCGGATGTGAGCGCGTCGCATGCGGTTGTCGCCCACCCGGCGGTACTCGCCTTCCTGGAGCAGTCGCAACAGCCGCGTCTGCGCCGTGGCGTCGAGGTCGCCGATCTCGTCGAGGAAGAAGGTGCCGCCCTCCGCCTCCTCCACCAGCCCGCGCCGCTCGGCGTCGGCGCCGGTGAACGCGCCCTTCTCGTGGCCGAACAGCTCGCTCTCCACCAGCGACGCCGGGATCGCCCCGCAGTCCACCGCCACGAAGGGAGCCCCGGCACGGCCACTCGCCGCGTGGATGCCGCGGGCGACCACCTCCTTACCGGTGCCCGACTCGCCGGTGATCAGCACCGTGAGGTCGGTCGGGCCAACCTTGTTGACCATCTCGGCCACCGCCCGCACCGCCGCCGACTCGCCCACCAGCGCCGGACCGGCGAGCGCACGGCGCAGGCGACGGTTCTCGTCGGCAAGCGAGCGGTGCTGCAAGGCGCGGTCGACCGCGAGGCGGAGCTGGTCGGCAGAAAAGGGCTTGGGCACATAGTCCCAGGCCCCGGCGCGCATCGCGGCCACGGCGGTTTCCACGGTGGCGTAGGCGGTCATCACCACCACCGGGATCGCCGGGTCGACCTCGCGGGCGGCAGCGAGCACCCCCATGCCGTCGACACCGGGCATCATCAGGTCGGTGACGACGAGATCCACCCGCCCCTTGGCGAGCGCCTCGCGCGCGGCATGGCCCGAGGGCACGTGGACCACGGTGTGACCGGCGCGCGCGAGGATGCGGCGCACCGTCTCGAGGAGGTCGGGCTCGTCGTCGACGGCGAGGATGCGGGCCACGGGGGTAGCTTAGCGCGGGGGCGGCGATGCGCGGCCACCTGCGGGCGCTGGCTGCGAAGGTAGCGTCGTGCCTCGCCCGGCCTTCGTCGAGACTCGATTCGCCGCCGCGCTCACCCGTCATGCCTGCGCGTGGCGCCGCGGATGGGACGGCTCCCGATGGGGGTAGGGTCAGCCAACGTCGCTGTTTCTCGTCAGTCCCGCCAGCGCCAATGTTTACCCCTGGCACGACCGTCGGCCGCTACACGATCCAACGCGAGCTCGGGGAGGGCAGCTTCGGCACGGTTTTCCTCGCGGGCCACGTGAGCCTGCACAGCCAGCACGAGGTGAAGGTGCTCAAGCCCGTGCTCGCGCGAAACCCGGAGCGCCACGCGCCCAGCGCGGCCGTCACGGCGCGGGCGTCGCCGCCCAGCTCACCGGCACCCGCGCCTCCGCCTCCTCCCAGGACACGCAGGTCATGTCGGCCGGGCACCCGCTCAACGCCTGCTCCACCGCGCCGTGGTACCGCAGCTCCGCCGCTCCCTGGCAGCGCATCTCCGGGAGCTGAAAAGTGATGAGGCCCGGCGCGGACCGCCCCGCCGCGGTCAGGCTTCCGTACTCGTTCGGCCCCGACGCGGTGGTGAAGTCCGGCCCGTTCACCGACACGGTGCAACCCCGGTAGACGGCCTCGGACTGTCCGTCTGCGGACGGGTAGATCGCCAGGTCGTTGCCGCTATGGCGCATGCCGGAGAGGGTCCACGTGGCGCTGGCCGGGGTGGTGGCGAGGCTCACGGTTTTGCCCGACACCAGGCTCCCCGACGTCACACTCAACGTCTTGGGCCCCTCCACGTCGGCCACCCTCAGCGACCAGCGCCGCACGCCGTCCGAGAGCTCGATCTGTACGTTGCCCACGGGTCGCACCCCCGCGGAGAAGGCGGGCTCGGCGCAGCGCATCGTGGGCGCGAGGCCATCGGGGGAGCTGCCGAGGTACTTCCCGCCCCGGTCCACCAGCTGCATCGGCTGGCCATTGAGCGTGCCCACCACGCTCGACGCGAGCCTGGGGCAGTCGGTGGCGGAGCTCAGCAGCACCCCACCCTTCACAAAGGTGATGCGCCCGCCCTGAAAGCCCGACAGGTCCGCCTCCTGCGAATGAAACGCACAACCGACGAGCATCGCGATGATCATCTGCCCGCCTAGCCGGTCGCCCCGGCCCTCGCGTTCAGTTCCAGACGTCCATGGTGCCGAACAGCGCCCGGTTGTACTCGGTGGAGCGCAGCAGGAAGGCGCGATCGGCGCGGGGCCGGAGGGCCGAGGTGCGCCTCGACCTCGATTCCGGGGCGATGAGCGACCCCGGGAGGGCGCGTCGCGCCGCGCAGCG
>VGRE01000117.1 GCA_016875435.1 Deltaproteobacteria bacterium | reverse complement strand
TCTTGCAGGTGAGCACGGCGCTGAGGCTGCCCTGGCGCGAGGTTTCCCCGTCGCCCGTGGTCTCACTGCCACTGCTGCCGCCGAGGCCGAGGGTGCCGCCCATATCGGGGTTGGCGTCGAGGATCGCGCGGCGAAGGCCGAACAGCGCGGAGATCTCCGCGTTGGTGCTCGAGCTGCGCGACAGCGCCGTGTTGGCGCTCATGCTGGTGCTGTCCGCCTCGTTCACCAGGACGGTCACGAGATCACCCACGCGACGGGCGTTGTTGTCCATGCCGATGAGGGCGCGGCCGCCCACGTCGCTGTAGAGGCTGCCCGGGGGCGGCGCGGGCGCGGGGCCCTGCATGGCGAGCATCTCCGGGGGCACCGGGGGCGCGGCGCCGGCCGAGTTGGCGCCGGTGGTGGCACAGGCGAGTAGGAGGAGGAATGTCATCAGGAGCCCCCGAGGATCACCATGCCGCCCCGGTAGGTGCCGGACTGCATGGTCTTGGTTGCAAGGTTGGTGACCGCCACCGGCTGCCCCTCGAAGGCGTCGTCCTCGAGGCGCCCCGGGGCGCGGATGGTGACCGCGCCGCGCGTGGTCATGAGCGTGACGCTGGCGCCCTCGCGGGCGCTGGGCGCGAGGCGAGCGCGGAGGGTGGTGACCGGCTGTCCCCGGGTGATCGTGGTGGACGCTTCCCACTGGAGCGCGGGGTCCACGGGCTTCTCGGCGCCGAGGACGCTGGCGCGGATGCGCGCCGTGCCCAGCACCAGGTCGTGGCCGGGGAGCGTGTCTGACTGGGCCACCGGGACCTCCAGCCACGCGTCGACGGGGACCGTCACGCGGAACCGGACGGGGTGGCCGTCACTCGACGCGCTCAGCGTCACCGGCACTCGACCGGTGACGGTCCCGTAGCGCGGCAACTCGACCGTCCAGTCCAGGTCGCCGGGGCCGGCGATGTCCACCTTGCCCACTTCCACGTCGGCTGCGCCGATCCCGAGTCGCTCCGCCACCGCCGCGCCGATGGCGACGCTCGCCTCCACCGCCTCGGCTGGCGTGGGCGCGCAGGCCCCGGCGAGCACGAGGATGGGAAAGAGATTGGCGGCAGAGCTACGCATCACCGCCTCAGGTTGACCGTGGTTTGCATCATCTCGTCGGCGGCCTGGATCACCTTCGACGACAGCTCGTAGCTGCGCTGCGCGGTGATCATGCCCACCAGCTCCTCGGCCACGTCGACGTTGCTGCCCTCGAGCGCCCCCTGGACGATGCTGCCCGCGCCGTCCTCGCCGGGGGTGGTGCGCTGGGCCTCGCCGCTGGCCTCGGTGGCGCGGTAGAGGTTGCTGCCGGTGGCCTCGAGCCCGCCGGGGTTGGCGAACATCGCCAGCTCGATGGTGCCGAGGGTGACCGTTTCCGAGGCGTCCGGCGCGGTGGCGGTCACGTTGCCGTCGGAGCCGACGACCACCAAGTAGCCGTTCGGCACGGTGATCCCGGGCGCGAGACGGTCGCCGCCCTGGGTCACGAGGTTGCCCTCGCTGTCGACGCGGAGGTGCCCGTCGCGGGTGAAACGTTCCTCGCCCGAGGGCGTTTCCACCACGAAGAAGCCCGGGCCGTCGATGACCATGTCGCTGGAGTTGTTGGTGACAGTCACGGCGCCCATGCTCATGTCGCGCACGAGGCCCTGGAGCCGCACGCCGGCGCCCACCTGCATCGGGTTGGGCGTGCTCGCGCCCTCCTCGCCGCCCTGGAAGCCCACTTTCTGGTAGACGAGGTCTTCGAAGGACTCGCGCACCTTCTTGTAGCCCGTGGTGTTCGCGTTCGACAGGTTGTTGGCGATGTTGTCGATCTTGGTCTGGAATGCCCGCATGCCGGTGGCTGCGGTGTAGAGCGCACGCATTAGCTGCCTCCGATGCGGTTGAGCCGCTGGTGAAGTTCGTCACTCGCAGCGATGGCCTTCTGCTGGGCCTCGAAGAAGCGGCTGGCCTCCATCATCTCCACCATGCCGCGCATGGCATCGACGTTGCTGCCCTCCAGAGCGCCCTGCACCACGCTCGTGCCCGCCGGGGCCTCGCCGGCGGTGCCGGCCCAGCGATTGCCGCCGAGCGGCGCGGGGCCGGACAGGCTCACGATGTCGATCTTGCCGAGCTCGCCGGAGCGGGAGCCCTTCACCGTGCCGTCCGGTCCCACGGCGAGGGTCTCGCCGGGCTGCAACTGGAGTGGGCCCCCTTCCACCAGCACCGGCACGCCGTCGCCGCTCACCAGCGTGCCCTCGGCGTCGACCCGGAAGCTGCCGTCGCGGGTGTAGGTGCCGTCCTGCAGGGCGAAGAAGCCGTCGCCCCGCAGGGCGAAGTGGGTGTCGATGCCGTCGTTCTCCAGTGCGCCGTCGGCGGTGGAGTAGGTGCCCTGGCCGGACTGGGCGTAGCGCCCGCCGCCGTCCTCGGCGAGGGCGAAGGTGGCGCGGCTCTCGCGGAAGCCCTGCGTCCGGGCGTTGGCCACGTTGTTGGCGATGCCGGACAACTGATTCCAGGCCGCCGTGGCGCCGGAGAGTGCGATGTAGATGTCTTTCATCCGGAGGCCCTCATGGCGTCGAAGGTTTCGCCGTCCACCAGCTCCGCCAGCGCCGCCTTCAGCTTGCCGCGCGCCATCGAGAGCACCTGGCACACGCGGGAGGGGGTTACCCCCAGCGTGGCCCCGATCTCGGCGAGGTTCATGTCGCGACCGTAGTAGAGCATCGTCACTTGGCGTTCCCGCTCGGGCAGCGCGGCGATGGCGTCGCGCAGCGCGCCGCGAAGCTCCTCCGCCACCATGTGGCTCGGCAGTTCGCTTTGGCTTGGCGCGGTGAGCGCGGTGCGGATGTGGCCATCGGTGTCGATCTGCTCCTCCATGGGCACCAGCGACACCGGCGTGGCGATGTCGCACGCGAGCCAGTACTCCTCCAGGCTCGCCCCCATGGCGCGGGCGATCTCGGTGGCGTTGGGCTCCCGCCCGGCGCCCTCGCGGGCCTTCTCCGTGGCGGCCTTGAGCTTGCGCGCGGTGTCGCGGCGGCGGCGGGTGAAAGTGTCCATGGTACGGAGCGCGTCGAGCATCGCGCCCCGGATGCGGTACTCGGCGAAGGTGGGGAACTCGATGCCGTGGCCCTCGGTGTAGCGGTCGAAGGCCTCGAGCAGCCCGAGCACCCCGAAGCTCACGAGGTCGTCGAGGCCCACCCCGGCGTCGTCGCGCACCTGGGTGTACACCCGGCGGGCGATGGCGAGGATCTTCGGCCCGAAGGCGGCGCAGGCCTCCTCCTTGGACATGCCCTCTACCCTGCGTTCAGCGTTTTTCGCGTAGGCGCGGATCACGGGGGTGGCCTCCGGGTTCCTGTTCAGTCTCGCTATCGGTCAGGGCGCGGCGGACTTGAGCGGCCGCAGCGACAACTCGCCGGTGCGCTCCAGCCCGGTGCCGGCGACGATCTCGCTCGGCGACATCACCGGCACCCGCGGCAGCGCCTTCTCGATGAGCCGCCGCATCGGCCCGCGGGCCAGCGGCGGCACGAGCAGCACCACCTCGCCAGGGCCCGAGTAGGACTCCACCTGTTGGCGCAGCGCCGCGAAGAGCTTGCGGGTGGTGTCGGGGTCGAGCACCAGCGACATCGCGCCACCGTCGTTGCCCTGGAGGCCGCGGCTCACCGCGTCTTCCGCGTCGGCGGCGAGGCCGATGTAGCGGAGGACGCCGTCGTCGCCGGTGAAGCGGGCGGTCACGGCGCGGGCGAGGCGGGCGCGGACGAACTCGGTGAGCACGTCGGGGTCACGCGTCCGCGGGGCGAACTCGGAGAGGGCCTCGAGGATGCCCTGCGTGTCGCGCACGCCCACGCCCTCGGCGATGAGGTTGCGGAACACGCGCAGCACGGCGCTGCGGGGGAGGGGATCGGGCGTGAGCTCCTCGACGAGCTTGGGGTTGGACTGCGACACGCGCTCGAGGGCGTCGGCGAGGTTCTGGCGGCCGAACAGCTCGTGGGCGTGGCGCTTCACGAGGTCGTCGAGGTGCGTCGTGAGCACGGTGGGCACGTCGACCACGGTGTAGCCGAGCGACTGCGCCTTGAGCCGCATCGCGTCGGACACCCAGTAGCCCTTCATGCCGAACACCGGGTCCTTGCCCTCGGTGCCCTTGAGCGGGGCGGTGGCCGTCCCGGGGTCGAGGGCGAGGTTCTGTCGCGACACTACGCTTCCCTGCCCGATGGTTTCCCCGCGCAGCAGGATGCGGTATTGCCCGGTGCTGAGGCGCACGTTGTCGCGCAGGCGGAAGGTGGGGAGCACGAGGCCGAGGTCGCTGGCCACCTGGCGGCGAAGCTGCTGGATGCGCTGCACGAGCTGGCCGCCCTTCTGCTCGTCGCCCAGGTAGAGCAGGTCGAGTCCCAGCTCGATCACCACCGGGTCGACCTTGAGCAGGTCCTCGATGGGGGTCTCGGCGGGCGCTGTCGGCGCGTCGTCGGCCGCCGCGCTGGCGATGGGCGCCTGGTTGCGGAGCGCGTAGGCGAGGGCGCCGAGGGCCACCGCGATGATGGCGAAAACCAGCCGCAAGCCGGGGACGAGCGTGAAGAAGCCGGCCAGTACCGCGAGGATGGCGATCACCCGCGGGTTGCCGAGGAGCTGATGGCCGACCTGCTTGTCGAGGGTGTCGTCTTCCACGTCGTTGACGCGGGTGACGAGCATGCCGGCGGCGGCGGAGGTGATGAGCGCCGGGAACTGGCTGGCGAGGCCGTCGCCGATGGTGAGGATGGTGTAGTTCGACAGCGCGGTGACGACGTCGAGGTCGTCCATCACCACCCCGATGATGATGCCCCCGACAATGTTGATGAGGGTGATGATGATGGCGGCGATCGCGTCGCCCTTGATGAACTTGCTGGCGCCGTCCATCGCGCCGTAGAAGTCGGCCTCGCGGGCCACCTCGGCGCGGCGACGCTTCGCCGTCTTCTCGTCGATGAGGCCGGCGTTGAGCTCGGCGTCGACCGCCATCTGCTTGCCGGGCATCGCGTCGAGGGTGAAGCGCGCCGCCACCTCGGCCACGCGCCCGGCGCCCTTGGTCACCACCATGAAGTTGATGGTCACCAGGATGCAGAAGACGATGAAGCCGACGAGCGCGTTGCCACCGATGAGGAAGTTGCCCACGGCCTCGATCACGTGCCCGGCGGCGTGGGTGCCCTCGGAGCCGTGGGTGAGGATGAGCCGGGTGCTCGCCACGTTGAGCGACAGGCGAAACACGGTGGTGATGAGCAACACCGTGGGGAATACGCTGAACTCCACCGGGCGCCGCGTGTAGATGGCGACGAGGAAAATGAGCAGAGAGAGGGTGATGCTGCTGGCCAGCATGAGGTCGAGCACGACGGGCGGCACGGGCACCATCATGATCGCCACCACGGCGAACACGCCGAGGGCGAGCAGGGCGTCGGCGTTGGCGCGGATGCCCGCGAAGGGCACGGTGGCGGGACGGGAGGCGGAGGCGGGGGCCATCGCCGGGGGCATCGGTCAGCGCGGGGGGAAGTTGAGGGTCAGTCGTTCTTGGGGACGTCGCCGCGGCTCAGCGCAGGCGCCGGTATCCGGGGGGCAGTGGGCCGAGGACTGACTACCCGTGGTCGTTACCATGGTGGTGACCGCCGCCCGGGCCGTGGGGGTGCCCGTGGGCCAGCTCCTCGTCGGTGGCGGCCCGGATCGAGCGGATCGCCACCGCGAAGTGGAGCGTGACCCCGGCGAGCGGGTGGTCGAAGGAGAGGAATACCTCCTCGTCGGACACGCCCTTGATGAACAAGGGGACCGTCTTGCCGTCGGGGCCGGTGGCGCCCACCGCCATGCCCACCTGGGGTTCCACCTCGCTGGGGAACTCGGCGCGGGGCACGCGGATGCCCTGGTTGGTGGCGAGGCCGTAGCCCTCGTTGGGCGGCACAACGCAGGTGCGCTCGTCGCCCACGGCGAGGCCCTCGAGCTGGCGTTCCAGGCCGGGGACGATGTTGCCCGCGCCGTGGAGGTAGCTCAGCGGCTCGCCCGGGGGCGACTGGTCGATGACGGCGCCATCGCCGTTGGTGAGGGTGTAGTCGAAGGCGACGACGGTGGCCGGGGCGATGTGCATGGCCGCCGCGATATCTTACGATGTCAGCCCCCGCAGGCGCGGACCACCGGGTTTCGCTCGTTGTTGGTGGCCACCCAGGGCGCGGCGAGCACCCAGTCGCAGAGCTGGCCGCGGAGATCGCTGAACATCTCGGGTTCGTCCTCGGCCAGGTTGGTACACTCGTCGGGGTCGGACTCGATGTCGTAGAGCTGCTCGCTGGCCATCACGTAGGGGATATCGTCGGTGTAGGGCTCGCAGGCGCTGGTCCAGCCCTCGGGCTCGAGCACCAGCTTGTGGCCCCCCACGACCATGCCGGCCGCCTCGGTGGCGCGCTCGAAGTAGGCCGGTCGCGTGGGCTCGCGGCAGGCGCGGAAGTCGCCGACCAGGGAGGTGCCGTCGATGTCGTTGTCCCACGGCAGGCCCGCCAGCTCGGCGACGGTGGGCGCGATGTCGGTGCTCGACACCGGGCTCGCCATCACCGCGCCGCCCGCGAGGCGCCCGGGGGCACGGATGGCGAAGCTCAACATGAGCGACGCGTTGAAGGTGGAGCAAGAATGCCAGTAGTAGTGGCTGTGTAGGCCCAGCTCCTCGCCGTGGTCGGCGCCAAAGACGACGATCGCGTCGTCGAGGCCCCGCGACGACAGCGCGTCGAGCACCTCGCCGAACTGGGCGTCGATCAGCGCCACCTGCGAGGCGTAGGCCGCCTCCACCTGCGCGTGCTCCTCCGGGGTGATGCTGCGCTGTCCGAGGTTGACGTCGGCGAGCGCACCCTCCACGCCGGGGTCGAAGTCGCCGGCCGGGGGCTCGGGGTGGAACGTGTCGTAGTAGGGCTCGCGCGCGTCGTAGGGCGTGTGGGGATCCACGAGGTGAATCCACAGGAAGGTGGGTCCGCTCAGCTCGTCGAGGGCGCGAGTGAAGCTCGTGACCAGCTCGTCGTCCTTGAGGTCCTGGTCGGACTCGTCCTGCCGGTTCCATCGGCAGGTGAGCTCATCGACCTTGCCGTCGATCACCCAGCACTGGTTGGAGATGAAGGCGCGGGTGGCGTAGCCGCCAGACGCGAGGTGCTCGGGAAGGGTCTCGATGGCCGTGCCCACCTGGTCGGCGTGGTCGCGCACGCCGTGCGCACGCGGGTAGCGACCGGTGAGCAGGGAACTGAGCGCCACGCCGGTGAGGCTGCGGACGGACACCACCCCGGGCAGGTACGCCGACTCGGCGAAGAAGGCGTCGAGCCGGGGGGTGATGTCCCACTCCGGGTGGCGACCGTCGAGGTAGGCGCGATTGAGCGTGTCGACGGTGAACATCACCACCAGCGGCGCCGGGCCCATGGCCGCCGGGTCGTAGTCGCCCGCGTCGGCGGGGCAGGTGCTGGCGGACTCCGGCGCCGTGGCCATCGACGAGAAGGCGCAGCCCTCGGGGGGCTCGGGGTCGCAGGCGAACAGGGCGAACAGCACGGCGCGAGCCTAGCGGGCCTGGGCCGCTGCCGCGCGGGTTTCGCGTGGTGAAGGGGCCTGGTGGCGATAGTCTGCCGTCCCTCGCGGAGCCTCCTTGTCAACTGCCCCCCACGTGCTCGTCACCGGCGCTTCCAGCGGCATCGGCCGCGCCATCGCCCTCAGGATGGTTGCCGATGGCGCCAAGGTGACCGGTCTCGCCCGACGGGCGGAGCTGCTCGCCGGTCTCGACGGCGTGCTCGGCCTGCCTTGCGACGTGTCGGATCGTGTCGCGGTAAACGCCGCCTTCGCGCACGCCGCCGAGGTGAACGGGCCGATCTTCGCGGTGGTGGCCGCCGCCGGCATCGGCGGGGCCAACGCCCCCGGCGAGGGCGATCGCTTCGACGAGATCGTGGCCACGAACCTCACTGGCGCCTACAACACCCTGCGCGCCGCCGAGCGCCACCTCGCACCGGGGCCCGACCGGCGCTACTTCATCGTGATCGCGAGCGTGCTCGCCCGCTTCGGCGTGCCCGGCTACACCGGCTACTGCGCCTCGAAGGCGGCCCTGCTCGGGCTCACCCGCGCGATGGCGCTGGAGCTGGCGCCGCAAGGGGTGCTGGTGAACGCCATCTGCCCCGGCTGGGTCGACACCGACATGGCCTGGTCGGGCATCGACGGCATGGCGCAGGCGATGGGCGTGAGCCGCGAGGAGGCCCACCGCCGCGCGATGAGCGCCGTACCCCTCGGGCGGATGGGCACCTCCGACGAGATCGCCGGGGTGGTGGCGTGGTTGATGTCGCCCGCCGCGTCGTGTGTCACGGGGCAGGGGATCGATGTCAATG
Source organism: Deltaproteobacteria bacterium (assembly GCA_016875435.1). Classification (GTDB taxonomy): domain Bacteria; phylum Myxococcota_A; class UBA796; order UBA796; family SXON01; genus SXON01. The sequence goes on along the minus strand of VGRE01000117.1, from coordinate 4,546 downwards.
GCGGGGCTTGGATGGGGTAGGGCGAGGACCGGGGCGCGCGGTCTCGCCTACGTCGCCACCCGCGTCGCCACCCCCACGAACAACCCCGGCCCCAGCGCCGCGGGGTCGACCGGCAGCTCCCGGTAGCTCGCGAGCGACAGTCCCGCGTCGCGCGCGAGGGCGTCGAGCGCGCCCCGGCTGAACCCGAGGTGCTGGTGCCCCATCGTGCTGCGGTAGTCCTCGCGGTCGTGCTCCACCATGTCGAGCAGCACTACGCGCCCGCCGGGGCGGAGCACGCGGCGAAACTCGGCGAACACAGAGGACAGATCGGCCACGTGGTGCAAGACGAGCTGGCACAGCGCCACGTCGATCTCGGCCTGGGCGAGGGGGAGGGCGTGGAGCTGGCCGCGGCGAAGCTCCACGTGGGCGAGGCCCTCGGCACGGGAGGCCGCCACCTCCAGCATCGCCTCCTCGCGGTCGATGCCGATCACCCGCGCCGCCACCGGCGCGAGCAGGGGCAAGGTGCCGCCCGTGCCGCAGCCGAGGTCGGCCACCACCAGGCCCGGCGGGAGCATCGACAACAGCGCGGGGAGCACGAAGGCCTCGCCGAAGAGGTCGTGGCGCACGGCGTCCCACTGGCCGCCCAGGCGGCGGAACAGGGCCTCGCTGTCGCCCGCGCGCGCGGCGAGCACGCGGTCGAGGCGCCGCAGGTCGTCGGCGAAGGCCGCGGGCTCCTCCTCGTCGATCGCGTCGCGCACCACCGACCACAGGGGCGCGGCCTCGCCGAGCTCCGCGAGGCGGAAGTAGGCGGCGGTGCCCGCCCGGCGACGCTGCACCCAGCCGCCCTCGTCGAGCTGCTTCAGGTGGCGACTCACGGTCGGCTGTGGCGACTGCAACACCCGGGAAAGCTCGCCCACGGCGAGCTCCTCGCGCTCCAGGAGGCGCAGGATGCGCACCCGGAGCGGCTCCGCGAGGCAACTGAGACGGTCGTACACGCTACCGTTCATGGCGGTGGGCCTGTACCCCCTTGCGGTTCATCCGTCCATGCGGATATACGGATGGAGCCGTCCCGAGGGGCGGCGTTTCCTTCTCCCGAGGTTTGCATGGTCTCCACCCCGATCGACGCCCAGTCCGCCTTCATGAACACCGGCCTCGCCCTCTTCGCCGACGAGCCCTTCAAGGTCCGCGACCTCTCCCCGGAGACGGTGCGTTTCGGGCGCAAGGAGATGGAGCTGGCGTTGGTGGAGATGCCGGGCCTCGCCGCGCTCCGCGAGGAGTACGCCGCGAAGAAGCCGCTCGCGGGCGCGAAGATCATGGGCAGCCTGCACATGACCATCCAGACCGCCGTCCTCATCGAGACGCTGGTGGATCTCGGCGCCGACGTGCGCTGGGTGTCGTGCAACATCTTCTCCACCCAGGATCACGCTGCCGCCGCCACCGTGGTCGGCCCGACGGGGAGCACCCTGGCCCCCGCCGGCGTGCCGGTGTACGCCTGGAAGGGCGAGACGCTGGAAGAGTACTGGTGGTGCACGATGCAGGCGCTGGTGTGGCCCGACGGCAGCGGCCCCAACCTGATCCTCGACGACGGCGGCGACGCCACGCTCCTGGTGCACCTCGGCTACGAGCTCGAGGTCAAGGGCGAGATGCCCGACCCGAAGAAGGCCGGGAGCCACGAGGAGAGCATCATCCTCCAGTTGCTCCGCGACGTGCGCGGCGCCAAGGGCGACCGCTACTGGCACGCCATGGCCAAGGCCATCCGCGGCGTGTCAGAGGAGACGACCACCGGCGTGCATCGCCTCTACGAGCGCAGCCAGCACGGCACGCTCTTGTTCCCCGGCATCAACGTGAACGACAGCGTCACCAAGTCGAAGTTCGACAACGTGTACGGCTGCCGCCACAGCCTGGTCGACGCGATCATGCGCGCCACGGACGTGCTCCTGTCCGGCAAGCGCGTGCTCGTGTGTGGCTATGGCGACGTGGGCAAGGGTTCCGTCGAGAGCCTCCGCGGCCAGTACGCGCGCGTCGCGGTGACCGAGATCGACCCCATCTGCGCGCTCCAGGCCTCGATGATGGGCGTCGACGTGGTGACGGTGGACGATGTCGTGGCCGACTACGACGTGTTCGTGACCGCCACCGGCAACAAGAACATCATCTCCGCCGCCCACATGGCCAAGATGAAGCACAACGCCATCGTGTGCAACATCGGCCACTTCGACAACGAGATCGACATGGCCGGCCTCGACGCGATGCGCGCGCGCGGCGAGGTGGAGAAGATCGACATCAAGCCGCAGGTGGCCGAGTGGCGCTTCAAAGCCACCGGACGCAGCATCATCATCCTCGCCGAGGGACGGCTGGTGAACCTCGGCTGCGCCACCGGTCACCCGAGCCTCGTGATGAGCGCCAGCTTCACCAACCAGACCATCGCGCAGATGGAACTGCACGCCCGCGCCGAGAACTACGGCGTGAACCAGGTGGCGACGCCCGCCGGCCAGAAGCCCACGGTGATCACCCTGCCGAAGCACCTCGACGAGAAGGTGGCGCGCTTGCACCTCGGCAAGTTCGGCGTGAATCTCACCCAGCTCAGCGAGGAGCAGGCGGCTTACATTGGTGTCACGGTGCAGGGGCCTTACAAGGCGGAGCACTATCGGTACTAGCGCCGCACATCCTCCGGCACGACGACCTGCCGGGCATCCGCCGGCAGGTCTTCCACCGCCGCCACGCGGAACTCCACGCGGCGGTTGATGGCCTCGGCGTCCGGGTCGGTGTCGGACACGAGCAGGCGGGTCTCGCCGAAGCCCTTCGAGAGGAGGCGCTTCGGCTCCACGCCGTGGCCCACGAGCCAGTCCATCACCGCGTAGGCGCGGGCGTCGGACAGGCGCAGGTTGTAGGCGTCGGGGCCGTTGGTGTTGGTGTGCCCTTCCACTAGGAAGTAGGCGATCTCCGGGTGTGACACCATCACCTCGCGCACCGCTTCCAGCACCGGCGCGGCGCTGGGCATCAGCTCGGCGCGGCCCTCGCGGAAGAAGATGGCCTCGGTGATGACGATGCGATCGCCCGCCCACTCGGCCACCTTGGGACAGCCGTCACTGTAGCGCGGGTCTTGCTCGGGGCGAATGGGCTCGCGCGGGCAGGCGTCGCGGGCGAACTCCACGCCGTCCTGGTCGCCGTCGAACTCCGGGCAGCCGTCGTCGTCGGCGAATCCGTCGACGGTCTCGGGCATGTCGTCGCACTGGTCGACGATGTCGGGGAAACCGTCGCCGTCGGTGTCCAGGTCCGGATCGACCTCGGGCAGCGACGTCGGGGGCGCGGGCCGGGTGTAGGTCCAGCCCACCGAGAGGAAGGCGCGCCACGAGGCCGCGCCCACGCCCGCGTTGAGGCCGGCCGCCGTGCCGAGCGAGGCGAAGGCCCCCTGGGGCAGGCGGTACCGACCGGACACCATCGCCTCCAGCGGCCAGCTCTCCGACACCACGTCGGACTGGGAGCTGAACTCCAGCTGGGTGCTGAGCGCGTCGTTCCAGCTGTAGCCGACGCCGAGGCCGACGAGTGGCCCGAGTCCGGTGTCGAGGTTGCGGGCATCCTCGGGGAAGCTGACCTGGAGGCCGGCCATGCCGAGGATGTCGATGTTGCCCTGGTGCACCTCGGCGAGGGCGAGGAGCCCGGCGCGCGGGCCGGCGCTGCCCACGTAGTGACTCTCGTCGCCGGTGGGGGCCCAGAGGTTGCCTTGCAGCGCGACCTGAGGCATCCAGTCCTGGCCCCGCAGCGCGGGGACGAGCACGCCGGCGCGCAGGTCGCCGAGCGAGGTGAAAGAACCGGACAGGTCCTCGCCGAAGGCGTGGACGGGCAGCGCGGCGTCGAGCCGGAGACCGCCGAAGGAGTAGCCGCCGGCGAACTGGACGGTGCCGAGCGACGACAACACCGGCTCGCGACCCCAGGGCATCACCTCGGAGAGCGGGCGGTCGGCGTAGTCGAAGGCCATCAGCGTGTCCCAGGAGCCGCTGCGGCCGGCGTAGGCGGTGCCGAGGCGCGAGAAGGCGGCGGGGTCGCCGGTAGTGCCGAAGAGCTCGAAGCCGTGGGCGTCGAGGGCGTGGGCGAGCGTGGCGAGGAGGATCACCGGCGCGCCCTCCGCGCGAGCGGTGCAAGCAGCAGCAGCGCGGCCCAGCCCTGGCCGCAGCCGCCGCCCGCGTAGTCGCCCTGGTAGTCGAGGAAGTCGGGCTTGCCGTCGTAGTCGGAGTCGTCCTGGCCCTCGTCGCGGTCGAGATAGCCGTCGTCGTCGGCGTCAGTGTCGTGGGCGTTCAGCTGGCCGTCGCCGTCGACGTCGGTGTCGTACACCCCGTCGCCGTCGAGGTCGGCCTTCATCTCGGTGGCGCTGGCGATGCCGTCGTTGTCGTCGTCGGTGTCGAGGCAGTCGAGGATGTAGTCGCCGTCGCGGTCGGGACCCTGGGCGATCTCATCGCCGTCGATCATCGTGTCGCCGTCGGTGTCGGGGTCTTCCGGGTCGGAACCGAGGATCCACTCCATCAGGTCGACGAGGCCGTCGCCGTCGCGGTCGTCGGTCTCGGTCCACCCG
>VGRE01000116.1 GCA_016875435.1 Deltaproteobacteria bacterium | reverse complement strand
AAGGTGACACCGCCGGCGAGGCGAACGACAGCGCGAGCCCCGATACCGGCGCCCCCGGCGGCGGCGAGTCCAGCAACCCGCCCGGCGACAGCGACGCCGGCGGCTGCGGCTGCGCCACCCCCGCCACTCCCGCGTCCACCGGCGCCGCGCTCCTCCCCGCCGCCCTCGCCCTGCTCGCCGCCCGCCGAAGGGGACGCCAGGGGTGACAGGCCCACCACCCCTGCCGCAGGCCGGTCTGGAGAGCTCGGCCGGTACAAACACCTGAGTAGCCGGGCCCCCGCGCGGTAGCGGGGGGGCGTCTCGGCCGTCCCCAGCTACACGCTCGCGACCGCCCCCTCGTAGAAGCTGTCCAACAGCGCCTTGTGCTTGGCCTCCACCGCCTTGCGCTTCACCTTCAACGACGGGGTCATGTCACCCGCCTCCTGCGACAGGTCCTGGTCGAGGATCGCGAAGCGCTTGACCGTGGAGTAGCTCGGCAGGTCCTTGTTCAGCGCGTCGACAGCGGTCTGGATCTCGGCGCGGATCTTGTCGTCCCTGACGAGGTCGTCGTACTTGTCGGAGGCGAGGCCGTTCTTGCGCGCCCAGGCCGGGGTCGAGTCCGGGTTCAGCGTGACGAGCGCCACGCAGAAGTTGCGGTTGTTCCCGTGGACGATCACCTGCGAGATGAGCGTGCTCTTGAGCTTGAGACGCCCCTCCAGCTCTTGCGGCGCCACGTACTTGCCGCCCGAGGTCTTGATCAGGTCCTTGATGCGGTCGGTGATGCGCAGGAAGCCGCCCTCCGCGAGGTGTCCCACGTCGCCGGTGTGGAGGTAGCCGCGGCTGTCGAGAGCTTCTGCCGTTTGCTCGGCCTTGTTGTAGTAGCCCTTCATCACGCCGGGGCTCTTGATGAGGATCTCGCCGTCCTCGCCGGCGGCGACCTCCCGGCCGTCTTTCTCGATGCGCACTTCGACGCCGGGCACGGGCAGCCCGACGGTGCCGAATCGGTAGCCCTCGGGCCGGTTGACGAAGCTCGCGGCGCTCGACTCGGTGAGGCCGTAGCCCTCGGCGATGAACACGCCGGCGCCGTGAAAGAACTCCGCGATCTCGCGGGAGAGGGGCGCCGCGCCGCTGATGAACAGGCGGATTCGGCCGCCGAACACGGCCCGGATCTTGGAGAACACGAGCTTGTCGGCGACGGAGTACTTGAACATGAGGAAGCCGCCCGGCTCCTCTCCCTTCTGCCGGGCCTGCGACACTTCCTTGCCCACGCCCACCGCCCAGGTGAAGATCTTGAGGCTCACGCCGCCCTTCTCGCGCGCGCCCGAGACGATCTTGTTGTAGACCTTCTCGAAGATGCGGGGCACGGCGCCCATGAAGGTGGGCTTCTGCACCGCGAGGTTGGCCACGAGGCTGTCGATGTCGCCGTCGACCGCGGTGGAGAAACCGATGCGCAGCTGCGCGCACTCGAGCACCTTGCCGAAGCTGTGGGCCAGCGGCAGGAAGAGGTACTGCTTGTCGGCCGGGGTCATGATGTTGAGCGAGTCGATGGCCTCGCCCTCGAACACCCAGCAGGAGTGGTTGAGGATGACGCCCTTCGGATTGCCCGTGGTGCCGGAGGTGTAGATGAGCGTGGCGAGGTTGTCGGGGCCCACGGCGTCGGTGAAGCGGTCGTACTCGCCGGCGTTGGCGCCGTCCCAGCCGGCGCCGCGCGTCTCGAGCTCGTCGAGGCTCAGCACCCAGCCGTCGGCGCTGGCAGCGCCGTCGAACACGATGACATTGACGAGGTTGGGCATCTCCGCCCGCTTGGACTGGAGCTTCGCCACCTGCTTGTCGTTCTCGGCGAACACCATGCGCGCGCCCGAGTCGTTGACGATGTAGGCGATCTCCTCGGGCGTGGACGAGGGGTAGATGGTGGTGCAGGCGGCGCCCGAGCAGAGGATGCCCATGTCGGCGAGGATCCACTCCACGCGCGTGCCGGACTGGATGCACACGCGGTCCTCGTCCTCGATGCCGAGAGACCGCAGGCCGCAGGCGATGGCCCGGGCACGGTGGCCCACGTCCTTCCAGAGCATCGTCTGCCACTCGCTGCCCTTGCGGAAGAAGTAGGCCTCGGCGTCGGGCGTGCTGCGCACTCGGTGGTGGAACATCTCGACGACGGACTTGAAGCTGGCAGCGGGCATTTTCTCCTCGGGGATTTCGGGGGCGCGCTCATAATGGGCACGCCTCGGAAATTCCACCCGCCGCTAGGACCTCGCCAGGGACCAGTTCCAGGCGAAGCTGATCCACGGCACCGGCACCACCGGCACGTCGGGCTCGCCGGTGATGATGGGCACCAGCCCGAGGTCGACAGCGAACTTGGGGCCGAACAGGCGTGCCCCGCCGGCCGGGACGATGAACAGGTTGGAGTCGGGCCAGATGCCCCCTCTCGGCAAGTAGGTCCACCACACCTCGCCGATGACCGCGGTCCTCTCGCCGAGGCGCCAGTTGAAGGACGTGGTGACGATGTCGGCGCCGATCTCGCCCGTGTCGAAGCTGGCGAGCACCCCGGCGGCCACCGTGGCGTGGCGGTCCTCGTTGCCGTAGGTGCCATTGGCGAACACGAAGCCGAGCGAACCGTCCCTGGTGAGGAAGACTTGCGTCCCCACGCCCGCGCGAGCACGCTCGCCAGCCCTGGCCGAGAGCTTGGTGCTCACCACGGCGACGGGTGCCTCGGTGAGCAAGAGTGGCAGGATGGCGCCGGCCTCCAGGTCCCAGAAGTCGGTGACGCCGACCCCGACCGAGGTGATCGCCAGCGCGCGCTGCGCCAGGTAGCCCCGCCCGGCCCCGAGCGAGTAGGCGGATGGGCCGTAGAAGTACCGGCTCCGGTTGGGGTCGTCCCCCCAGGCTCCCGTCGCCGGCGCCGCGTTGGGCGCGCTCCCGAGGGTGTCGACCGCGCTCGCGGGCAACTCGATGCGCTGGCCGTCGCGCAGCTCGATGATGATCGTCCGTTCGTTGCGCGCGAGCACGCGCGCCTCGATCTGCTGTCCATCGCTCAGGGTGAGGGTGACCAGGGGACCGTCGCCCTCGGCGGCGAGGGCCAGCGCCAGCCACAGCAAGGACATCAGGTGCCCTCGGCGGGGGAGAGCGCCACGCGCGCGAGGGCCACGGCGAGCGCCTCGCGCGTGGTGACGGCCTCGGCGGGCGTGCACCAACGCTTCACGACGAGGCGCGCGCCGACGATCGTGTCGATCTCGGTGATGGTGACGAGTCCGCCGGGACCGGCCGCCTCGCGCAGGAGAGCGAGTCGGGCCTCGTCGAGTTGGGCCACGGGAAGGCGCACTGGCATTTCCACGCGCATCCGCTCGTCGAGGCCGTGTCGCTCGATGTTGCTGGAGAAGACGCGGTCGTTGGTGAGGGTGACGAGGCGGGCGTCGTCGGTTTCAAGCTCGGTGGTGAGGAAGCCGACGCGCTTGACCGTCCCGTGTACGCCGCCAAGCGTCACCACGTCGCCCACGCGGAAGGGCGTCGTGGTCAGCAAGATCGCGCCGCTCGCCGCGTTGCTCAGGCTGTCGCGCAGCGACAGCGCGATGGCCAACCCCGCCGCGCTGACCCCGGCGATGTAGCTGGTGGAGGGGATGCCGATGCCCTCGAGCACCGTCTGCATCACGAGGACCAGCGGGAGGAAGCGCACGAACTGCGAGAGGATCCCCCGCCAGGTGGGATCCACGCGCCACTCCAGCCAGGCGTGGGCCAGCCCGCGCAGGTAGCCGCCCACCCAGAGCGCGGCGACGATGAACGCGACGCCGCGGACGACGCCGAGGATCAGGTGCCAGAGGTCGGCCATCACTCCGGCAGTGTAGCTCGCTTGACCGAACCGGGGGGCACGGTCCACTCCTCCAGCCGGCGGTAGGGCGACACGACGTCGATCGTCGTGTTTTCGAATCGCTTGGAGACGGCGACGAGCTCGTCGATCCAGTACAGGAAGGTCCAGGGCTGGCCGGCGTAAACGACCGACTGGAACTCTCGCCACGTGCCCTGCGCCCTCTGCGGGTCGGGCTCGGCCAGCCCACGCGACAACAACTGCAGGGCGCGGGGTTCCTGGTAACTCGCGTAGTTATAGTCGCTGTCGCGACCCCACTCCGACGTGGGGTCCACGTACAGCGCCGCCGACCAGCCCCAGAGCGCCGCGTCGAACTGGCGGTTGCGGAGGCGCTCGCCGAGGGCGCCGGACTCCATCGTCTCTACCTGCGCGTCGACGCCCACCTTGGCGAGCTGCGCCTTGATGCGCTCGGCGATGAGGCGGCGCGTGTCGGAACCCGCCGAGGTGGAGAGCGTGAAACGGAAGGGACGGCCGTCCTTGTCCACCACCCCGTCGCCGTTGGTGTCGCTCCATCCGGCCTTCGCCAGCCCGGCGCGCGCGCCGTCGGTGTCGTGGGCGATGGGGACCAGCGCGTCGTTGTGGTAGCCGCACAACGCCGGGGAGATTGTGCCGACGCTCGGCCGCCCGTACACCTCGCCCGTGCGCATTGACGTGGCGACGTCGCGCAGGATCGTGTCCACGTCGATGGCGCGGGTGAGCGCGCGTCTCACGGCGGGCTGGCCGAACAGGGGATGAGGCGGCAGCCGGTCGAGGTCGGGGGGCTTGCCCTTGGCAGCCGCGGCCTCGATGCGAGCGGCGTGCTCGGCGGGGTCGATGCCGTTCCACATGATGTCGTGCTGCCCGCGCACGCCCCGCCGGACCAGCCGCACGTCCGGCGCCTTCTCCAAGAGCCGGTCGGCGTCGGTGACGGTGATGTTCTCCACGAGGTCGACGCCGCCGCGCTCGAGTTCGAGGACGCGCGTGGCGTAGTCAGGGATCACTCGGAAGATCACTCGATCGAGTCCCGGCCGGGCCCCGGGCCAGCCTGGGTTCGGCTCGAGTACGAGTCGGTCGCCTCGGGTCCACTCCCTCACTTGCCAGGGCCCCGACGCGAGCGGCGCCTGCACGTTGAGCGGGCTCGACTTGATGGCGGCCGGGTCGATACCGGCGAGCCGGTGGGCGGGAACCGGCGGGAGCGACGCGACGAGCGCCAGCATCGCGGTGGGATCGCCCCTCTCGACGAACTCGAACTCCAGGTGGTGAGCATCCACCACGCGGGGCCCGGCGCCGGGGACGAGTTTCTGCGCGAGATAGGCCCGGGGGCTCTGGGCGGCGGGGTCGGTCACGAGGTCGAAGAAGGCCTTCACGTCGTCGGCGTCGACGGGCTCGCCGTCAGACCACTTGACGTCGTCTCGCAGGGTCATCGCGAGCGTCTTGCCGTCCTCGCTCCAACTCCACGCGGTCGCGAGGCGGGGTCGGAAGACCAGGCCGCAGTCGAAATCGCTGGCCAGCAGCGTGGCGCCGATGAGCTCCAGCACCTGCAGGTCGAGCGCGGCCGTGGCGAAGGGGCTCAGCAGGTCCTTCTGGTCGAACGCCGTGGCGATGACCAGGGTGTCGCGCGCGTCGCGTCCCTGCACCACGCCCGGTCCGGGCTCGGTGGAGCCGGTGCCATCGCAACCTAAAATGCAGACGAGCAGGGCGGTGCTGAACAACTGCAGCGGCGTGGTCTCCGGGCGAGCCTGTATACCACGTCACGTCAGCGAGCCCCCCGGGTGGGCTACGCCTGGGTCAGCGTCAACGACGAGGTTTACGGCCTGTACAGCAACGTGGAAACGCCGGATCGCGACTACCTCGACCGCAACTTCGGCAATCGCGACGGCAACCTGTACGAGGGCGGCTACCCGTACTACCCGGACAGTTATGACCACGCCGACTTCAGCACCCGGGAAACCCGGAACTTCGAGCTCGAGAGCGGCTCCGAGATGGACTGGGCCGATGTCCAGGCCGTCACCAGCGCGCTCCTCAGTGACGACATCGACGGCAACCTCGCGCCGATCGTCGACATGGACCGGTACGCCGCCTTCCAGATCGCCGAGGCGTGGACGGGACAGTGGGACGGCTACGCCTTTGCCTCCAACAACTACCGGGTCTACTTCGATCATGGTCAAACCGGCAAGATGTACATGGTACCCACCGGCCTGGACTACTGCTTCACCAGCTACGGCGGCAACCTCGGCACGGCACGCTCACCGCTGGGCCAGAAGTGCCAGCGCGATGCCTCCTGCAACGAGCGCTTCGCCAGCGTTCTCGAGCCCACCCTCGACGCCATCGACGCGGCGGAGCTGGAAGAGCTGATGGACAGCACCTACGCGCTCATCGTGGACTACATCGACGACGACCCGCGAAGCTACGTGACCTCCCGGAGCACCGCGCGGTCGATCGAGACGATGCGTACTTGGATCCGGGGGAGGAGCGCCGAGGTCCGGGGTTGGTATCGGTAGGAGGAGGGGAGGGCTCCCGCGAGCGCCGGCTTGCCACCAGGCGCAGGCCAAGACCAAGACCTGCCTGCCCTACCCGCCATTACTCGTCGCGGGAGTCGGGGTCTGGTTCACCCACGACTTGGTTCCATCGGGCACGCGCGCGGCGGCGATGTCGGCCCTCTGGTCCGCCTCCCACTTCACCGCGTCGGCCTGCCCCACGCCGATGCCGTCGTAGTAGTTGAGGTAGATGTAGTCGCCCTTGCGATTGAGCTTGAAGGAGGTGTGGACCTCGGTGGCGGTCTGCTGCTCGGGCTGGCCGTCGCACCACACGAGCACGTAGCCGCCGGCCTCGATGCCCTGTCCCTCGGGGAGCGCGTACTTGGTCGGCTCCTCGGGGTCGTCGGAGATGTAGAAACCGTCGAGCTGCACGATGGTGTCGCCCGCGTTGTAGATCTCGACCCAGTCGTCGTACTCCCCGGCACTGTCGGCGTTGGTGCTGTCGTTACTGGCCAGGAACTCGTTGATCACCAGCGCTGGCGCCACCACGACGTGCTTGGAGCCAGTGTCGGTGGAGGTGTCGGTGCCAAGTTGAGCGCCGCCACCACTACATGCAAGCAAGAGCAGAAACGTCATCGAGTGTACCTCGCCGGCGTAGTGTAGAGCCTTGTGCGCTCGGATGCAAAGCTCACCGCAACTGCGCGCCTTGTAGCTGTCCCGACAACTCAGGCGCTTTTGCTGCCGGACGGGGCCCGGGCCGGTGCTACGATACCGCGACCGCTGGAGCTGCGCGTGAGCCAGAAGAAGACCAAGATCCTCTTCATGAAGTACCATGAGGCTGCCGACCAGCAACCGCTGTCGAAGAAGGCCGCTGAGAAGCTCGGGATTTTCCCCTCCCTCTCGCTGTTGTCGCTCGCCTCCTGGGTGCGCCAGCACGGGTTCCCCGTGCGGGTGATCGACCTTCACGCCGAGAACCTCTACCCCAAGGAGGCGGCCGACCGCGTGCGCGAGTTCGACCCGCAGATCGTCGCGCTCACGGCGAAGACGCTGGGCTGGCCGGCCGTGATCGAGATCGCGCAGATGGTAAAGGCCACCTGTCCCAAGGCGCTCGTCGTCGTAGGCGGCCCCCAGCTCGCGATCTATCCGAAGGAGTCGCTCACCTGGGACTGCTTCGACATCGCCGCCGTGGGCGACGGCGAGGAGACGATGCTCGACATCTGCGAGGCGGTCGAGAGCGGCTCGGCCCTCGACGACATCCCCGGCACCTGCGTGCGCAAGGGGAGCGACTTCGTGATGAACCCGTCGCGCAGCGTGCCCAAGGACGTTGACAAGTACCCGATGCCCGCCTGGGACCTCGTCGATGTCAACCGCTACCACTGCCTCACCCTGCTCAAGCCCTTCGCCACGATGGTGACGACGCGCGGCTGCCCCTGGCACTGCGGCTACTGCTCGCAGGTATACAGCGACAAGCTTCGCTTCCGCTCGCCCGAGCTGGTGGTCGACGAGATGGAATGGCTGGTGAAGAACCACGGCGTGAAGGAGATCGTCATGTTCGACGAGACCTTCACCATCGGAAAGAAACGCATGCGCAAGCTCTCCGAGGAGATCTTGCGTCGTAACGTGAATGTGAAGTTCAACATCCGTGCCCGCGTCGATACCGTCGATCGCGAGGTGCTGGAGCTGCTCAAGCGCGCGGGACTGCGCTCCATCCACATGGGCGTTGAAGCCGGCACCGACCGCGTGCTGAAGATCATGAACAAGCAGATCACCCGCGAGCAGACGGAGCGCGCCTTCCGCATCGCCCGCGAGGTGGGCATCGAGACCCGCGGCTACTTCATGGTGGGCTACTACGACGCGACCCCGCAGGACATCGAGGAGATGATCAACTTCTCCTCCTCGATCGGTCTCGACTGGGCCTCGTACAGCGTGGCGACCGCGCTCCCGGCCACCGACCTCTACCGTATCGCCCAGGAGCGCGGCTACGTCGACGGCGACTTCTGGCGTCGCTACACCATCAATGGCGGCGGGCCGATCCCGCAGCTCGAGACCGAGACGTTCACCGCCGAGCGCCTGCGCCAGTACCGCACCAAGGCGTACATGAACTTCTACCTCCGGCCCGACCTCATCCGTCGCAAGCTGAGCAAGGCCGAAGGACGCGAAGAGCTCGTGGAGATGATGGGCGGCGTCACCGTGCTCTCGGAGATCGTGAAGAGCACGCTGACCAAGGCCATCCCGTCGGTGGGCATCGGCAAGTGGGGGACGGTCTAGCCAGGAGGGACGGGCTCCCGCCCTCCCCGGCGAGCGGACCGACCGGCCCATCCGGTGCCGGCGTCGCCCTGCGATATGGGTGCACGCCATGGCCGTGCCCGCGCCCTCATTCCGCGATGCGGCCCTGTGGTGGCTCAAGCTCGGCCTGATCAGCTTTGGCGGGCCGGCCGGGCAGATCGCCACCATGCACCGCGAGGTGGTCGAGCGTCGGCGCTGGATCAGCGAGGGGCGCTTCCAGCACGCGCTGGCCTACTGCACCGTGCTCCCGGGGCCGGAGGCCCAGCAACTCGCCACCTACATCGGGTGGCTCCTGCATGGCATCCCCGGGGGCATCGTCGCGGGCGGGCTCTTCGTGCTGCCCTCGTTCTTCGTGCTCTCGGGACTCACGTGGCTGTACCTCGCCTACGGCTCCATGCCGCTGGTGGCGGCCACCTTCGCCGGGGTGAAGCCCGCTGTCGTCGCGGTGGTATTCCTGGCGGCGTGGCGCATCGCCAAGCGCGCCCTGGGGAGTTGGCCGGCGCGTGGGTTGGCGGCCGTCACCCTCCTGGCGTGCCTCCTCGGCGTGCCCTTCCCCATCCTCGTGATCGTCGCGCTCGCGCTGGGACGCGCCGGCCACTTTGGAGTCGCCAGCCACGCGTCGGCGCGTGCCGGGGTCGATGACGAGGCGGTGATCGGCGACCACCACGCGGCACCGCCGGGGCGCCCGTTGCTGGTGACGGGCGCGAGCCTCGCCCTTGGCGCCGCCGCCTACCTCTCACTCGGCGAAGATCTCCGCGCCATGGCCGGTTTCTTCACCGGGCTGGCGCTGTTGACCTTCGGTGGCGCCTACGCGGTGTTGCCTTACCTGCACGACGGCGCCATCGCGCGCGGGTGGATCTCCACCGCGCAGATGATGGATGGACTCGCCCTCGGGGAGACGACGCCCGGCCCACTCATCATGGTGGTCACCTTCGTGGGCTTCGTGGCCCGGGGCTGGACGGGGGCCGGCGTTGCCACATTCTTTACCTTCCTCCCATCTTTCTTCTTCATTCTCGCTGGTGCGCCGCTGGTGGAGCGGGCGCGGGCCGTCCCCAGCCTGGCGGGACCGCTCGCCGCCGTCTCGGCCGCGGTCGTGGGGGTCATCATCCACCTCGGGCTGCGGCTGGCCCGGCATGCCCTCGTCCCGGGCGGACACCTCGACTACGTCGGGCTGGTGGTGATGCTCGTGTCGCTGTACCTGTTTGTACGTCGCGACATGAGCATGATGATCGTGCTCGGCGGCGCGGCGCTCCTCGGCCTCATGCGCGGTCTCGGGTAGCGGCCTCGCCCGGTCTCGGTGTCTGCACGGCAAACGGAGACCCGAATGTTCACGCTCCTCGCCGCGACGGCGCTCGCCGATACCATCACCCTGGACTCGGGGGCGGTCATCGAGGGCGACCTCGCCCGCTACGAGATGGGCGGGCAATGCCAGTTGAGCGTCACCGAGGGACTGCTCGTCGGCGTGATCGCGATCGTCCCCTGCCACCGCGTGCTGGCCTTCGTGCGCGCCGCGCCGGTCGACGCGCCGGTCCTCGCCGCCGTGGTGGCGCCGGAAGGCCCGGTGGTCGGGTTGGCCGTCGACGAGCCGCTGGCGCCGGTCGAGGAGGAAAACAGCGGCGCGGACCGCGACGCCATCGGCCAGCCGCGCGAGGCCCCGGCCATGCCGTCGGTGACGACGCTCTCCCTGTCGTTTTAACCGAGGCATCTGAGGCAGGTTACGAGGCGCCGCGCACCGTGGAGGCCTCCCTTGATCCTTTTCCTGTGGGCGGTGTTGTCGGGTTGTAACGATCCCGGCTTCGCGGCTGTTTCCATCGACCCGATCTACGGCTGGGTTGATGGCTGCACTACCATCCAGATCTCGGGCCACGGCTTCGGCAGCGACGTCAAGGCCACCGTGGGTGGAAACGTCGTCACCAACGTGACGCTGCCCACTCGCGATGTCGACGTGGGCTACAACTTCGCGGGCACCATCCCGGCGGGGAAGCACGGCTACGCCGACATCTCGGTCACCTCCGGCGGCGCCACCTCCACGCTCACCGGCACCGCCGGCTACTACTACGTGGAGTGCCCGGAAACGGGCGTGATTGACACGGTGGGTCCCCAGCAAGTAGCGGCCGGCGACGACGTCACCATCGTCGGCTGCGGCCTCGACGCCACCAGCCGCCGGGTGCGCCTCTTCGACAGCACGGGCGTGCAGGCGGGGGCCGACATCACGCTCGTGTCGAACTGCGGGACGGGCAAGGTGGCTTTCGCCGCCCCCAGCCTGCCCGACGGCACCTACCACCTCGCGGTTGTCGACGACGCCGGCACCGTGCTCGTCGGCGGCCCGTGCCCGCCGCCCGACTCGGCCGACACCGCCTACTCCTGCACCGAGTACACCCTCACCTACGCCGCAGGTGCCCAATGATCTCCCTCCTCCCCATCCTAGCTGCCTACGTCGAGGCCGCGGAAACGGGCACGGTGCGCGGGTCGGTGTCTGACGACGGCGACCTCTCCGTCCCCCGCGTGGCGGTGATCCTCTCAGGCCCCGGCATCGCGGGCGAGATGGTCGTCGAGTCCGACGACGACGGCGACTTCCGCTTCCTCAACGTGCCTGTCGGCACCCACGAGTTGCGCGCGCTCAAGACGGGCTTCGCCCCCGTCCGTCGCAAGGTCACGGTGCGCCTCGACGAGGCCAGCTTCGTCCCCATCGTGCTCAAGGTGGGCACCGAGGAAGTGATCATCGTGGAAGAACTCCCGGTGATCGACGCCACCCGCTCCGCCGTCAGCACCCAGCTCACCAAGGAGGCGCTCGACCTGTTGCCCGTGGGGCGCAGCTATCAGGACGTGGTCAACATGGTCCCCGGCGTGTCGGGCCGGGTCGACACATCCTCCGGCGGCTCCGGCGACGGTAATCCCAGCGTGCGCGGCGAGGGCCAGTACGGCAACAACTACCTCCTCGACGGGATCAGCACCCGCGACCCCGCCACCAAGACCTTCGGCAGCAACGTCAACTTCGACGCCATCGAGGAGATCCAGGTCTACACCGACGGCGCGCCTGCGGAGTTCGGCCAGGCCACCGGCATGATCGTCAACGTCGTCACCAAGGACGGCGGCGACGAGCACCACGGCAGCGCCGGCTACTTCGTGGGCATGGCGGCCACGAGCGGCCAGTACGAGTTGCTCGGGGTGATGGAAGACAAGGACGACTTCATGTCGCACTCGCTCTCCCTCACCGCAGGCGGGCCGGTCAAGAAGGAAAAACTCTGGTATTTCACCGGCCTCGACCTGGGCACCAACACCTATAGCTACGCAGGCGCCGATCCCGACGCGCCCTATGTCGGCTACGACGGCGGCGGCTTTGTCAAGCTCACCTGGTTTGCCTCGCCCGACGTGAAGCTCCGCTACCAGCTCAACGCGCAGGTGACCCGCATCGAGAACAGCATCACCTCGTCGCAAGTGCTCCCCGAGGCGCAGGAACTCTACACGAGCGACGACGTCGGCCACATGCTCCAGGCCGTGTGGTTGCCGACGGCCACCACCGAGATGGACGTCAAGGCGCTCACCAACCTGTCGCACGTCAACGCCGTCCCCATGTCGGGCGACGGCGCCGCGCCGCAGGTGGTCGACCTCGACACCGGCACCGTCAGCGGCAACGCGATGGCCTACGACTACAACACGCGCACCCGCAACGGCATCACCTACAGTGTCACCCAACTCGTCGACGACGCGCTCGGCGACCACCGCATCAAGGGCGGCATCGAGGCCTGGGAGCTGTCCGAGTCGCGAGAGCTCGACTACACCGGGCCGGACGATGGGCTCCTGGCCTACTACTACTCGTCGAGCGACCGCGCGTGCACCGCGGAAGACAACTACAGCCAGTGCGAGTACCTCCAGACCTTCGACTACGTGGGGGCCCTGCCGCACCGCAGTGTCACGTTCAGCTCCTACCTCCAGGACGACTGGCAGCCCTGGGAGTTCCTGACGGTGAACGCCGGTGCGCGCCTCGACCGCGAGGAGCTCTACACCGCGCAGGGCACCCGCATCCTCGAGCAGTGGATGCCGGCGCCCCGCCTCGGCGTGGCATGGGACGCCACCCGCGACAGCAAGACGGCGGTCACCCTGAACTACGGCCGCTACTACGACGTCAACGGCAGCGCCTTTGCCGAGTGGGGCGACAACAAGACCAGCGCCGGCTACACCTTCTGGGCCTACGACGGCTCGGCCGGCGAGGTGGTGCCGGTCTACACGCAGGGCGCGTACCCCCTGGTGTTCTGCACCCCCGAGAGCCTGGCCGCGCAACCGCAGGAAGACGTGGGCGCCCTCGAGGAGATCTGCAACGGCGA
>VGRE01000115.1 GCA_016875435.1 Deltaproteobacteria bacterium | reverse complement strand
ATCTGGTGACCAAGGGCGCGGTGGTGACCGACGGCGAGGTGAAGGAGGAGTGGCGCAAGGAAAACACTCGCATCACGCTGGAGTACGTTCGACTGGTGCCCGACGCCTTCCTGCCCACGATCGAGGTACCTGCCATCGAGGTCGAGGCCTTCCTCGCCGCGAACAAGGACCGCGTCAAAGCAAAGTACGACGAGGACTTCGCGCGACTGTACGACCTGCCGCGGCGCTACCGCCTGCATGGCATCGTGCTGCGCACCGACATCGAGGGCGCCGAGAAGGCCGCCGTGCAGGCCCGCCTGGAGGCCATCGCTACCCAGGCGCGGGCCGGCGCCGACTTCGGCGACCTCGCGCGCCGCTGGAGCGAAGACAGCTCCGCCGCGAGCGGGGGTGACATGGGCCTCTTCGCCGCCGACGCGCTCGACAAGTCCCTCGCCGAAGCGGCCGATGCAGCGGGCTCCGGCCAGGTGAGCGCCGTGGTGGAGACCAGCCGGGGATTCACGCTGCTGCGCGTCGACGCCATCGAGGAAAAGCGCACCATCCCCCTGGAGGAGGCCGACGACGAGATCGCCTTGCGGCTGCTCAGGGAGTCGAAAGTCGACGGCGTCGTGGCCGAGTTCGCCACGAGGCTCGCCACGACCTGGCGTGACGCGGGCATGGCGCCCGTGGAGATGCTGGTGCCGCTCTCACTCGCCTCGTCGGTCACCGCCGAGTTCAGCCTCCTCGACACCGAGGTCCAGCCGCTGGGGGAGAGCCCGGAGCTCCTTGCGCAGGTGGCCTCCGCCCCCGCGGGCAGCGTGCTCGCTCTCCCCGTTCAGATCCGCGGCGTCGCGCACGTGATCCGCGTGTCGTCCCGGGCGGAGCCGCTGGAAGCCGACTTCGCCGTCGGCGCCCAGACCACCCGCGCGCGCCTGGAGTTCGTGCGCCGGGAGGACCTGAAGGCCGCCTGGCGCGACGATCTCGTCGACAACGCGAAGATCGAGCGCTTCCTCGACGGCTAGCGGCGGCGTCCCTTGCCGTGACCCGGGGAGCTGTGCTACAAGCACTCTTGACGCGGCAAGAGTTTCCCTGAGCCTCTGGTTCAAGGATCTCCCCGCGTCAAAACCGGAGGACGGACAGGCTCGCGCGAAGTTCCCGTAGACGCTGTGCCCTCGAGGCAAGCTTCAACCGTGCCTGGCCGAGGAGCGACGGCCTTCCACGGCGCTGCCGCTACCGCTCCCGCGCGAGCCTGCCGTCCCCTTCCCCGAGCCCCCATGGCCGACGGAACCAACCTCCCCGACCTCCGGCGACGCGGGCGGCTCCCCGCGCCCGACAACCTCGTGCGCGCCGTGGGCGACGCGGCGATGGCCATGGCCTGGCGGGCGCTGAGGCCCGGCGAGCGCGGCAGCTTCGTGCGCGCCGACACGGCGCCGGTGTCGCGACTTCGCTACCGCTCCGAGGACGGCTGGGGCGCCGACCTCTTCCACCTGCCGCCACCGCCCGGCGCGGCCGGCGAGCCGGTGCTCCTCGGCCACGGCCTCGGCGCCACCCACCGCGACTTCGTGCTCGAGCCGGGGGGCGGGCTCGCCCGATACTTGCAGGCCCAGGGGCACGCCGTCTACCTCTGGGAACACCGCGGCGACCCCTCGTCGGTGCCACCCGCCGACGCGGGGCCGTTCTCCGTCGACGACATCGCCACGCGCGACCTCCCCGCCGCGATCGACCGCGTGCTCGAGCACTCGGGCTACGGCCGCGTGCTGGTGGCGGCCCACGGGCTGGCGGCCCAGTCCCTGCTCATCGCGCGAGCGCTCGGCGTGGAGAATCGACTCGCGGCCGCGGCCCTCCTCGGCCCCGCCGTGCGCTTCGCGGCCCCCGCGAGCGCCACTCGGTTCGCCGGCGTGGTGGCAGCGCTCCTCCCGGGGGGTTGGACCCTCCCGGCGCGACGGGCGCAGCAACTCGCGACGCCCTGGATCGCTGGTGGCGCCGACCTCGGCTCCCCGGGGACCGCCGGATCGCTCGCCCGCGGGCGACTGCGCCACGGCGGCGCCGACCTCGCAGGCGGCGTGGTGAAGCAGGTGGCGCGCTGGGTGGCCGAGGGCTCGCTGACCGACGCCACCGGCCGGCTGGACATCGTCAGCGCCCAGCGCCCGTTGCCAGCGATGGTGGTGACCGGGCAGGACGACCCTGCCTGTCCCCCGGGGGCCGCCGAGCCCCTCGTCGAGCGCCTCGGCGCCGAGCACCTCGCGCTGGGTCCCGGCTGGGGTCACCTCGACTGCCTGCTCGGCGAGCAGGCGCCCGGCCAGGTCTTCCCGCCCATGTCTCGTTTCTTCCACGAGCACCGCCGGCAGTGTCGCTGAGCGTGGAAGGGGCGCCGCCGGGTGCTTATGAACCGGCGGCCCGAGGACCGCTTGAGCGACACCGACGCCCCCACGCCGCCCCCGCCCTCTACACCGAGCCCGGCGAGCACCCCCTCGCCGAGGGGGCGCCGGGCGGCGCGCCTCTTGCTTGGCATCGCGGCGATGGGCTTCCTCACCGTCACCGCCGCCACCGTGGGCGCGATCGTCCTGATGAAAGACGAGTTCGTCCCCTCGGTGGCAGAGGGCGGCGCGCTCGAGGTCGTGCTCGACGGCAGCATGAACGACGCCCCCGGCAACGAGGGCTTCGTCATTGATCCCCAGCAGTTCCCGCTCCTGCTCACCGAGGCCACCGCCGAGATTCGACGCGCCGCCACCGACGACCGCGTGGCCTCCCTCTACCTGGAGGTGCGCGACATCGGCGTGGGCTGGGCCGGCGCGGCCGAGCTGCGTGGTGCCATCGCCGAGTTCTCCGCCTCGGGCAAGCCCTGCTACGCCTGGGCCGACGGCTACGACAACAAGGCCTACTACGTGGCCAGCGCCTGCACCGAGCTCTACGTGTCGCCCGCCGGCGTGATGCTGGTGAACGGGTTTGCAATCACGACCGAGTACTACACGGGCACCCTCGAGAAGCTAGGCGTCACCGCCAACTTCGAGCACGTGGGCGACTTCAAGAGCGCGGTGGAGCCCTACACCCGTGCCGAGCCGTCGGAGTCGGCGAGCGTGGCGATGGAGCAGATGCTCGACGGCCTGTACGAGGAGATGATCCGCGGCATGGCGGAGGGGCGAGGGCTCAGCCCCGAGGACATGCGCGCGCTTGTCGACGATCCTCCCATCACCCCGGCCGCGGCGCTCGAGCGCAAGATGATCGACGGCCTGAAGTGGCGCGACGAGGTGGCCCAAGGCCTCGCGGGCAAGGAGCACACCAAGCTCTCCAAGTACAAGTCGCCGTCGCTCGGCTTCGGCGGCGGCAAGTCGATCGCCGTGGTCCACGCCGACGGGGCCATCGTCTCCGGCGAGTCGGGCGCGCCGCTGTTCGGGGGCAGCATGGTGGGCGACCGGAGCATGATCGAACTGCTCGACGACGTGCGCGGCGACAACGACGTCGTGGCAGTCGTGCTCCGCGTGAACAGCCCCGGCGGCAGCGGCCTCGCCTCCGACAACATCTGGCGCGCCCTGGAGCGGGTGCAGGCCGAGGGCAAGCCCGTGGTGGTGTCGATGGGCGACTACGCCGCGAGCGGCGGCTACTACATCTCGGCCGGCACCGACTGGATCGTGGCCGAGCCCAACACGCTCACCGGCAGCATCGGCGTGTTTGGCGGCAAGCTCAACCTCGGCGGCATCTACGAAAAGGTGGGCATCACCACCTACACCTACCGCCGCGGCGCGATGAGCGAGCTCTTCTCCCCCATCGCGAATTTTTCCGATCCCGAGCGCTTGAAGTTCAAGGAGTTCCTCCAGAATTTTTACGACCTCTTCCTCGCGCGGGTAGCCGAGGGCCGCAAGATGAGCACCGACGAGGTGCATGCCGTGGCCCAGGGGCGGGTGTGGACGGGCCGGCAGGCGCTGGAGCGCAAGCTCGTCGACGAGGTGGGCGGGCTCGACGAGGCGATCGCCAAGGCCAAGGAACTAGCGGCAGTGGGCGAGGAGGAGGTGTCGATCACCCGCCTTCCCCGCCGCAAGACGCTCTTCGACCAGCTCGCGGAAGACCTGGAGCAGGCCAAGCTCCCCCCCGAGGCGATGGTCCCCGAGGTGCGCGAGGCCTACGGCCGCCTGCTGCTGCTCGACCGCGTGCTGCAAGACGGCGGCGTGGCGGCGATGCTGCCCGGGACGATCGAGATCCGGTAGTCAGCGAACGACGCAGGTGGTGAACTGGGCGTCACAACTCAGTGTGACGGCGCCGCCCGGGGCGAGCGCGATGATGGGCGTGGCCACGTCGCGACCGCTCTCGTCGAAGCGGGCGCGACCGCGGTAGTCGCCCGGGGGCAGGGCGTGGCGCCCCGGGCCGATGGCGAGCGGGCCGCCGGGGCCGGCGAGATCGAGGGTGACGGGACCAGCAACGGTGAGGGTGGCGAGGGCGGCGACCGCGGCGGAGGACGGGGTCGACATCGCCGAGTCGCGCACCTCCACGATCGTGTCGACTCGGGCATCGGGGCCCGGCAACGCCGACGCCTCACCCCGTCACCCCAGCTCACCGCCTCGAACCTACACCATCGTCGCGACACGCGGGCGCTTCCTCCGTGGCTTCTGTGCTCTCTGCGCGTGAACATCCACCGCCTCGACCCTCCACCAACGCCAACTGGGCTCGAACTTGGAGCACCATCGCGGCGCGGCCCCCGGAGCGGCGGTTTCTCCCCGGCTCGCACGCGAGCTCCTGGCTATCCGCCGCTCGCGAGCGTGTCGCGACACGTACATGGCACGCGACTCCAAAACTACCCGCCTTCGCCCGTTGCCGCGTCCCGGCGCCGCGCCGCCGCCACCCCCGCGCGGCCCCCGGAGCGGCGGTTTCTCCCTAGCTCGCACGCGAGCTCCCGACTATCCGCCGCTCGCGAGCGTGTCGCGACACGCACACGGCACGCCGAAACCCGGGCTACCCACCGCTGACGCCGCCGGGGAGCCCCGCCGCGCGAGGGTCGCGGTCGCGCGCGATGCAGTCATCAACGAAGGACTCGACCCGGGGCCGCGCGAGGCGCAGGCCCATCTGCAGGCGCACGGCTCGGAGAGCCAGCGGCGCGGCAGGCGACTCGCGTAGCTCTCGGAGCGTGCGCGTCGCGATGCCGAGTGCCTCGGCCACGCGGGAGGGGGACTCGCCAGCCGCCGCGAAAATGCAGGCGCGGCGAACCTCGACCACTCGAGGCGACTTGCCCACCAGTGTCGCGACACCGGCAGCAGCAGCGCCCGCCTCGGCCAGCAGGTCGAGATCGAAGCCCTCCACGAGCGCGTCGAGCCCCCAGTGCGCGAGCAGGCTCGCTCGCGACACGCGCGGGACAACCTCGCGCACCCGCCGCGCCATCCACAGGTGTCCCAGCCTCAACCCGAGCAAGTCGGGCAAGGTGGTGGCCTCGCGGTAGGGGTCGGCGACGACCCCGTGGTGGGTGTCCTGCCGATGCACGTAGCCGAGCGCGCTCTCCGCGTGCCAAACGTCGCGGAGTGGCTTGACCGAGGCCGCCGCCATCGGGGTGCCGAGCATCGCCGCCAGCGACAGGCGCGCGTCGTGGACGAAGCGGCCCGCCGTGACCGCGTTCCCCGCGAGCAGGGCGTGCGCATGAGTGTCTGCCGCGCCAAGGCCGAAGAGTCCCCGGCGGCGACCCACCCGGAGCAGGCACCCCGCGAGCGCCCGGCGAGTCGCGTCGTCTGGGGCGAGCACGCGGTCGTCGACCGCCCGGAACACGACGTGGAAGCCCTGCGACATGGCGCGGCGATGCTTCGCGCGCCGGGTGCGCGCGTCAAGCGCCTCGTACGTGCCCACGCCCCCGAGAGCGGCGGAATCCCCGAGGCTCGCCGCCGAGCCCGGGACAATCCGCCGCTCGCCCGCCGCTCGCGACGGCTCCCCTCGCGAAATATCAGCCTTCGCCCGTGGCGGGGCCCCGCACCTGGCGCCGGCCACCCCCCAGAGCGGCGGAATCTCCGAGGCTCGCCGCCGAGCCCGGGACAATCCGCCGATCCCCGCCAAGTCGCCGCCGAGCCCACCACAGTCCGCCGCTCCCCGCCCGCTCGCCGCCGAGCCCCCCACAGTCCGCGCTCACCATCGTGTCGCGACACCGTGGCGCATTCCCCGCTCCAGCTCAGATCCCCCCGAGCCGCGCGGCAGGGGGCGAGCAGAGCGCCGCAGGCGCGCCGCGAGCACCCGGCGACGCGAAGCGGCGGCCGCCCAGATCCCGATCCCCTACTCCTTGCTCGCCTCGACGATGTGCAAGCTCATCTGAGCCGCCGCGAAGGTAGAGAGCGAGCGGTTCACCCCGTCGAGGGTGTCGGGGTCGGCGGTGACGAGGCCGCCCACGCCCACGACGTAGAGCGCCTCGCGCTTGAAGGCCTCGCCCGGGATCACCAGCTCGTCGACGACCTCGTCGCTGGCGTTGAGCTCGTAGGTGGAGCCCACGTCGTCGGGGAGGTTGTCCCACGTGAGCTTCTCGTGGTCCACGTCGTAGACCGCCAACACCAGGTTGGCGAAGCGGCCCTGGGTCACGCGCACGCGCACGTTGTCGCCCGCCGTCATGCTCGACGGCACCTCCACCTCGGGGGCCTCGGGCATCTCCACGCGCAGCTCGCCCGACTCGCCAGCCACCTCGAAGCGCACCACCGCCTCGCCGCCGGGGTCGTAGGACAGGCCGTCCATCGAGTAGAGCAGGTACTCCCCGGCGTCTTCTTCCTGGAACTCGAGGGAGCCCTCGCCGGGGTCGACGTAGGCCACCTCGGCCCCGCTCACCGGCGCGTCGGACACGTCCTCGGTGTCGGTCACCTCGGCGAGGAAGACCTTGCACGCCGCCGAGTACATCTTCGACTCCGGCGGCAAGGTGAGCCCGTCGGGGAAGTCGGCGCCGAGCAACAGGCCCTGCGCCACCGTGGTGTCGCCGAAACTATCGACGGTCTCGCCCGCCTTCTCTAGTCGATCGCACGCGAGGAAAGAGAGGAGGACCAGCATGGCCGGTGTCTACATGAGGCGCGCGGCGTCCGCAAGGGGTTCCTTGACGCTTCGCCCCCTTTCCCATAGACCGCGCCCCCCGAAAGAGGAACCCATGGCCTCCAAGACCGCCAACACCACCCTCCGTCGCGAACTGCGCAACAAGAACGCCGGTCGCAAGGCACGCAACCAGCGCGAGAACAAGGGCAGCACCCCGGCCTTCCCGGTACACACGCCGGAAGCCGACAAGAACGCCGCCGAGAAGGCGAAGAAGTAGGCCGTCCGCCCGCCGCCGGCGAAGTCGCCCCCGAGCCGCGGGATGGCCGGCTGCCGGCAGCCGCCCCGGCCCAACCGGCGCCCGGCCTACGACGACGCCCAGCGGAAGAACCGCCGCGTGTTCGCGACGGTGAGCGACTCCATCTCCGCGACCGGCCGGCCCCGCAACGCCGCGACCTTCGCGAGCGTGTGCGCCACGTAGGCCGGCTCGTTCTTCTTTCCCCGGTGGGGCACCGGGGTGAGGAAGGGCGCGTCGGTCTCCACCAGGAGCCGATCGTCGGGGACACGGGCCGCCACCTCGGCCATCTCGCCGGCCGTCTTGAAGGTGACGATGCCGGGAATGGAGATCCACCCCCCGCGGGCGACGATCTGCTCCATCATCGCGAGGTTGCCGGTGTAGCAGTGGAAGAGCACGCCGGTGTCCCAGGCGCTCTCGTCGTCGAGGATGCGCAGGGTTTCCCCTCCGCTCTCCCGGTCGTGGATGATCACCGGGACCTGTCGCCGCCGCGCCTCGCGTAGCTGCGCCCGGAACACGGCGCGCTGCGTGTCGCGAGGGGAGCTGTCGTAGTGGAAGTCGAGCCCCATCTCGCCGAGGGCCAGCACCTCGGGGAGCTGGCTCATGTCGAGCAGATCGGCGAAGCGGGCGTCGGTGAAGTCCTTCGCGTCGTGGGGATGCAGCCCCACGCTGGCGCGCACGTTGGCGTGACGACGCGCGACGGCCACCGCCCGCGCCGCGCTGTCGAAGCCGTAGCCGCTGCCGACGCTGAGCATGTGGGTGACGCCCGCCGCCACGGCGCGAGCGACCACGGCATCGACGCCCTCGTCGCCCCCGTAGGTGGAGGGGTCGAGGTGGCAGTGGCTGTCGATCACCGCGCCTCCAGGTTCATCTGCGCCAGCAGCGCCTCGAGCACGGTGCGACCGTTCACGTTGAGCGCCAGCCGCTCGCGCGCGCTCGCGACGTGCCCCCACATCCGGCCGAGGCCGCCCGGCCAGAGGATGCGCGCCCAGTCCTCGTAGTGAGCGCGAAGCTCGGGATGCACGAGGCCCTCGCGGCCGCTGGCCACCAGCGCCGTGTCGCGGAGGAGTTCCTCGAACACCTCGAGCGCGAGCTCGGCCCGGTTCACGCCGTCTCCCTTCTTGCCCTCCACCTCGGCCAGGGCAAAGGCCTTGTGGAGCGGCTGCCCCACGACCGACACCAGCGCGTCGCGCAGTTTCCGTCGCGACTCGCCCTCGCCCTGCGACAGCTTCACGGCCTGGCCGGGCGACCCGGCTGCCATGACCGCCAGCTCAGGGTCGAGTCCCCGCGCAACGAGCCAGCCGCGCAACTCGGCGCCGAGCACCGGCCCGAACCGAACCCGCTGCGACCGGCTGCGAATGGTCTGCAACAACGACGCGGCCCGCGCGCTCACGAGGATGAACTGCGTGCCCCGCGGCGGCTCCTCGAGGGTCTTGAGCAAGGCGTTGGCGCTCTCCTCGTTCAACGCGTCGGCGGGGTCGATGATCACGAAGCGGCGCCGCGCCGAGTGACGCTGGAGCTGGATGGCCTCGATGGTACGGTGGGCCTGGTCGATGCTGATGACCCGCGTGGCCTTCGACGGGTCGGGACCGACGATGAGCAGGTCGGGGTGCGAGCCCGCGAGCATCTGGCGACACGAAGGGCACTGGTCGCAGGGGCGGCTGGGCGCCGCGCAGTTGACGTAGCGCGCCAGCCAGAAGGCAAACGTCGCCTTGCCCACGCCGCTCGGGCCCTCGAAGAGGTAGCAGTGGTGGGCCCGATCACCGTCGAGCGCCGCGATGACGCGGGACTGTACGCGCGCGTTGCCGAGCAGGGGCGAGGACACGGGGCGGAGCTAACCGCTCGGCGCGCGGGCCCGCGGCTTAGACCCCCAGCGTGGACGACCAGGCCTTCCTCGCCCAGGTGATCGCCCGGGGCGCGCGCCACGGGGACGGGCCGGTGTGCGCACACCGCACGCCGCTCTCGCTGTCCGCCCCGGAGTGGCATCGCTGGCGACGGCTGCTCCCGGCGGTCCATCGCCTGCTGCGCAAGGTCCGCGCCGCGCTGCTCGCCGACCTCGATCGCGGCCCCGACTCGCTCGCCGCGCGCCTCGGCACCCCGCTCGACGCCATCGACTGGGCACGTATCGATCCCGGTTTCCCCGACGTGGCGCCCCTGGCCCGCCTCGACGCCTACGTGGTGGACGGGCAGCCGCGGTTCCTCGAACTCAACGCCGAGAGCCCCGCGGGCATGGGCTACGCCTCCGCGCTGGCGCCCCTGTTCCCCGGCGCCGGCCACTTCCTCGATCCCCTCCCCCGGGTGGTGTCGACCGTGCGCGCGCTGGCGCGGGAATGGGGCGTCGCGTCCCGGCGCGCGAGCATCGCGATCGTCGACCTGCCGGGAGTGGCGACGGCACCCGAGTTCGAGCTGCTCGCAACGGCCTTCCGCGCGGCAGGTCACCCCGTCGTGATCGCGCCGCCCGGCCAGTTGAGCTTCGACGGCGAGTCGCTCCGTGCCGGCAGCATCGCCATCGACGTGCTCTACCGGCGCTTCCTCGTCCGCGACCTCCGGCGGCAACCCGGGGCCTTCGCCGCCATCATGGACGCCTACCGGGCGCGTCGCGTGTGCATGGTCAACTCGCTGCGCACTTGCCTGCTCCACAACAAGGCGATCTTCGCGCTGTTGCACGAGCCCAGCTTCGCGCTGTCCCCGGCCGAACATCGACTGGTCTCACGACACTTCCCGCTGACGTTGCTGGTGTCCCCGCGGAACCAGGAACGCCTGCGGCGAGAGCGCGAGGGCTGGGTGCTCAAGCCGGTCGACGCGCACGGCGGGGAGGGCGTGGTGCTGGGGTGGACGGCGACCGCGAGCGCCTGGGACGACGCGCTGTCGCGACCCTACCCGCAGGTGGCGCAGCTCCGCGTCCCGGCCCCCACCGGACGCTTCCACGACGCCCGCGACGGCAAACTCCACGAGCGGGTGATCGACACCGGGCCGTTCCTGGCGCGGGGCAAGCTCGCCGGCTTCCTGTGCCGCCTCGCCGAGGGCGAGCTCGCCAACGTGTCAGGCGGGAAGGCGACGATGGTGCCGGTGTTCGAGGCCGGGAGATAGTCCAGCGCATGCTCCTCCTCCCTCTCGCCCTCGCCCTCGCCCTCGCCGCCGACCCCCTCTGGTGGACCGAGGACGGCATCGCCGCGAAAAGCGAGCTGTTCGGCAAGGCCCAGTCGCGCGACGCCGACGCGTTCCAGAAGGCCCAGGGCGAGCTGGAGCGCGCCAAGAAGCTGGTTGACGACCTGGAGCTCGGCATCGCCATCGCCGGCCCCGACGCGGCGCGCCTGGCCTACCTCGACGCCGTCGATCGCGAGCTGAGCGGCCAGTTTCTCCGCCTCCAGAAACACACCGACCTGCTCGGCGAGGACTACTCGCGCAACTTCGGCGCGGCGCTGGAACGCGCGATGCCCTCGGTGGCCCGGGAACAGACCGTCACCCAGTGCCAGCAGTCGAGCCCAGCCCTCGCCGCCCTCGGTCGACCAGCGCGCTGCCCCGGTCGCGACATCAGCGCCGATCTCGCCGCCGCGATGGACACGGACATCGAGCTGCAAGGAGCCATCGCGTCGATCCTGTCCGTCGACTGGCCCCGCGTGCAACTCGAGGGCAGCGCGCAGGCGGCCACCGCCTGGACGGGCGCCGAGCGCACCGTCGACGCCGCCAGCCTCGCCCGCGCCCTCGCCGCCGAGGCGATCAAGGCAGCGGCCTACGACCGGGAGCTGCTCAACGAGGAGATTGAGGACGACGTGGCCAGCCCCGACACCGCCACTCGCGAGGCGGCGCTGGGCAAGGCCCTGGCCGCCCGCGAGGCCTACATGGCGGCGGTGCAGAAGGCAGCATCGAGCGGCCTGAAAAAGGCCAAGGCGGCCGCCGAGAAAGCGGCGAAGAAAGGGGGGCCAGCGGCGGTGGCGCTCTGCTTCAACCCGCAGGGCCTCGGCGGCTGTGGCCTGCCCGACGCCACCAGCGAGGTCCTGGCTGTCATCGGGAGGTAGATCGTAAAAAACCAAAATCTGACGAGCACTTGGCCGCGATGCCGCTATTACATTAGCCAGAGGGCCGCGATGATCCGCCGCAAGGTCATCCTCCGCGCACTCCCCGCCCTGGCGGTGCTGGCGCTCCTTATGCCTCTCGCGGCGTGCAGTACCCCCTACGTGGCCCCGCCCGACCCGGTACTGGCCTCCGACGCACGCGACGGAGAGGCCGACACCGCAGGCCGGACCGGCGACAGCGGCGAGCCCACGGAGCGCGATCCCCCCTCGCCCCCCTGCCTAACCTGGGGCAGCCCGGAGCAAACCGGTACCGTGGCCGACAGCGACCTCAACGAGATTAGCGGCTTGGCCGTGTCGCGACTCAACGAGGGCGTGCTGTGGGTGATGGAAGACCACGCCGCGCCCAACCAGGTGACGGCGCTCGACGCGATGGGCAACCGCCTCGGGACGGTCACCCTCGACGGCGTGAGCAACAACGACTGGGAAGACCTCGCGGTGGGCAACTGCGGGGAAAGCACCTGCGTCTTCGTCGGCGAGATCGGCGACAACAACCACGACCGGCCCTGGCACGGGGTGTATCGCTTCGAGGAGCCCGTGGTCCCGGCCGAGGGTGGCCTCGATCTCACCGTTACTGCCGAGCTATTCGAGTATACCTACCCCGATGGCGCTTACGACGCCGAGTCGATGGCGGTCACCCCGGAAGGCCTGCCGGTGATCTTCACCAAGGAATACGATACCGATCAGTCCACGGCGTATTCCTTCCCTTATCTCGACAGTTCCGCCCCCGTCGTGCTCGAACGGCGGGGCCGCTTCTACACCGGCAGCGGTAGCGAGGGCGGGGCCGCGGCCGCCACCGGCGCCGACCTCTGGCCCGACGGCTCCCGGCTGATCCTCCGCACCTACGGGCACGTGTGGGAGTACACCCTGTCCGACGACGGCCTCGACGACCTGGAAGACGCGGCCCGCCTGGACCTGCCGGCCCCGAGCGAGCCGCAGGGCGAGTCGGTGGCCTACGACAGCGTGGAGCGCCGCTACCTCACCATCAGCGAAGACGTGAACCCACCGGTGTGGGCCACGAGCTGCGAAGACTGAGCCCCCTCAGCGTCGTAACACGACTTGCAGGCCAAGGTCGGGCAAGGCGCGGTCGGGCGCGAGCGCGGAGCTGAGGATCGCCGCAGAGCAGCCGTCGTCGTAGCCGAGGCGGAGGCTGGCGCCCTCCACCGCCACCGGGGCGAGCGCCCAGGGATCGGCCTCTTCCGAGGCGAGATCCAGGGTGAGCCCCGCGCCCGCCACGAGGCGACCGGCCTTCACGTTGACGTCGCCCCAGCCGAGCCAGGCCTCGCCCGCGTGGAGGAAGCCCGCCCCGCCGCTCACGTCGCCGCTGCCGCGCAGTTCGACGGACTGCCGGTCGAGGGCGGCATCGCCCCGGAAAGACAGGCGCTCGCCGCCGAGGTCGAGGCTCAACTCGGGGGCCAGTGCCCCGGTGCTGTCGACCGGGGCGGCGACGGCGAGGCCGGCCACGGTGTTGCCTGCCACCGCCTGGGCCCTCAAGGCCGGGCCCGCGGCGTAGGCGAGGCCCGCGCTCTCCAACCGCGCCACCGCGCCAGGCCAGAATAACAGGCGCCGGTAGCCAATCTCCGCCCACATCGGCAGCTCGGCACGCGCGAGGGCCACGCCATCGGCGGCCAGTTCGCCCCCCGTCCAGCGCGTGC
>VGRE01000114.1 GCA_016875435.1 Deltaproteobacteria bacterium | reverse complement strand
TGGGCCTCGAGGTGCGCGCGCGAGTAGCCAACGGAGTAGCCGGCGTAGCCGCCGATCCCGCCGAGCACGAGGGCAAAACCGAGGAGGCCGAAGAGGGTGGCGTTGGAGGACATGGGCGCGCCTGCTAACCTGTGCCCGTGCTCTTCCCGTTGGCCTGCACCGTCGACAGTCCTGCTCCCGCGGGCGACTCGGCCGTGGCGAGCATCGAGGCACCCCCCGAGGAGGCCCCGGGCGGCGTGGGGGCGCAACCGCATGACTACGACTCCGAGCTCTGCCAGGCGGCGCTCGACTGCCCGGCGGGCGTGACCGAGGAGGCGAAGACCGAGTGTTGGCTTTCCGTCGTGAGCGAGGGCGGCGAAGTACACTACGACGGAGCGGTGGGCGCGTGGGTGCGGGGACGATCGTCGCGTAGCGTCCCCAAGCACCAGTACGGGGTGGAACTCTGGGACGAGGCCGGCGCCGAGGTGAAGGCCGATCTCCTCGGCATGGGCGACGAGTCGGACTGGATCCTCAACGGGCAGTGGTTTGACCGGTCGCTCGTCCGTAACAAGCTTGGCTTCGATCTCTTCCAGAGCTTCGGCGGCAAGGAACGGTACGCCCCGGAGCTGCGCTACTGCGAGCTGGCCCTCGACGGCCAATACAACGGCGTGTACACCCTCGGCGAGCGCATCAAGCGCGATCCCGACCGCGTCGACGTGTCGGAGAGCGCCACGGGCGACAGCTTCGTGCTCAAGCAGGACGACGCCAACTGCTTTCACGACAACACCACGACCCACGGTTGCTGGAAGCTGGTGTACCCCTCCGAGAACAGCATCACCGAGGAGCAGGCGCGAGGCGTGGGGTCATGGCTCTACAGTTGGGAGCAGGCCACCCTCGGCAGCGACCCTTTCGGCGACGAGGGCATCTGGACCCATGTCGACGAGGACAGCATGGTGGATATCGTGCTGCTCGAGGAGTTCGTGAAGAACGAGGACTTCGCCTGGACATCCTTGCACAGTTGGAAAGACGTCGGCGGAAAGATCCAGTTCGCCCCGTGGGACCTGGACATGGGCTACGGGGTGTTCCTGTACTACGACAGCTACGGCGACCCCTACAGCTGGATTGACTACCGGCCCGCCATGTTCGCGGTGCCGGGCACGAGTGACGAGTTCCGCGCGCGCATGGTTGCGCGCTGGGCGGAGTTGCGCGAGGGACCGATGGCCACCGACACGATCCTCGCGCGCGTCGACGCCTACCAGGCCACCCTGGGCGAGGCCATCGAGCGGAACTTCGCGCTCTGGCCCATCGAGGACATCAACTACGGCGGCTACTTCTACGAGGTGTCGGTCTACGCCGAGGAAGACGCGCGCGTCCGGTCCTGGGTGGAGACGCGAGCGGCCTTCATGGATGAGCGCGTCGGCGACTGGTGACCGCCGCCGGCGTCACGCCGGGGGCGGCCCCGCCCGGTGGAAACCCTGGCCGCCTCCGTGAGTCGACCTCTAGGCCCAGCCGTCGGCGTCCTTTGTGTCCTTGCGCGGCTTGTCGGCCGTGGTGGCGGGGGACGACGATGAGGCCGCATGCGTGGTGGAGGCGGTGCGGCCTGCCAGCGCCATCTCCTGCTCGAGTTGGCGCACGCGGCGCGACAGCGTGATGCTCTTGCGGAAGTTGTAGAGCCAGGCCGCGAGCGCGCCCAGGGCGAACGAGCCCCACATCAGCATGGGAATGGGCGCCGGGTCGACCAGCCTCCAGGCGCCGACGTAGAGGTCGAGCGACAGGTCGGTCGTGCGCGAGCTGTTCTGCACCGTGAAGCACACGATGCCCAGGAGGGCGAGCCCGGCGGCGGCGAGCTTGGCGTAGGTCATGGGTCTCAGAGTATCGCGCGCGCCCATGCACGAGGAAGCGCCCGTCCCCCGGGGAGGGGAGCGGGCGCTCGCTGCTCTCGAGTCGCGCCGGGAGGCCTACTCCCCGCGCTCCTTGATGCGCCGGCTCAGGTCGCCCATGATGTCGCCGAACTTCGCGGAGCTGTCGCCCTGCTTGCGCAGGACCTCGCGCATGTCGCCGCCGCGGGCGCGGTCGATCGCCGACTTCTCCGAGAGCGACACCTTGCGGTCGTTCACGTCGATGTTGATGATCTCGGCGTTGATGCTCTCGCCTTCCTTATAGTTGTTCTGCCACTCGCCGCCGCCGTTGGACAGCTCGCTGGTGTGAATGAGGCCCTCGACGCCGTCTTCGATCTCGACGAAGAGGCCGAAGTCGACCTTGTGCACCACCTTCCCGGCGATGACCTGGCCCAGGTAGTAGCGCGAGGCCGCGCTCTTCCACGGGTCGTCGTGGATCTGCTTGATACCGAGGCTGAAGCGCTCGTTTTCGACGTCGACGTTGAGCACGCGGGCCGTCACGTCGTCGCCCTTCTGGAACTTCTCGGAGGGGTGGCGCACGCGCTGGCCCCAGCTCATGTCACTCACGTGCACGAGGCCATCGATGCCGTCTTCTATGCCGATGAAGATGCCGAAGTCGGTGATATTGCGCACCTTGCCGGTCACGATGGTGCCGGGCGGGTACTTCTCGGAGACGGCCTCCCACGGGTTTTGCTCGAGCTGGCGCATGCCGAGGCTGATGCGGCGGTTCTCGAGGTCGATGCCCAGCACCTTGGCCTCCACAACGTCGCCCGCGTTGACGAGCTTGCTCGGCGACTTGACGCGGCGGTTCCAGGTCATCTCGCTGATGTGGACGAGGCCCTCGATACCGTCTTCCAACTCCACGAAGGCGCCGTAGTCGGGCAAGGACACCACGCGGCCGCGGACGGTGGCGCCCACCGGGTACTTGTACTCGGCGTCTTCCCACGGGTCGGGCTTGATCTGCTTGTGGCCGAGCGAAACACGGCCAGTGTCCTCGTCGTAGCGCAGGATCTTGACGTCGATCTGCGCGCCCACCTCGAACAGCTCGTTGGGGTGCGTGATCCGCCCGTAGGACATGTCGGTGATGTGGAGGAGACCGTCGATGCCGCCGAGATCCACGAAGGCGCCGTAGTCCGTGATGTTCTTGATGGTCCCGAGCATCACCGCGCCGACGCGGAGGCTCTTGAGCGTCTCGTTCTTCTTCTCCTCGCGCTCGCGCTCGAGCAGCACGCGACGAGAGAGCACGATGTTGCCGCGCTTCTTGTTGAACTTGATGATCTTGAACTCGTGAGTCTCGCCGATGAGCTTGTCGAGGTTCTTGACCGGGCGGAGATCGACCTGAGAGCCGGGGAGGAAGGCCTTGACACCGATGTCGACGGCGAGGCCGCCCTTGACCCGGGAGGTGATGGTGCCCTTCACCGTCTCGTCGCGCTCGACGGCCTTGGAGATCTCCTCCCAGGCCTTCATGAGGTCAGCCTTCTCCTTGGAGAGTTCCAGGAGGCCGTCTTCCTCGCCCATCTGGTCGAGGTAGACGTCGACGCTGTCGCCCGGCTGGATGGTGAGCTGACCCTGCTCGTTGATGAACTCCGAGCGCTTGATGACGCCCTCGGCCTTGTAGCCCACGTCGACAGTGACGAACTCGTCGCCGATCTCAAGCACCGTGCCCCTGACGACGCTCTGCTCCTTGACCGACTTGTCATTCAGGAAGTCGTTGAAGAAGCTCTCGAAGTCAGCACGGTCGAGCTGGTCGAGGGGGGCGTCGAGATCGATTTCGGGCGTGGGCATCAAAGGTAGAACTCTTGCGGAGGCCCCGGGGCCGCCGCGGTTGGGGTGACGGAGAGGAGGGTGCGGTGCGGGGGGCCGGCCCGGGATTGGGACAGCGCCGCGGCGGGGAGCACGTCCTCTACGTGCTTGCGCCATGTGCACCCGGGGTGGACCACCGGGCGGCGCGGGCGTCTATCTCCGCGTCACGACTTGTCAACCGAAATTTCGATGGCGCGCAGGTCCCATGCCCGGCGCAGGGGCTCCAGCGCCCCCTTCTTGAGTTCGCGATGTTGTTTGACGTAGGCGCCGGTGCGCAGGTCACGGACCGCGACGCCATCGAAGTAGTAGGCCCTCGCTGCCGTGTGCTCGCTCACGATGGGCGATCGGGACAGGCCCCCCGCGAGGCTGCCGCCGAGCAGCTCGAGTGTGGCGCGATCGATGCCCACGAACACGCGCGTCTGCCCGGTGTGAGGCATCGTGACCGCGAGCCGGGCGCGGATGGTCGGCACGTGCGTGCCCGAGGCGTGGCGGGCGTCGCTCACCGCGCCACCGGAGCGGCCAGGTCGACGGCAGAGCACCTCGACCAAGAGCCGATCCGCGTCGCCATCCTTGCGGCGGCGGCGGTGCACGCCGGCCTCCATGGCGAGCATGTTCGCCATGCCGGGCCCGTCGACTTCGACGACCGCGCCGACGACCCGGTCCCCGTGCAGCTCCTCCGCGACCACCTCCGGACTGGCGCCCTGTCGCGCGAGCCACGCGAGCTCCAGCGACAGCAATTCCTCGAGCCAGGCTGCGTCGATCATCCCCGACACGTCGGCAGCGCCGACGAGGACGAAGGCGCCGTCTTCATCGCTGCCCTCGTCGAGCAGCTGCCAGCGCTGGCGGGCCGCCTCGGCGTCGCGGAGAGCGCCGACCACGAGGCCGGGAGCCGCGTCGACCGGCAGGGAATGGAGGGAATGGAAACTCGCGAGCAGGCGGGCGTCCGCCGCGATGCGCGCGTCGAGCGCCCGGTACCGAGACAGCACCTGGTTGGCCGCAACGGGGTCGGTCCAGAAACCCGGGCGCGAGCTCTCGTCCAGCAACGCCTCGGCCTCTCGCTTGCGCGCCTCGAAGGCGGCGACGAGGGGCTGCCAGCGCGCGAGGGCCGCCACCACGTCGACATCGGGCTCCGGGAGCGATGGGGGCTCCGCCGGCGGGGCCACCACGGGGCGCCGGACATCGATGCGGCCCCCGCGCACGCCCATCGCAAGCGTCTCGCCGTCGCGAACGCGCTCGCCGACGATGAAGCCGGCGAGCGGTCCCACGAGGCTACGTTCGAGCTCGCGGCGCAGGAAGCGAGCGCCGAAGTGCGGGTGGTAGCCGTGGGCCACCAGCCAATCGAGCACGTCGGCGTCGACCTCGACCCGGATCTCGCGGCTGGCGAGGCCCTCGCGATCGACCAGCGACCGCAACTCGCGCTGCGCGATCTGCCGGATGGTGGCGCGCGAGAGCGGGTGGAAGTGAACAATCCGGTCGAAACGGTTGAGAAACTCGAAGCGGAAGACGCCCTGGAGGCGGCGGTCGAGCTCGCGGTCGAGCTTGGCAATGTCGCGCTCCTCGGCAAAGCCCACGCCCGTCTCACGGTACACCTCGGCACCGGCGTTGCTCGTGGCGATGAGGATGAGGCTTCGCGCGCTCACCGTGTCGCCGGCGCCGTTGATGTAGCGTCCCTCGTCGATGAGCTGCAGCAGCCCGTCGTGGACCGAGGCGTGTGCCTTCTCCAGCTCGTCGAACAACAAGACGCCGAAGGGCGCATTGCCCAGTCGCTTGGCGAGTTCGCCGCGCTTTCCCTCGTAGCTCTGCGCCGAGGGGTGTCCGAACAGGGCGGCGTGGCTGGACTCTCCCGTGAAGTCACCCAGGTTGATGCGGATCATCCGCGCGCGGTCGCCGAAGAAGTACTCGGCGAGCAGCTGCGCGGTGTGCGTCTTGCCCACCCCCGTGGGGCCGACGAACATGAACACGCCGAAGGGACGCCGGGGATCGGAGAGACCCGCCTTGATGAGCGCGATAACGCGGACGACCGCGTCGACCGCCTCGTCCTGGCCGAGCAGGCGATCGGCGACGAAGCGCCGTGACGCCTCGAGGTCGAGCTCGATGGCAGGGTCGATCAGGGGCCGGGGCACGCGCGTGCTCTGGGTGAAGCGCTCGAGCACCTCGTCCATGCCCACCGGCTTGGCGCCGGGGAAGACGTCGCGCGACTCGCGCAGCAGGTCGAGCGCCTTGCGGGGGAAGTGACGGTTGCCGATGAAACGGCCGGTGAGGTCGATGGCCGCGCGCTGGGCGACGGGGGCGATGGCGCGGCCGGTACGCTGGCGCTGGTCTTCCGCCCAGCCGGCCACGATGCGACGGGTGGCGGAAGTGGAGGGCTCGTCGACCGGGATGGGAATCAACCACTCGGCCAGCTCGGGCTCGGAGTCCATCAGCCCCTGGACGCCGCGGACGGTGCCCTCGGCGAGGACGGGGCGACCGAGGCGCGAGCAGAGGCGCACCAGCTGCGACTCCCAGTTGTAGGGATCGGCGAGGTGGATGTCACGGATGAAGGGCACGATCGGTGTTGGCGAGCCGATCATGTGGTCGAAGACCTTCTGCACGGTGCCGGCGGCCACCCAGGGCTTCGAGAACCGCGAGATGAGCCCGCGGAAGCCGAGCTGCACCACGCGGCAGCCCTGGAACACTCGCGGGCCCTTGCCCTCCGCCACGGCCTGGACGATGGCGTGGACGATCACCGTCTTGCCCACGCCCGTGGGCCCCACCAGCACCGGCGAGCGACTGCCCTCGGCGGCCAGCACGTCGTCGACCTGGCGGATCACCTCGTCGAGGCCGAAGACGGGCAAGAGCTTGCCCTCGCGCGCCGCGGCGGTGAGGTCGTGCTCGATCCAGTTCTCGAACTGGAAGGGTTTCTTCTTCTTGGCGGGGGGCATCGCCCCCGGGCTTTATCGCGGCCCCCAGCGCGCGATCTACGCCGCCGGCCGCTTCCGCCTCAGGATTTCGCCGACCACCCTCGACGTCGCGACGAGGCCCCGGTCGCGGAGCGCGCCCACGAACCCGCGCCACGCTGCCTCGTTCCCCGGCTGCACCATCACGGCGGTCTCAGGGTCGCTCACCTCGACTTCGAGCCCCAGGGTGTCGAGGTTGGCCCGCACGTCGTCGCGCGTCGGGTCGAGGTCGAAGGCGCGGAGCAAGGCTTCGCGGGCGCGATCGTCGTGACCCACGGCGTGCCAGAGCGTGCCGAGGTCACTCCACGCGCGGGCAGCCCAGGGCAACTCGCGAACCTGCGCCACGGCCGCGCGCAGCGCCTCGGGCATGCGTCCCTCCCGCAGTTCCGCCTCGATCCGCTGCGGACCGGCCTCGGTGGCGCCGGCGCGGCACACGAAAATCCAGGTGTGAGCGAGCCGTGTGAGCCGCTCCGGCGTGTGCTGCACGAGTCCGTCGAGTTCCAGTTCCGTGGGCCGCTCGTCGTTGACACTCGGGGCGGGGCCGTAGCCGACCGTGGTCGCCTGCACCCGTTGCACGCGAAGCCCCGCCTCGCGCAGCAGCAGTGCGAAATCGTCCGGGCGGGCCTCCAGCGTCCAGGTGGGATGACGCGACCCGTGGTTCACGGCCCGGGCGAAGTGGGCAAGGTTGAACAGGGTGAGCACGGCGAGGCCACCCTCGCGTAGGCATCCCCGGATCTTGGTCGCGGTGGCGGCGAGATCGTCCACGTACTCCAGCCCACCGGAGGCCACGACGACGTCGTAGGTTCGCGTGGGCTCCCATGCGTCGATGGATCCCGTCTCCACGCGAAATCGCTCTTCGCGCGTGGACACGCTCGGGGCAATATCGAGCCCGTGGTAGTCGTAGGCCGGCCCCAGCATGCGCCCGAGCAGCCCAGTGGAACAGCCGAGGTCGAGGACCGCGCCGCCACCCTCGCCCACCACGATGTCGGCCACCTGCCTGAGGCGCCGGTGCGCCACGTCGAAGCGCCAGGTCTCGGCGTCCCAGCCGCGAGCGCCGCGCCGGGTTGCCCGGTGGCGCCCGGGTCGAGCGCCGGCGGCCACCGCGAGCAGGCCATCCATGTCCTCCTGGGCCACCGCTTTCATCGCGGCCACCTGTCGCGACACCTCGGCCGCGAGTTGCTCGCGACGGTCCCAGGCGTCCACGAGGATCTCGGGAAGGCCCGCGGGGGCCTCGATGCCAACCACCTCCTTGGTGCAACCGACCTGTCGCATCCACTCGTAGGTCTTCTGCTCGTAGGCCACGCCCACGGCAGGCACGCCGGCCGTGGTCGCGAAGATAAGCGAGTGCATGCGCGTGCCGAGGAATAGATCACAGGCGCCGCACTCGCCGCGCAGCGTGGCGAAATCGACATCGGCCGCCTCGACCACCTCCGCGTCGCGCGCCATCCGCGCCGCGACACGACGCGCCGCCACGCGATCGTCCTGCCGGTAGCCGCCATAGCTCGTGCAGTTCGAGAGGAAACGGACCGTGCCCCCGGTGTGCAGGCAGAAGGCATCACAGGCCTCGGCCACGGTGCGCTCGTACTGCTCCTGGCGCATCGCCGCGTCATCCTGTCCCGGGAAGTGCCAGCCACGAACGGTCACCCCGAGCACGGGTCCCGGTCCCCGGGGCACCCGTAGCGCCTTGCCGAGGACTGCCGCGTCCACGCCCTGTCGCAACGGCGCGCCGACCCCGAGCTCGCGGACCACCCGGGCGCTGGCCTCGTCGCGTACGCAGATCCACGCGGCGCCGTCCAGCACTTCGCGGGCGGCCTGTCGCGACAGGGGCGACACGAAGGGGCCGATGCTCTGCCCAAAGATGACGTACGGGACGCCGGCGCGGCGGGCGAGGTGGAAGGTGGCGAGCCGGGGGTTGAGGTTGAGCGCGTAGAGGTCGTGGAGGAAGGAGCCGCCACACGACACGACGAGGTCGGCCCCGGCGATGGCCCGGGCCACGCCCACGAGGTCGCGATCGTCCAGCGCATGGATGCCGTGGAAGTGGCGCGCGACGTCGGGGAAGTGCGACACGACGTCGACACTCGCGCCGCCCTCGCGCAGGCCGCTGATCATGGCGTCGAGGATGGCCGCGTCGCCGCGGTTGCTGGAGCAGAACGAGTCGGTAATCAGGACCTTCATCGAGGCTCCTAGGCGGCGAAAACGTGGTTCTCGAGCCGCTCAGCCACCAGGTCGGCGTCGTGCGCCGCCGCCAGCACGGGGCCGGCGTTCCCCATGCGGGTGAGCTCGGCGGGGCGCTGGGCGAGACGGACGAGCGCCATCGCGAGCGCTTGGGCGTCGCCCGGGGGGACGAGCAAGCCGTTCACCCCGTGGGCCACGAGGTCACCGATGCCCGAGAGCTCCGAGGCGATCACCGGGCGGCGCAGGGCGCCCGCCTCGGCGAGCACGGTGGGGATGCCGTCCATGTCGCCGTCGGGCGCGACGACGCAGGGCGCCACCACCACGTCGGCCTTGCGAATCGCGGCGATGGCTAGCGACCACTCGCACATCGGCCACAGGCGGAGGCCCGCGGGCGGGTCCTTCACGAGGCCCTCCCCCCCCACGATGTCGAGCTCGAGCTCGGGGACGAGGGCGCGCGCTACGGCCCAGGCCTGCACCAGCACGCCGAAGCCCTTCTTCGGCACCGGTCGACCCACCGCGATCACGCGGCGGAGTTGCGTCGGCGCGGCGGGCGCCGCGGTGAAGAGCTCGGTCAGCGCTGCCGCGTTGGGGATGACCTTGATGCGCGCGCCCGGGACACCGCGCTGCACCAGGAATTCGCGGTGGAAGCGCGAGATAGCCACGATGCGACGGAGCTTGCGCGGCAGGCGCCGCCACTCGTTGGCGGTTACAGCTGCGTCACGACGGAAGAGGTCGTAGGCGTGCGCGGTGAAGGAGAAGGGCCGCCCGGCCCGCTCGGCGAGGGGGCCGAGCACGCGCAAGCCGAACTCCGCGAAGTGACCGTGCAGATGGTCGTAACGACGCAACACGGGGGCAGCGTCGGCAAGGCCCAC
Source organism: Deltaproteobacteria bacterium (assembly GCA_016875435.1). GTDB lineage: Bacteria > Myxococcota_A > UBA796 > UBA796 > SXON01 > SXON01. Next base: position 3,661 of record VGRE01000114.1, on the reverse strand, counting down.
GTGCTGGACGGAGAACGGTTCGCCGTCTGGCCCGTCGCCGAAGCGCACGGCGGGGCCCTGCTCGTGGGCCACGACGTGAACGTCGATTCCCCGGCGCCGGAGCGCCACTAGCTCGGCGTGCACGAACGTCTGGGAGAGCACCGGATAGCGCTGGAGGACGTACACCACGGAGGCCATGCCCGCGCTTCGGTCAGCCCAGCATCCACTTGAGCACGATACTCGACGGGGCATGAAGCCCTTCTCCGTCACGACCTCGGTGGCCAGTGCGTTCGACAACATCAACCGTGCCCCCGCGGCGCCCGCCATCGGCGTCATCGCGAGCCTCGCCATCGGCGTGTGCGGTGGCTGCGGCACGCGCGCAAGCGGCAACCTCGGGGGGGCGATCGACCCGGAGGAGCTGGCGGCCGGGGGCTTCGACCCCGAGGTGCTGTGGGCGCTGGCGGGGTTGTTCACCACGCTCGTCGTGGTGTCGCTGGTGTTCCAGTTCGTGATGTGGATGGCCCGCACCTGGCTGCTCGCGGGGCAACTGCGCGTGTACCGCGACATCCTCACCGGCGGTCCCGGCGATCCCAAGACCAACTTCACGGGCGGCGACGTGTTCCTGTCGATGCTCGGCGCGGGCCTCCTGGTTCACCTCCTCAACGGGGTGACATTCCTCGTGCTCGGCGCGCCGTCGGCGCCGTTCTTCTGGTGGGCCTACGAGGCTTACGCGGGGGGGGCCGCGCTGCAAGGCCACCTGTGGGCGCTCGCGGGGCTGCTCGTGCTCGGGATCGTCACCGTGCCGCTCGGGACGTACGTGTGGGCTGGCGTTCGGCTGGTGCAGCACGCGGTGGCGCTGGACGGCATGGGCGTCATGGAGGCCCTCGAGCACAGCTGGCAACTCGCGGCGGGCAATCGCATGCGCCTCCTGAACTTCGCCATCCTCGCCTGGATGATCGAGGTGTCGGGCGTGGTCATCTGCTGCGTGGGGCAGATCTACACCCAGCTCTTGTCGGCCACGGCCTGGACCGATGCCTACTTGCGGGCCACCGGCAAGATCGGCGATACACCTCCCGCATGATCCTCCTACTCGCGTGTGCAGAGCCGGAAACGAGCCGCGACCCCGTCCCGCGCGACGCGCCCCCGGCGCGCTGGCAGTTCCTCGTCTACATGGACGGCGACAACGACCTCGAGGAGTACGTCGTCGTCGACCTCAACGAACTGGAGCGCACCGGCAGCGGCCACGGCGTGGAGGTGCTGGTCCAAGCCGATCGCATCGAGGGCTATGACGACAAGGACGGGGACTGGACCGGGGCCCGTCGTTACCGGATCGTGGCGGACAATGACCCCGACGTCGTGAGCTCGCCAGTGCTGCAGGACCTCGGTGAGGTCGACATGGCCAGCCCCGAGACGCTCGCCGACTTCATCGACTGGGCCGCGCGCGAGTACCCGGCCGAGCACCGCGCGCTGGTGCTCTGGGACCACGGCGACGGCTGGCTGGTCACCGGCACCGCCGGCGCGCCGCCGCCCGGCATCGCGAGTGACGACACCTCGGGCACGGTGCTGTCGATCGCCGGGGGCGATCTCGCCGCCGCGCTGGAGCCGGGCCTCGCCGCGCACGGTCGCTTCGACGTGCTGGCCTTCGACGCCTGCAACATGGCCAGCTGGGAAGTGGCGCACGCCATGCAGCCCTACGCTCGCTACATGTCGGCGGCCGAGACCTGGGTGGGGTGGGAGGGCTTCATGTATCAGGATGTGCTCGCCTTCATCCGGGACGATCACTCCGCCGAGGGCGCTGAGCTGGCGGTGGAGATGTCGCGCGGAGCGGTGGAAGACGGCGGCGAACTCACCCACTCCGCCACCGACCTCGACGCGCTGCTCGAGGTGAGCGCCCGCGTCGACGAACTCGCCGGGCTGGGGCTGGAGACGTCCGAGTACTCCGACGCGTTGCTGGCGGGCCGGGATGGCGCACAGGGGATGGATGACTGGTGGGAGGAGTGGTACCTCGACCTAGGCGATCTCGCGGCCCAGCTGGTGGAAGGCGGTGAACCCGGGCTGGCAGCAGCCGCGGCCGAGCTCACGGTCGCGCTCGACGAGGCGGTGATCGGCAACTTCGCCGCAGAGGAGTACGCATGGGCCGGGGGGCTCACGATCCTGTTCGACCCGATCCCGGCGTACATGGAGTTGTATAGCGAGGGGGATGGCGCGACCTGGAGTCGCGACACGCGGTGGGACGACTATCTCAAAGGTCTTAAATGAAGGAGCCGGAGGTTAAGGGTTAAGAGTTAGGTATTGACGAGTCAAGAGCTAGGTCTTAACCCTTAACCTCCGGCACCGTGTATGGTACTACTCCTGACGCGCGAAATGCCTCCCCTGTCAGGTTGGACCTGTGTCGTAGCACCGTGCGTCGCCTTCGAGTCGCTCCACCCGGATGTCCCGCCCTCGCGGGTGCTGCTGGTGACCAGCCCCCGGGGGGTGCCCACCGCCGCCCGGGTGGCGGCAGGACGGGAGGTGCACGCGCTCGCGCCAGCCACGGCCAGCGCACTGGAAGCGGCGGGGGTCCGCGTCGCGAGGAGCGTGACCGGCGGCGTACAGGACCTCGTGAGGGGGTTGGAGCTCACCGAGGCGGTGTTGCTCACCAGCGACCTCGGCGTCGAAAACGCCCGGCGCTGGCCCGGGCTCCGGGCCGTCGCCACGCACCGGACGACCTGTCCCCCGTCGCTCCCGGGCGAGGCGGTCACAGCCCTGGCGGGCGAGTACGCCGTGCTCGTCGCCAGCCCCTCGGCGGTAACCAACCTCGAACGACTCGCTCCCGGTGCCATCGCCCGCGCCCGGCGGGTTCTCTGTCATGGCCAATCAACGCTCGACGCCGCCCGCGCACATGGCGCATTAGCCCCGGAGCCCTACCGACTGGAGGCCCCCGATGCGCCGTAATCGCCGTTTCCGCCGCACCGAGTCCATGCTCCGCCTGTTCACGGAAACCGACGTTGCGCTGCGCAACTTGATCCCGGCCTACTTCATCGTCGACGGCAGTGGCGTTCGCCGCGAGATGCCCGAGCACAGCGGGCTCTGGCAGCTCAGTTGCGACACGCTTGCCGAGGAAGCGAGGCGAGCGAAGGACGGTGGCGCCGAGGCGATCATGCTCTTCGCCGTGCCCTCCGAGAAGGGCGTGGCCCACGCCACCCGGGGCGACAGCCTCGCCTGTCGCGCGGTCCGGGCCTGCGAGGGCAGCGGGCTGGTGCGCATGGCTGACGTGTGCCTGTGCTCCTACACCCGCGACGGCCATTGCGGACTCTGGCACGAGGGCAGCCACGGCCGGCCTGGAGGGGTCGACAACGACGCCACCGTCGACCTCCTCGCCGACATGGCGGCGGCGCTGGCGGGCGCGGGCGCCGAGGTGGTGGCGCCGAGCGACATGATGGACGGCCGCGTGGCCGCGATCCGCGCCGCGCTCGACCGCGACGGCCTCGGCGACACGCTGGTGCTCTCCTACGCCGCCAAGATGGCCTCCGCCTTCTACGGTCCCTTCCGCCACGCCGCCGAGAGCGCACCCCAACACGGCGACCGCCGCGGCTACCAGATGAACCCGGCGAACGGCCGCGAGGCGATGCGAGAGATCGCCACCGATATCGACGAGGGAGCCGACATGCTCATGATGAAGCCGGCGCTCACCAACCTCGAC
>VGRE01000113.1 GCA_016875435.1 Deltaproteobacteria bacterium | reverse complement strand
TGAGGGGAAGGACCCCTACGACTTCGACGCCCCCGACTACCCGGGCACCGGCAAGGTGTCGGGCGAGGGCGACGTCGACTGGTGCGAGGAGTTCGTCGAGACGCCCTTCTTCAGCGAGTGATCAGACCGCCGCGGCCAGGTTCGCTGCCACCCCGGCGAAGCGGTGGGCCGGCCGCGCGAAGGCGCTCCTCCAGCGTCGTGAGCCGTTCACGCAAGCCTTGAAGCTCGCCTCGTCGAGGCCCTTCTCGGCGAGCACCAGGTCGAGCTCGGCACGGGCGTTCTGCCGGGCGCGGAAGAGCATCATCTGGATGCGACTCTGCACGTTGACCTTTCCGTCGCCCGTGGTCTCGATGGGGAGGAAGATGGCGTCGGGGTAGCGCGCGGTGATCGCCGCCTGGACGCCGTCCGAGACGCCCGAGGAGGGCATGCAGCCGAAGGGCTTCACCGAGATCGTCATGTGGTTCACGCGGTCCTCGATGAAGTGCACCAGCTTGCCCACCTCCATGTGCCCCTCGCCGCCGCGCACGTGGTTGTCGTAGTGTTTCGACGCGAGCGCGGCGATCTGCTCCATGTCCGGGAGGTGGTAGCCGTGCAGCCCGATGGCCTTGGCGTAGAGCTGGAAGTGGGCGCGAACCGCGTGCTCGGCGGCCTCGAGCATCCAGAGTTTCTTCGTGGCGTCCTTGCCGGACAGGCCCTTCCGTCCCCCGTCGTCTTGCTTCAGCGTCTGCCGCTGCAGCGTGTCGTACCGGTTCTCCCACACCATGAACAGGAGCCAGTTGGTCACGCCCTGCACGTCCACCTCGGCGCCTTCTTGCTCGAGGAAACGCTGGAGCTGGTAGTTGCCGTCGCCCTCGGTGGTCATCGCCCAGAACTCGCCGATGACCGAGACCACGGGCTTAGGTTGGGTGCGGTCGACCTCGATGCGCGCGAGGCGACGGCGACAGCGCCACAGGGCGGCCACGACCGAGGCATCGTCGCGGAAGGCCGTGGACAACAGCTCGCGGCACTCGCGCAACGCCTCGTCGGTGGCGCCGGGGACGGTCTCGTAGGGGCGGATTCGGTAGGCGAGCAAGTTGAGCACGTCGCCGGCCATGAGCGCCCTCACGATGCCGAACACGAACTTCTGGTCGATCACCAGCCCCGTCTCGTCGCCGGTGGCCTGCTTCATGCCGCCCTGCTGCTGGAAGAGCACCACGCGGAAGCCGTCGAAGCCAGCGTCGCGAAGCGCCTTGCGGTACTCGGTGACGTACATGCCGAAGCGGCAGGGCCCGCAGGCGCCGGCGGTCACGAAGATGTAGCCGTTGACGATGTCGGCGGTGGACAGCCCGGCCTCGTCGCGCAGGTACACGAGGTGCTTCACGAGGTTGCCCACCGTGTAGTAGGTGGGGTTGCATTGTCCCCGGTTGCCGAACTCCTTGCCGAACTGGAGCGCGGCGTTGTCGGGCGCGTCGAGGGCCTCCACGCGGTAACCGAGCCCGGTGAGCGCGGCGCACACCAGCGTGTCGTGCGCGAGCGTCAGCCCGCTCACCAGCATCGTTGTGGTGGCGCGATCCTTCGCGGTGAACGACTCGTTGGAGCGCACCGGCTCCACCCACTGCTCGCGTTCGAGGCCGAGCTTGCGGGCCTCTTCGCGGGCGAAACGAGCCAGTTCCGAGTCGATGTCGAGGGGGGCGTTTTCCATGGTACTCCTACTTGGCAGCCGTCTGTGACTCGAGTTCCCGCCGTCGCTCCGCCACGCGCCGCGCCAGCTCGGCTCGCTTGGCGCTGCGCTCGCGGAGGTCTTCTTCCACCCGCTTGAGGCGGTAGGCGTAGGTCTTCACCCGGATGGCGATGCTGCCGCCCGGCTTGTTGGCGTCGATGTCGTGCAGCGCCGACCAGGGGGTCTTCGACTTGCTCACGATGCTGTCGATCACCCCGTAGGTGGGCGCGTCGTGGCCGCACTTGAAACTGCTGAGGTCGAGCACCGCGATGTTGGGATGGCGCGCCGCCAGTCGCACCGCCCACACCTTCTGCGAAGAGTTGGCCGAGTAGTTTTCCGGCCACACGTCGCTGATCGACATCGGGTCGGTGTCGCCGAAGAAACGCCGCAGCCAGGCCGGGTCGCGCGGCAGGCTCCGCATCGAGAGCACCGGGTAGCCGAGCACCTGGAACTCCTCGGGGATGCCGTGGTTCAGCCCCGGGTCGAGGTGGTAGGGCCGGCCCACGATCAAGATGGCCACGCGATCCTCGCGCTCCACCTGGTCGAGGATGGCGCGCCCCTTGGCCTGCATGCTGTCGTCGAAGGCGCGGAGCGCCGCGAGGCCCTCGTCCACCGCGAAGCCCACCTCGTCTTCCGTCACGCCGAGGCGAGGGCCCCAGGTGTCGAACAGCCGCTTCTTCATGAGGTTCGGCTCGGCGAAGGAGAGCGCGGCGTCGATGTACTCGATGCCCCGGTCGGCGAAGAAGTCCTGCTCCTTGGTGAAGGCGGCCTTGATGACGTTGGGGTTGCCCGCCACGATCGGGCAGGCGGCGTGGTCCATGGTGCCGCTCACCCAGCTCGGCACGTGGGTGAGGCAGGGGTACCAGATGTAGTCGAGGGGGCCGCGCTTATTGTCGGTGTGCGCGTGCATCAACAGCTCGTGCACGTGCGCCTGAGTCACCTTGCTGGGGAAACAAGGGTCGACGGAGCCGTAGCGCCCGCCCTCGGCCCACATCTCCTCGCTGGTGGCGGTGGAGAAGACGACATTCTCGCGCGACAGGCCCAGTGTCTCGAGGAAGGTGCGAAAGAAGGGGCCGGTGCTGTAGAGGTTGAGCACCCGGGGAATGCCCACCTTGATCCCTCGCAGATCGGCGTGCGAGCGCTGAAAGCCGCGGTTGAAGGCGCGGCGCGCCACGCGGAAGAAGGGGAGCTTGCGTACCTCCACGTCGCGGGTGGACGACCCGGCCGGGGGGAGGGGACGCTGATCGTAGAAATGCCGGAAGGCGAGGGTGGACTCCTCGTGGACCAGGTTCGGGAACTGGTCGCGGAGCGTGGCCCGTTGCTTCGCGAGCACCTTCAGCGCTTCCTTCGATTCGACGGTGCCCTTCTCGCAGGAGAAACCTGAGATGTAGCGGCTGGTGCGCCCGTCGGGCGTGCGGGTGTCGATGAACGTGCGCGAGCAGTTGTTGGGGCAGAAGGTGCAGCGCGTTTCCTCGTCGTTCTTCGTGGTGAACGCGAGATCGATGGCGGCATCCATGCCGATGAAGGTGCTGTGTCCCCGGCGGGTGACAACCCGCAAGGTTTCCATGGCCGCGCCGATGGCGCCGGCCTCGCCACAGTGGGGGTGCACCCGCACTTGCGCGTCGGGCACGCGCGCCTCGATGTAGTCCACCTGGGCCTTCACGGCGGCGAGATTCCGTTGCGTGCCGCCCTGGAGAACGTAGCGGGTACCGAACTGGGCGAGCCGGGGCACCTGCACCACGTACTGCCACACGTTCTTCGGCAAGACTTGGGCGAGGCCGGCCAGCATCTCCGGGGCGGTGAAGCCCTCCTTCTGGAAGTTCACCCGGTCGGCGTCGAGGAACACCGCGCAGCCATAGGAGAACTTGGGAGAGAGATCGGCGGCGAAGGCGGTGTCGGCGTACTGGTGGAGCGGCACGCCGAACTGCTCGGCCATCGCCTGGAGGAGCGTCCCGTTGCCGGCCGAGCACTGGTTCGACAGGCGGAAGTCCTTCACGTCGCGACCGCCCTCGGGCGTTTCCCGGAGGAAAACCACCTTGATGTCCTGTCCCCCGATGTCGCAGATCACGTCGACATCGGGGAAGAAGGACACCGCCGCCATCATGTGGGCCACGGTCTCCACGATGTTCACGTCGGCCTTCACCGACTCCTCGAGCACCGCCGCGGCGTAGCCGGTGGCGCCGAAGCCTAGGCAGTCGAGCGTGGCACCCTGCCCAGTCACGTAGTCGCGGATCTCGCGGAGGATCTCCCGGGTGTCGGCGATGGGGTTGCCCTTCGACAGGCGATAGGACTTGTAGAGCACGGCGCCGTCTTGCCCGACCAGCACCGCCTTGGTGGAGGTGCTCCCGCCGTCGAGGCCGATGACGCCCCTGACCACCGTCCCCGGGAGGAACGTGGCGGGCTGGAAGGACGGGATGGTGTGCTTGTCGAGGAAGGCCTGGAGCACGGCGTCGTCGACCACCAGTGGCGCCCCGGCCGAGGCGCCGAGGCGGGCGGCGCGGCCGTTCTGGACGTAGTCGCGCAGGCCGTCGAGCCCGGCGTAGCGGGCGTCGTTGCCCTCGGCGAGGCCGTACACCACCGCGCCGAAGGCAGCATAGTACTGGGCGTTCGGCGGGGTGAAGATGAGCTCTTGGACTGCGCGATCCGGGGCCGCGTAGCCACGCTGGGCCCAGGTCTCCGGGATGCGCATCCGCCAGCACTCCACGAGGAAGGGCAGGTAGGTGTTCGGGCCGCCGAGCAAGAGAACCCGGTCCTTGAGCGTGTTGCCGCGGGTGAGCACCGAGAGGTTCTGGTGCACGATGGCGTCGGCCAGCGAGTTCATGATCTCGCCGCTGGGAATGCCCGACTTCACGAGGTTGACGATGTCGGTTTCCGCGAACACGCCACACTTGGCCGCGACATGGTGCAGGCGCGTGGGGTCGAAGCGCAGGTTCGACAGCTCCTCGGGCTTCATGCCCACCTTCACCATGCACTTGTCGATCGTCGCCCCGGTGCCGCTGGCGCACTTGTCGTTCATCGACGTGATCGGCGTCTTTTTGCCGTCGGCGCCCTCCTGGAACATCACGATCTTCGCGTCTTGCCCGCCGAGCTCCACGACCGCGCGCACGTCGGGATGGAGCTTCTCCACGGCGAGGGTCACCGCGTTCACCTCCTGCACGAAGCGCGCCCCGAGCGGAGCGGCCAGCGGTCCCGAGCCGGAGCCGGTGACGAAGATGCGGATGTCCGTGGCGGCGGGGAAGGCCTCGCCGATGCGCACGAGGAACTCCATCACCTTCTCGGGCTGGCGCGTTTCATGGCGCTGGTAGTCCGACCAGAGGATCTGCTGCGTAGCTGGATCGACGACCACGGCTTTCACCGTGGTGCTGCCGACGTCGAGGCCAATGGCGAGGGCTGAGGAAGGGGCGGTGGAGGACATGGACTGACATGTCAGTCTAGTGCCCTCCCGTCGTCCCGGCGAGGCCGCGGTGCGTGATACATCGGCGCGCGCCCCGGAGTGGTTCATGCGCTTGCTCTCCCTGCTCGGCCTGTTCGCGATTGCCTGCCATCCCGGCGACGACACCGGCACCGACGAGGGCAAGGACGACTGCGGCGACGAGTGCGACCACGATGGCGACGGTTTCATCGCCGCCAAGGACTGCCAGGACTACGACAAGGCCATCAACCCCGACGCCGAGGAGCTGTGCGACGGTCGCGACAACGACTGCGACGGGGCGATCGATGGCGAGACGGCTACCGACGCCGAGGTCTGGTTCACCGACAACGACGGCGATGGCTACGGCGACGACACCACCGAGCGCCTGGGCTGCGAGGGCGAGCTCGAGGGCATCGAAGAGGTGGACGAGGGCGGCGACTGCGACGACAGTGACGACGCGGCGAGTCCCGGCGAGCGCGAGTCCTGTGACGGCATCGACAACGACTGCGACGGCGACATCGACGAGTCGAGCGCCACCGACGCGGTGAAGTGGTACATCGATGCCGACGGCGACGGCTACGGCGACGAGGCGAGCGAGCGCGAGTCCTGCGAGCAGGAGGCTGGCGAGATCGACGTGGGTGGCGACTGCGACGACGCCAATGCGGCGATCAGCCCCGGCGCCGCCGAGGCCTGCGACGAGATCGACAACGACTGCGACGGCGACATCGACGAGTCCGGCGCCGAGGGCGAGATGACCTTCTACATGGACGCCGACGGCGACGGCCACGGCGACCCCGCCATCAGCTACGTCGCGTGCGGCCTCGACGATCTCTGGGTGGAGAGCAGCGACGACTGCGACGACGCCACCGCCACCACCTACCCGGGCGCCGACGAGTGGTGCGACGGGGCCGACAACGACTGCGACGCCGAGATCGACGAGTCCGACGCCATCGACGCCGCCACCTGGTACGCCGACGCCGACCTCGACGGCTCCGGCGACGACGCCTCGGCGGCGATGGCCTGTGACATGCCGAGCGGGGCCGTGAGCGCCGGCGGCGACTGCGACGACACCGACGCCACCGAGTACCCCGGCGCCGCCGAGCTCTGCGACGGCGAGGACGACGATTGCGACTCGGAAATCGACGAGGGTGTGACGACGACGTACTACGCCGACGTCGACGAGGACGGCTACGGCGACGCGGGAGCCAGCACCGAGGCCTGCGCCGCGAGCAGCGGCTGGGTCGACAACGCCGGCGACTGCGACGACAGCACCGCCGCCATCAGCCCCGGCGCCGTGGAGAGCTGCGACGGTGTCGACGAGGACTGCGACGGCACCGTCGATGGCAACGCCGACGCCGACGACGACTGCGACGACGGCAGCGGCTGCACCCTCGACAGTTGCGACGCGGGGAGCTGTGTCAACGAGATGGACGCGGCCACCTGCCCCGGCGAGGCCTTTGCCGACCAGGCCGACTTCGAGAGCCACACCTGCGGCAACTACACGGTGCTGAGCGTCACCGGCGACACCGAGACCGACGGCCTCTACGTCAACGACGCCACCATCGACCCGAGCTACGAGAGCCAGGGCCTGTTGTTCCTGCCCTTCTCCGGCACCTCTGCCTACCCGGTCATCCAGCGGGGCCAGCAGGCGCAGATCGCGCTCGCCGATCACGATGGGCTCATCGCCAATTCCTCGTCGCCGGCCTCCACTTCCGACCTCGACGGCCGCGCCATCCGCGCCGAGCTGCAAGGCACCGCCTACGCCTTCGGCGCCTGGAGCAGCCTGGGCGACGGCGGCTACCTCGTGGCCTACGACGCGGCCGGCAGCGAGATCGACAGCGCCGACCTCGCCTCGGGCGGCTTCGCCGGCATCACCTCGCCCACCCCCATCGCGTCGATCGCCATCTACAACACCTTCGACAGCGACATCGTCTTCGGGGTGTACGACCTCCAGTTCGCGGACTGTATCGACTAGGCGGCGCTTGACACCTGCACACCCGCACAGTAGAACGGGCGTACAGGAGACCACATGGAAGAACTTCCTCCCCGCCAGCGCGAGCTGCTCGACTTCGTCGCCTCGTTCACCGACCAGAAGGGCATCCCGCCCACCCTCCGCGAGATCGGCGAGGCGATGGGCATCCGGAGCACCAACGGCGTGAGCGACCAGGTGAAGGCGCTCATCAAGAAGGGCTACCTCGAGCGCGTGGGCGACGCGCGCACCAGCCGCGGCCTCCGCGTCACCCACTCCGCCCGTGGCGGCTTCCGCGACAACAGCACGGTGGCGGTGCCGGTGATCGGCCGGGTGGCCGCCGGGTCGCCGATTCTCGCCGAGGAGAACTACGCCGGCACCCTGCACATGGACGCCACCACCATGCCCCACCAGGCGCCGGTCTTCGCCCTGGTGATCCATGGTAATTCCATGATCGACGATGGCATCCTCGACGGCGACTACGTCTTCGTGCGCCAGCAGTCCGAGGCCCGCAACGGCGACATCGTCGTGGCCATGGTCGACGGCGACGCCACCTGCAAGCGCTTCTTTCGCGAGCGAGGGCGTGTGCGTCTGCAACCCGCCAACGTCGACATGAGCGACATCATCGTCGACGCCTCCCGCCAGTTCTCGATCCTCGGCGTGGTGGTCGGCGTGTATCGGCGCATCCACGCGTAACGACGCGGTCGCGACAGCTGGGGCGCCTTCCCGGGTGGCCTTGCTACCATTATGGCCCCATGCCCTCTGCCCCACCCGCGCGCGCCTCGCTCTGGGTAGAGATCGCGCTCTCGCTCGGCCTGCTCACCGTGGCCGTGGCCGTGCTCGACGCCGGCGTCTTTCACATCGCCACCCGCTACGTGCTCGGCGAGGCCACCGCCGACCTCGCCGAGTCCGCCGGCGCCGCGCTCGCGGGCGAGCTGGGGGCCACCGACGAGGAAGGATGGAGGCGGGTGATCGATGCCTACCGCCGGGCGGGGATCGATACCATCACCGTGTGGTCGCCCGAGGGGGAGCGGCTGGCCGGCGCCGACCAGGGCGCGGCGGACGCGGTGGTGCGCCGCACCGTCGCCACTCGGGAGGCCAGCCTCGCCGAGCTTGACGACACGGTGCGGGTGGTGGTGCCCGTGGGCTCCGGTCGCCCGCGAGCAGTGGTGGAACTCCGCTACCCGCGGGCGCGCGTGGAGCGTCCAGCCTGGGGCGTCATCGTGGTCCACGCGATGTTCTCCGCCGGGATCATCGGCATCTTCGGCTACTTCTTGTTCCGTCGAAATGTCGTCGATCCCATCAGGCGCATCGGCGAGGCCACGCAGGCCATCGCGGGCGGCAAGTTCGGGACGCCGGTCCCGGCCGACGCGCCGGCCGAGTTGGCCGAGTTGGCCGAGCACCTCAACCTGATGAGCGAGGCGCTGGCGGCCTACCGCGCGCGCACCGCCGAGCAACTCGCGTCGCTGGCAACTGCCAACGACGACCTGCGGCGCACGCAGGACGCGCTGGTCCGCTCGGAGAAGCTGGCCAGCGTGGGGCGCCTCGCCGCCGGCCTCGCGCACGAGCTGGGAAATCCGCTGGCGGCGGTGCGCGGCTACGTGGAGATTCTCGCCGGCAATCCCGCTCATCGCGACGCCGGCGACATCGCCCATCGCGCGCAGGTGGAGGTGGAACGCATGCACAGCCTGCTGCGCAACCTGCTCGACTTCGCCCGCGCCGACGAGACCGAGCCCGGCGACGTCGACCTGGTGCAGGTCATCGAGGAGGGTGCGAACACCGTGCGACACCAGGTGAGCTTCCGCGGCGTCGAGCTGAGCCTGGGGGCCGATCCGGTCCCCCACGTGCGCGGCGAAGTGACAAAGCTTCACCAGGTGCTGGTCAACCTCTTGCTCAACGCCGCCGACGCCGGGGCGCGTCGTATCGAGATGGGGGCGCGAGTCGACGGGAACGACGTCTTGCTGAGCGTCGTCGACGATGGCGAGGGCATCGATCCGGCGCACCTGTCGCGACTGTTCGAGCCCTTCTTCACTACCCGGCCGCCGGGGAGGGGCACCGGTCTAGGCCTCGCCATCGCCCACCGCGTCGTCGAGCAGCACGGAGGGCGCATCGAGGTGCAGAGCGAGCGAGGGCGCGGCAGCTGCTTCACCCTTCGCCTGCCCGCGTCGCGATAAGCCCACGGAACTCATCGGCCCCCTGGCGGGTCGATCCCCGCAGCCCCGAACCCGGTGTCCAACGCCCTCGCCCGAATCCGCCGACGACTCGCGAGCGCCCGCGCCCGGCAAGTCGTCCTCGCCCTCGGCGGGGCGACGTCGCTCGGGGCTGGCGCGGTGCTGCTGGGCTGGTCGCTGGCCACGCTCGCGGCGAACGAGGGAGCCCGGAGCGTCGGGATCGCGGCGTTGCTCGCGGGCGCGGGCGCCGCGATTGGCCTCGTCGCCTGGCGGGCCCAGCCCCTGCATCGCTTCGCGAGCGACCGAGCCCAGGCTCGTCGCTTCGAGGCGGTGAGCCCCGAGCTCGATGGCGCCTTGCTCACCGTGCTCGACCGTTCCGCGAGGCCACGGGGATCGGCGGCGCTCCTGGAGCAGGTCGCCGTCGAGGTGGCGCGAACGATGGACGCGGTGCCGCCCGCGCGCGCGTGGCCCGCCGCGCCCGCGCGTCGCGACCTGCGATGGCTGCTCGCCGGCCTGTTGGCGCTGGCCTTCGTGGCCTGGCTCCTTCCCATCGGGCCGGTCGACGCCTTGCAGAGCCTGTTGGCGGCCCCGCGGGCCAGCCCGTCGCCGCAGGCCGTCGCGGCCGATGGGCCCCGCGTGATGCTCGGCGACATCACCCTTCGTTACCTGTACCCCACCTACACGCGTCTCGATCCCGTCGAGGTGCCCAACACCAACGGCGAGGTGCACGCGCCACGAGGTACCGTCGTGGAGGTGCGGGCGCGCACCGCCGACGAGCACGAGGCCGCGTCTTTCGTGGCCTACGAGGCGGTGCCGGTGCCGGTGGAACTGGTGGAGGGCCGCGGCCTGAAGGCGAGCTTCACCGTGGCCGACGAGGGCGCGTGGCGCTTCCTGTTCCCCGCCGGTCCCAGCGCCGACCACCGCATCGTCCCCGAGCCCGACCTCCCGCCGGACGTGGCGCTCGGCCTCCCGCCCCGGCTCGTCTTGATGGCAGACGACACCATCGAGGTCAGGTTCGCGGCGAGGGACGACTTCGGCGTGGCGAAGGTGGTCGTCGAGGTGGTCGCGGGGGGGGTGGCCGATGAGCGCGTGCTCCGCACGCTGATCGACGTGCCGCGGAGCGTGGAAGACGCGCCCACCATCTCCGTGGCCGACCTCGGCCTCGCCGCTGGCACCAAGGCCCGCCTGAGGGTTGGGGCGCTCGACAACGACGAGGTTTCGGGCGCGAAGATGGGCTGGTCGTCGCCCATCGAGCTGACGGTCACCGGGGCCTCGGGCTCCGCCGCCCGCAACCGCGAGCTGATGGAGCGGCTCCTTGCCGCGCTCTTGCCCGTCCTGGCTGACGGGCTCGTCGACCCCTCGCCGCTCGCCAGCGACGGCCTCGGCGCGGGGCGCCTCGCCGAGCAGTTCGACCAGCGCTACACGGCTTTTGACGGCGCCTTCGCCAGCATGGAAGACCTCGCCGAGTCGACCCTCCCGGCGCGCCTCGCCGCCGATGTCTCAAAGTCGCGACGTGCCTTCGTGGCCTTCGCGCGTGGCCTGTCCGACGGCAAGCTCAGCTCCAGCGACGTGGCGCGGCTGGCGCTGTTGCACGCCAGCGCGGTCGAGAAGCTCGAGGAGGCGGTCTACCTGCTCGACCGGCTGCAGCGCATTGCGGCTCTCGGCGAGCTGATGCGCCTGGTGCGACAGCTCGCGATGGAGGCGCAAGAGCTGGACCAGGAGCTCCCTCAGCTCAACCGCCAGCAGGCAATGGCCCGGCTCGATCAGCTTTCGCGGCTCTACGACGAGGTGAAGGCACGGGCCGGCGCGCTGGAGCGAGGCGGCGTCAAGGACTTCCTCGAGCAGCGAGGTACCGAGCTCGAGGCGGCGATGACCATGGCACGCAAGGCGATCGCCACGGGCGACGACCACACCGCCCGGGCCGAGATGGCGCGCGTGGCTCGTTTGCTCGAGGAGATGGCCGGCGGGGTGGAGGAGGCGATGAAGCGCGGCTCCGGGCAAGACGGGAAGATGCAAGAAGCGATGTCGAAGCTCGGCGAGCAGCTCGAGTCGCTGGCCGAGGAGCAGGCGGCGCTGCGCGAGCAGACCGGCCGGGCCCGCGACCAGCACGGCAGCTCCCTCGAAGAGGGGATGAAGTCCTGGGAGCGGGTCGACCGCGCCGTGGCCGAGGCCCAGCGCCAGCTCGACGACCCCTCGCTCGACGGGGCCGAGGGACGGTCGCGAAACCTCGACTCGGCCCTCAGAGACGCGGAGCACGACGCGCGCAGCCTCGGCGACAGCGCACGCGCGCGAGACCAGGCCACCGCGGAGGGGCGAGCGCAGGAGCTCGAGCGGACCCTGGCGCGGGCTCGCAGCCGCGTGCAGGCCGAGCAGCGATCCGGAAACCTCAGCCCGGAGGAGGCCGCCGCCGCGCAGCGTGCGCTCGCCGCCGCGCAGGCCGCGGCGCAGCAGGCCTCCAGCGAGCTCGCGAAGCTCGGCAAGGCACAGTCGGCAGCATCGCCGGAGCTCACCCGGGCGCTGCGCGATCTCTCGTCGCGACAGCGTGACATCGCCGAGCGCGCCGGGCAGGCGGCGCGTCGGGCCGAGGAGCTGGGCCAGCAGATGCCCACCGGCGGCGACGCGGTGAGCGAGGCCGCGGCCGAGGCCGCCTCGCAGGCGGGGCGAGCGACGGAGCGGATGGAGCAGGGCGACGCGATGGGCACCGAGGGTGCCCAGCAGGCGGCGGAAGATGCACTCCGGCGAGCCTCGGAGGCCCTGCAACAGGCCGAGCAGGACATGCAGGAGATGGCCCAGGCAGGCCAGGGTGGCGAGGGGGAGGAGCCCGGCGGGGGCGCCGCCAGCCAGGGCGACGAGACTGGCGCGAGCGGCCGTCGCGGCGGCGCCAACGGGCAGGGCGCGCGCCAGATCGCCATTCCCGCGCCGGAAGAGTTCGAGACTCCCGAGGCCTATCGCAAGGCCCTGCTCGAAGGCATGCAGGGCGAGGTGCCCGAGGCCTACCGGGCGGCGCACCGGCGCTACTACGAGGAGCTGGTGCGCCAGTGATGCTCGCGCTGCTCGCTGCCCTGGCGCTGGCCGGGGAGGCTGCCGAGGTGCTCGCGTGCCTGCACGTGAGCGACCTGGCCTGCGCCCAGCGCGAGGCGGCCGGCCTCGGCGACGACCCGGGCGACCGCGTGGCGCGCGCCGAGCTCGCCTTCTCGCTCGGCGAGTTCGCGCAGGCGCGAGATCTGTACGAGGGTACCGAGTCGGCCGAGGCGCCCGACGACTTCGCGCGGCGGTCGAAGCTCTACCGGCTCAGCGCCGACGCCACCGCCGACTTCACCACCGTGTCGCGAGGCGACGTGACGCTGCGCTACCGCGCCGGCATGGACGATGTGCTGGTCGACGAGGCCCTCGAGACTCTCCAGGCCGCGCACGATCGCGTCGCGCCGATCCTCGGCGGCGCGCCCCCGGGCGGCGTGCGCATGGAGCTGTACCCCACGGCGCAGCGCTTCATCGACGCCTCCTCGCTCCCCGGCGCCGCAGTTCGCAACACCGGGGTGATCGCGCTGTCGAAGTGGACCCGCCTGCTCGTGTCGTCGCCGCGCGCGCTGGGGCACGGCTACGCGTGGAAAGACACCATCGCCCACGAGTACATCCACTACGTCGTCGCCTGGCGAAGTCGCGACAAGGTGCCTGTGTGGTTGCAGGAGGGCATCGCGCGCAGTCACGAGTCGCTCTGGCAGGTGGACGAGCCGCCGCCACTGGCGCCCGTGGCCCAGTCACTGCTTGCCAAGGCCCTCGCCAGCGACAGCCTCGTGCCGCTGGAGCGCATGCACCCGTCGATGGCCTTCCTCGACAGCGCGGAGGAGGCCTCGCTGGCCTTCGCCCAGGTGTCGACGATGGTCGTCTACCTGCGCAAGATCGCGGGCAAAGACGCCGTCTCGCGGGTGCTCGACCTCGTGCGCGAAGACCGGGACGCCCTCCAGGCCGTGGCCGACGTGGGCGCCGGCGGCGACGTCGCCGCCTTCATGCGGGGCTGGCGCGAGGAACTCGGCCGCATGCGCCTCGTGCAGAAGGAGCTGGCCACGGCGCCCACCGTGCTCGACGGC
>VGRE01000112.1 GCA_016875435.1 Deltaproteobacteria bacterium | reverse complement strand
CGGGCCGAGCCGCGGCGCGAGGGAGGGATGCACCATCGCGGCGGAGCCTATCGCGAGGGGCGGCAGCGCCCACTCGCCCGGCCCCCTCCCGCCCTGCGAGCACCCTCCTCCGCGGGCGGGGGAGGGACACCGGGAGGAGATTGGCGCCAGCCATCCCCGCCGTGGGGGAGTGGGATGGGAAGGGGGGGGAAACCGCCACGCGGGTTTCCCCCCATCTACCACTGGAGCGGGCGAAGGGAATCGAACCCTCGACAGCGAGCTTGGGAAGCTCGTGCTCTACCAACTGAGCTACGCCCGCGGCGCACGTGCATATACCCACGGTGGCCCATAGGGGCAATGCCGGTGCCGCCCGTCCCACCTCGCCTCCGCCGTCGCGCCCGCTGGCCATGGCTCGTGCCGCTGGCCCTCGTGGGGCTGGTGCTGGTGATCCTCCGCACGGATCTCGTGGCGCGGATCGCGGCCCGGAGCACGGCGGCCTTCGCGGAGGGCCTGCTCGGCGAGGAGGTCACGGTCGCGACGGCGAGCTTGAGCTACTTCCCGCCCGAGATCGCGCTGGAGGGCATCGTGGTGACCCACCGCGCTACCGGCGAGCGCATACTCGGCGTGCGGTCGATCCGCGGTCGGCTCGGCATCCACCAGTGGGTGCCGGGACTGCAGCAGCTGGTGATCGAGGCGCCCGACCTCAGCCTGCACCTCGATCCCGACGGCATCCGCGAGTTCCGCGACCGCGTCCAGCAGCCGGGAGTCGCCGCTCGCCCGCGGCGCTTCCCCTGGCGGGAGCTAGTGGTCACCGACGGTCATTTTCGCGTGGAGGGGGCCGAGCGGCTGGTCGAGGTCGACGACCTCGACGTGGTTCCCGCGGGGAGCGGTCGCCACGACCTGAGCTTCGGCCAACTGGTCGTCCGGGAGGGCACCATCGAGCAAACGGCCGGACGGGCGACCTTCGCGCAAGTGGAGCTGTCGCCGCGCCATGTCGACCTGCCCGACGTCCGATTCCAGTCGAAGGACGTGGCCGTCACCGGGCGACTGCGGGTGGAGTCGGAGGGCGCGATCGACGGCGATCTCGACGTCCGCGTCTCGTTGCCCGCGTTCACCACATCGGCCACCGACCCGCGGCGCTACGTCGATGGCACGGTCGACCTCGGCGTGGTGCTCAGCGGGCCGGTGTCCCAGCCCGTCGCCGACATCGCGCTGGCGACGCGCTCGGTGGTGCTGTGGCGGTTGTCGCGCAAGGACGAGCCGACGGCGGTGGCCCTTGGCGACCTCGTGGGGCCCCTCCGCGTGGAGGGCAACATGTTGCGCGCGAGCGGGCTCGAGATGCGATGGGCCGAGGGCACCGTGCGTCTCGACGCCGTCGCGGACCTCGAGAGCAAGACGCTCGTCGCCGACCTGCTCGCGGAGGGCATCCACCTCGGCCCGGCGCTCCGCGCCACCGGTGCCCACCGCGGGCCCTGGGTGGATTTCGAGGGCAAGGTGGAGGCGCATCTCACCGGCACTGTCGAGCCCTTCGCGCTCGCTGGCCCCCTCAGCGTGGGCGTTTCCGACCTGGTCGTGCGCCGGGGCGCCTACGACACGCGGGCCGATGTGATCCTCGCGCCGCCTGACGGGCGGATCACCGGCACGCTCGCGCTCGATCCGCACCACGCCATCATCGATGGCCAGGACGTCGAGTTCGGGGGCTCGCGTGGCCGCGCGTGGGCCGACATCGGCTTCGGCAAGGAGGCGACGCTCCTGGTGAAGGCCGACTTCGGCACGCTGCACCTCGATCACCTCCAGCCGCTGGGCGGGGCGGGACTGGGGGGTGTCGCCGAGCTCCACGGTGAGCTTTCTGGCCCGTTCCACCACTTGTCGGCGTGGGCAAACATTGAAGGTCACGACGTAGTGGTGATCGACAAGCCCATCGCGGACCACATGGTCACCCGGCTCGAGAGCGCCGACCTCCGGCGGCTCGACTTCCGTGACATCCGGGCGCAGCGTGGTCGCTCCAGCTACATCGGCGACTTCTCACTGGCTTTCTTGCCTGCGGGGATGTGGATCGACACCCAGATCGTGATCCCCGAGGGGCACGTGTCGGATCTCACGGGGATCTTCGTCGATATACCCGGTCTCGACGGGCGCATCGTGGGCGACGCGGTGCTGCACGGACCGCCCAACCGGCTGACCGGCGAGGTCCACGCAGATCTCGACGAGATCGACGCCTTCGGCGAGATGTTCGAATCTGGTGTCGCGACGGCGTGGATGGACGACGGCATCCTGACCATCTCCGACCTGAGCCTCCGGCGGCGCGAGGAAGCGGTGCTCGCCCGCGGCAGCGTGGGACGGGGCTACGCGATGAACGTGGAGATCGTCTCCGACGGGGTTCGACTCGAAAACCTCGACCACCTGCGAGCCGCGCCGGTGCGACTGGGCGGCGAGCTGGTAGCGGACGTGGCCGTGGGTGGCACGCTGTTCGACTGGCGGCCTCGCGGGCGCCTGTACCTCGACCGTACCCGCGTCGGCGACCGCTCGGCCGACGACAGCATCATCGACTTCTCCACCGACGAGAGCGGGCGAATCGCCTGGAAGGGGCGTTTCCTCGGTCGTGCCGTGATGGCCGATGGCAGCCTGCTCATCGAGGGCGAGCGCTCGTACGATGTGCACGCGGAACTCGATCGCGTGCCGCTCCACCTCCTCTACCCGGTGGCGGCCGACGGCCACGAGATCGAGCTTGGCGTCACCGGGGAGATCGACCTCGCCGGTGCGCTCGGCGAGACGCCCGCTCCGGTTGGCATCGACGCGCGCTTCTCCGACGTGTACTTGCGGTGGAACCAGCACGAACTGCGCAACCCGGAACCCTGGGTCTTCGCGGTGCACGGCGACGCGGTGCAGGTCCCGGGCGTGTCGCTGCGCGAGGGCGACCGCACCGATCTCACCCTCAGAGGCTGGAGCATCGGCAGCGACCGGGCCTCCTTCGAGGGGGGCGGCACGCTCGACCTCGATCTCGCGCGCCTGTTCGCGCCGGGCGTGCCGCTCCTGGAGGGCACCGCCTCCGTGGGGGTGCGCATCGTCGAGGGCAGCGCCGACGCCCCGGTCGAGGTCACCCTCGACGCCGAGGGCGCCACCCTCCGCACCGACTACTTCCCCCACCCTTTCAGCAACCTGCGGCTCCGCGCGCGGGCCACGCGCCACGGCTATACCTTCGACGCCGTGAAGGCCGACGTCGGTGGCGGCAAGTTCACCGCGACGGGAAGCATCGCCGCCGAGGGCTGGCGGCCCCGCCGTTACGACCTGAGTGGCAAGCTCATCGACGCGCGCGTGCATTACCTCGACTACCTCCCCCCGCTGGTGGGCGACGCCGAGCTGCACTTCGACGGGCCCGTGGGCGACCTGCTCCTCGGCGGCGACATCGTCATCGAGGACATGCAGTTCCGCGATCGCATCGACTGGGAGTCGAAGATCGTGAGCCTCCAGGCCAGCCGACTGACCGGCGCGGCGAGCGAGGATCGCACCGACTACTTCTCCATGGACCTCAGCGTCCGAGCCGCCGAGACGGTCCACCTGCGCAACAACCTCGCCGACGCCGACGCGAGCGTCGACCTGCGCATCATCGGCGACACCGCTCGACCCGGCATGGTGGGCGCCATCATCGTCACGCCCGGCGGCCGGATGTACCTGCAGGATCGAGAGTTCGAGATTACCCGAGGTGAGATCCGCTACCTCGACCCCTTCACCTTCGATCCCGATCTCGACATCCTGCTGGAGACCGATGTGAGCGGTCGCGAGCGCGAGTACCACGTCTACTACGCCGTGGCGGGCCCCTTCTCCGACTGGCGCACCACCACCTCCGCCGAGCCCCACCTGTCGCAAGCCGACATCAATACGTTGCTGCTCTTCGGCATGACACGCGACGAGTTCGAGCAGTACGGCGGCGTCGCCGCCGTGGCGCTCGGCGCGCAGGCGGTGGATCTCATCACCTCGCAGGCCCCGGGCACGAACATCAGCGAGCTGGTCGACCGCTGGAACATCTCCAGCGGCATCACCGCCCGGGGCTCGCCGACGCTCGACTCCAGCTGGCGCCTGATGGGCCAGAAAGACCTCGGTCCCTACACGCTCACCGGCGAGTTCGTCATCGACAGCCAGGACTGGTACCTCGGCGCCGAGCGTCGTATCGCGCGCGGATTCGTCGTGGGCAGTTACCTCACCACCGAGGAGGAGGGGCGCGCACTGTCCCTAGGTTCCGCGGTGGGCGCCGAGTTCAAGTACCGCTGGGAGCTCGACTGAGCCTCCTCCTCGCGCTCGCCGCCCTCGCCGAGGAATCCATCGACTACGCCGGTCGACTGGTGGCCCAGGTCAGCGTGTCGGCCCCGCGCGGGGGCCTCGGCGACGAGAACCTCGACGTGCTGCTTGTGGTGCGACAGGACGGGATCTACCACCCGATGGACGTGCGGAAGGACATCGCGACGCTGGTCCGGGCCGGAGACTTCGCCCAGGTGGAAGCCTGGGTTGAGTCCTGGCCCACGGTGCTGCTCAACGGGCAGGAGATCGAGGGTGTCCGCGTGGAGTACCGGGTCTACGCCACGCCCGTGGTCCGTCGCGTGGCGGCCATCGGCGTGCGCAGCCTTCCCCTGGCCGAGGTGCTGGCCGCGAGCGGCGCGGTGCGGGGCGAGCCCTGGCGCGAGGACGATCCGGCGAAGGTGGCTGACCGGATCGAGGCATTCTACCGGTCGAACGGCTTTCTCGCGACCGAGTGCGTGGTGCAGGCCGAATACGACGACGAGGGCGACGTGAGCCTTGACGTTCGCGTGGACGAGGGCCCGCCCCAACGCCTCGTGGAGCTGAGGGTGCGGCCGAACCCGGCGCTCAGCGAGGCCGGAGTGAAGAAGTTGCTCGCGCGCGAGGGCGTCGCCGTCGGCCGGCCGTATACCGCCGAGCGCCTGCGACGGGCCCAGGACGCCATCCAGGCCGAGCTCCGCGACTACGAGGGCAGCTTCCTGTGGTGGACGCCCACCTGGTGGCCCGAGGCGCGCCTGAACCTCAAGCTCGTGCCCGCCGAGGGCGGCGACCGCCTCTCCGTGCTCATCGAGCCGCGGCGCCGCTACACCATCGAGCCCGACGATCACACCCAGGCCCGCAGGCTGCCGCGGGCCGAGGAACTCGTCGACGCCATGGGCATGGAGGATGGCGCGCGACTCGGTCGCGACTTCGGGGCGGAGGCATCGCTGGCGCTCACCGACGCCGAGCGTCGCCGCGGCTACCTCGACGCGGCCATCGAGGTGTGGGCGCGCGAGGGCGAGGAGAGCGTGAACCTCACCATCGGCGGCGAGCGGGGGCCCCGCTACGCGCTGGCGGCGGTGGAGGCCAGGGGCCAGGTGGTGGATCCCGCCGAGACCGGCGCCAGCGCCGTGTCGCTCGCCCTCGGCTCGGTGTTCTCTGGCTGCCGCGCGGCGAGCCCGGTGGACGCTGCCCACGGCGCGAGCGCGCGCTTCCTTTGCCAGGCCGCCGCGGAGTCGGCCCGGGAGGTGGTGCCCACGCCGATGTTCGCACGGCAGACGCTGACGCCCGAGGTGGCGGACCGCGCCGTGGACGACCTCGAGGACTTCTACCGGTCGCAGGGCTACCTCGACGTCGAGGTGCAGCGGGTGGGGTTCGCCGCCGAGCCGGGCGAGCGACGGCGCCACGTGACGTTGAGCCTGGAGGTGAAGGCGGGACCCCGGGTGCGGCTCGAGGCGGTGGACGTGGTCGGGGGCGTGCCGGGGGTGGACAGCGACAAGCTCTTCCGCGACCTCGTGGGAAAGCCCCTCGACCCCGCCGCCCTGCGCGAGCGCACCCGGCGGCTGGTCGACGCGCACATGGACCTCGGCCACCTCTACGCCGACGCCCAGTCGGTGACCGGGCGCGACCCCGGCGGCGAGGGGGCAACGGTGACCGTCAACATGGTGCCCGGCCCCGTGGTGCTCGTTCGCTCGACGCTGTTGAAGGGCAGCGTACGCACCCGTCGCGCGCTGGTGGAGGGGGAGATCGACGTGCTCCCGGGCGACGCCGTGTCGCCGGCGGAACTGGTGGCGGTGCGCCGCCGCCTCTACGAGCTCGGTGTCTTCCAGCGGGCGAGCGTGGAGGCGGTGGGCGACGAGGACCGCGTGAAGGACGTGGTGGTCGCCGTCGAGGAGAAGAAAAACCTCGCTTTCGAGGTTGGCGGGGGCATCGCGACGGACGATGGAGCCGCCGTCTTCGCGCGCGCCGGCCATCGCAACCTCTGGGGACTCGCCCACCGGCTCACCCTCTATGGCAAGGTGGGCGTGGGCTGGGTGGGCGACGGGTGGACGCCAGACTGGCTCGCGCCGGAGTGGAAGGCCGCGGCTCGTTACGAGGCGCCCAACCTGCCCACGCGCGGCGAGCTGGTGGCCCTCGATGTCTTGTTCAACGAGCAGAGCCAGGAAGCGGCCTACCGCCTGTACCGTTCGGGTGCGGGCGCGTCGGTGCGGCTCGCCCTGGGCGCGGGGGTGAGTGCCGAGCTGGGGTACCGCGCGCAGTACCGCACGCTCTACGACATCGATCCGGGCGTGCTGGTGGCGGGGGACGCCTGGCTCCAGGAACTCGGCGTGGACGATGTCTCCGACCCGTCACCCCTCTTGCCGAGCGCGGGACGCTGGGCCTCGGCGATCGAGGGCTCGGTGGTGATCGACCTGCGCGACGACGTGGCGAATCCCACGCGCGGCGGGCTCGGCAGCGTGACCTTCATCGTCAACGAGGACGTGCTGAGCGACATCGCCTTCGCGCGCGCCGAGGGCGTGTGGACGCAACTGTTCCCCGTGTCGGGCCTCGGTGTGCTCCTGCGTGGCCGGGCCGGCGCGGCGCTGGTGCCCGACGAGCAGTCCCTCGCCCTGCCGATCGAGGAGAGACTGTCGGCGGGAGGCGGCGGTAGCTTCCGCGGCTTCGACGTCGATTCCGTGGGCCCGGCCAACTACGTCTCGAGCGAGGACGTTGCCTACCCGGAGGCACTCGACCCCCTCCTCCGGTGGAGCGATCGCGACGCGGCCGGTCGCTGGGTGACCACCGGTGGCGACGCCCTTGCCATCGCGACCGCCGAGCTCGACGTGCCTTTCCCCCGGCTCGGCCTGTCGAGCTGGAGGAGCTGGCAGCTGGCCCTGTTCACCGACGTGGGCAACGTGTGGTGGTCGAACCCTGCGGTGGTGACCGACTCCATGGCGCTCGGGACCGACCCTCTCCTGCGGTACGGGGTCGGCGTGGGCATCCGGCGCGTCACCCCTATCGGGCCCCTGCAGCTCGACCTCGGCTTCAACCCCTCGCCGCTGGCCTACCGCGACGAGGAGCTGGTTCGTGTCCACTTCGCCGTTGGTGCCCTCTGACGCCCCGGGCGACGCGCTGGGGACCGCCGGCGCTCTGCACCCTCGTCGTGACGGTGGTGCTGGCCGGCGTCGTGGCCTCGCCGACGACCCGGGTGGCCGGCGTTCGCTACGTCGATGGCTTCGGCACGATGTGGTGGTTCTGGTACCTCGGCGAGGTCCTCGCCGGGCGCGCCGGCCTGCTCCACACCGACTTGCTGTTCTTCCCGGGGGGGAAGGAGGTGTTCGCCCACACCGGCGGCAACATGCTCGACGGCCTCGCGGCCTGGCCGCTGCGGCTGCTGCTGGGACCGGTGCTCGGCTACAACGCCTGGATTGCGGCGCTCGTGGCTACCAACTTCGCCGCGGGCGCCTACCTCGGCCGCGTGGCCACCGGCTCGCCTGGCTGGCCGGCGGGGCTGGTGCTCGCCCTCAACCCCTTCGTCCTGCGCGAGATCGAGGAAGGACGCCCCACGCAGGCGTGGCTCGCCCTCCCGGCGCTCGCGCTCGCGGGCGCGTGGCAATGCCGGAGCACGAGGGGGGCGCTGGCGACCGGCCTCGCCGTCGCCGCCACCGGCTGGCTCTACTGGTACTACGGCCTCGTGTTTGGGCTCCTGGCCGTCCTCGTGGGGGTGGTGCGGCTCGCCGACCGCCGCGACCTGCGCTCGGCCTGGGCCCTCGGCCTGGCGGGGCTCGTCGCGCTCCTCGCGGTGTCGCCGGCGCTGGCGCTGCTCTCGGGGCAGCTCGCGGAGGGGAAAGTGCCCGGGCTCTTCGCGATGGATGGGACCGGTCCCACGGCGCCGCTCGCCTTCCGCACGGTGGAGGGCGACGACGCCGGCATGCAGGTGCTCTCGCTGCGCGGGGTGTTCGGCGGCCTGATCGACGAGGGGGGACTGCGCTTCGCCCCCGGCAAGCCGGCGCTCGGGCTCGCGGGCGTTGCCACAGCGGCGCTCGGGGCGGTCGTGCTCTGGCGTGGGCGCCAACTCGCGGTGGCCGTGGCAGCGGGGCTTGCCGTGCTCCTCTCGCTCGGGATCGCGCTCGGTCCGGTGCTGGTGCTCGGCGACGGCTTCGTCGTCAACCAACCTTACATCTGGCTCATGGAGCGCGTTGACGTCTTGCGGCGGTGGTGGTGGCCCGGCCGCGGCGTGGCCGGCGTGGTGGTGGCTCTCTGCTTGCTCGTGCCCGCCGCGGCACGCTCGCGACTCGGAGCGCTGGGCGTGGTGACGATGGTGGCGGTGGAGACCTGGCGGGTGGGGATCGTGCCGCTTTCGACCTGGGACGGTGCCGTCCCCCGGGGACTCCGGTGCCTGGCGGTGGCCCCGGCCGGCGCCGTGGTCGACCTGCCCTTCCTCTCCGACCAGCACAACCTCTACCTGCAGACCCTCCACCAGAAGCCCATCCTAGGCGGCATGCTGGTCAAGAAGCCTTCCTTCGGCAGTGCCTCGGCGCTGGCCTTGCGGGCCGAGAACAGCTTTCTCGACCTCCTCCTCGACTACGGTGACATGGAACTGCTCCGCGAGGCCTCGTACGAGGAGGCCGACCGCGCGCGGCTCGTGGACCTCGGCTTCCGCTACGTCGTGGTGGACCTGTCGCGGTTCGAGGGCGCGGCGGCCGGGCTGGGCGCGGGCACGATGGGCGGCTCCAACTGGCCGAGGGTGAAGCGGCTCCTTCACCCAGCGCTCGGCGAGCCCGAGGTCGAGGGCGAGGGGGTGGCGGTGTACACGCTGGACGGCTCGCCGCTAGATTGCGGCTAGCCGCGCGCGATCAAGCGAACCGTCTGGCCCCATCCGGGCACCGAGACCTGCGTCGGCCCGGGGCCGACCTGGGCGTGGTGAGGGGGCGCCTCCGAGATTCCCCAGGGCCGGTCGCCGGTCTACCAGGCGCCGCCGCCCGGCCCGCCGTAGGCACCTTGATCGTTGCGCGTGCCGTCGGTGTCGTCGTAGGCGCTGTCCGAGTCGCCCGCGTCGATCGACGAGGAGTAGCTGTCGAGGGTCCAGTCGTCGTTATACGGGTTTCCGTCGCAACGTGCGCGCGTGAAGTTACCACCGGCGCTGATGGACCCGGAGCCCGCCGACCAGCTCCCGCCGTAGTTCGAGCCCACGGCGCTGTCGTTGTAGACGTTGTTGTACTCGAGGGTGGCCGAGCCGTCGCCGTACACGAGCGCGGTGTCGGTGTCGTTCTCGACGATGGAGTTCACCATCCAGAAGGTGGCGGTCGATGGCACCCAGACGTCGGCCCCGCGGGCGCTGCCGCTGGTGTCGCTCTCGTTGCCGTACAGGGCCATGTTCTCGAGGAACATCGCCGCGGTGTCGTCGCCGAAGATGCCGCCGCCATCGGTGATGGCGTCGTTGCAGGCGATCACTGCGTTGGTGCCCGAGAAGGTGCCGCCGCTGACCATCACGCCACCTCCATCGGTGGCGTCGTTCTCGCCGACCACGCCGTGCTCGAACTCCATGTTCGCGGTGGCGCCCACGTAGAGGCCGCCGCCGGCGTCGGCGTCGTTGTTGATCGTCCACACGGAGTCCATGGTCACGTTGCCGTCGGACACGCAGAGACCACCGCCGTAGCTGTAGAGCCACCACTGCTCGTAGGAGCCCACCACCACCTGGTCGAAGTCGGGAAGGCTGTTGTTGTAGAGGATCACGTCGTCGAGCGTGGGGTCGTCGCCGGCCACGTACACGCCGCCGCCGCAGTAGGTGAAGGTGTAGACCGTGCAGGTTTCCGTGCCGTTGTGAGAGGCGCTGGAATCGGCGCAGGTGGCCGAAGAGGTGCTGACGTCGACGCCGCCGGTGCCGCCGGAGACGGTGAAGCCGTGGATGTAGGGGCTGGCGCTGGTGCCGGAGGCAATGGTCACGGTCGCCGAGCAGTCGTAGGGGTTGGTGTAGTCGCAGGGGGTGAGCGCGGCGTCGATGGTGGTGACTTCGCTGCCCTCCACGCCCCACACGTCGAGCGACTTGCCGTCGAGATCGACGGACTCGGTGTAGGTGCCGGAGTAGGCGAGCACGCACTGCCACGCGTCGTCGATGGCGTCTTGCAGCGAACTGTAGGGGTTGGCGGCGCTCCCATTGCCGGCCGAGGACCCGCCGTAGGCGTCAGCGACCACCGGTTCGCTGGCGTCGGTGTCGTCGCAGTCGTAGCTGTTCTCGACGTAGCCCGAGGGAAGTGAGCACTCGCTCTCGGTGCTGCCCGGGTCGCCGAAGCTGTCGCCGTCGTCGTCGGCGTAGTAGGTGTTGCCGTCGACGGGGTTGTCGTCTGCGGCGCCGTTGCAGTCGTTGTCGGCGCCGTCGCACACCTCGATGCCGCCGGGGAAGCTCGAGCGGTCGCCGTCGTCGCAGTCGGTGTCGTCGGACACGTAGCCACTGGGCTGGCTACACGCGAGGTCGGTGATCGAGGCGTTGCCGAAGCCATCGGAGTCGGCGTCGAGGTACCAGGTGAGCGCGTCGGCGGCGGTGTCCTCGTCTACGGTGCCGTCGCAGTTGTCGTCCTCCCCATTGCAGTACTCGGTGGCGGCCGGGTTGGTGGCGGCGCGAGCGTCGTCGCAGTCGGTGTTGTCGGCCACGTAGCCAACGGGCGCGTAGCACTCGACGTCGGCGACACTCGGGTCGCCGTGGCCGTCGCTGTCGGTGTCGGCGTACCAGGTGACGGCGTCGGCGGCGGTGTCCTCGTCGATGGTCCCGTCGCAGTCGTCGTCCTCCCCGTCGCAATACTCGGTCGCGCCCGGGTACACCTCGTCGTCGCGATCATCGCAGTCGTCGGCGTTCTCCGAGTAGCCGGTGGGCAGGGCGCAGGCCTGTTGCGTGAGGCTCGCGTCGCCGTAGCCGTCGCCGTCGATGTCGGCGTAGTAGGTGGTGGTGACGTCCTCGTCAACGCTACCGTCGCAGTCGTTGTCGAGGGTGTCGCACACCTCGCCGTTGCCCGGGTAGGACTTGTTGGTGCTGTCGTCGCAGTCGGTGTTGTCAGTGACGAAGCCCTCGGGTTCCTCGCACGCATCCAGGGGAGCGCTCGCGTCGCCGTACCCATCGCTGTCGGCGTCGGCGTAGTAGGTGGTGGTGACGTCCTCGTCGACGCTACCGTCGCAGTCGTTGTCGACGCCGTCGCACACCTCGGGGTTGCCCGGATAAGCGCGAGGCTGCTCGTCGTCGCAGTCGTTGCCGTTGGTGACGTAGCCGTCGGGGGCCTCGCAGGCCGACTCGGTGCGGTCGGCGTTGCCGAAACCGTCGTTGTCGTAGTCCATGTAGAAGGTGCTCGCGACGCCCTCGTCGGTCGTCCCGTCGCAGTCGTTGTCGAGGTTGTCACACAACTCGCTGGTGCCGGGGTTGACGGTGCTGTCGCCGTCGTCGCAGTCGCCGTCGGAGGGGCGGAAACCGTCGCCGTCCTCGTCGCAGGCCTCTGGGGACACGTCGCACGCGCCGGTGTTGCCGGCGCCGGTGTCCTTGGCTGTGCCGTCGCCGCCGCCGGGGCAGCCCAGGAGGACCAGGGCGACGAGGGGGAGGGAAGAACTGCGAGTCATGGTGTGCTCTTTATGGAGGGGGCCCAGTATCGTACCTCGACGCGCCGGAAACCGCTCGATCGCCGGGTCGCGGCGGGTGACGATGGACGGCCAGCCGGAGACCCGATGCTAAGCTTCTTGCTCGCCTGCCCCGCCGCCACCGAGTCGACCGACCCCAGGGTGGACGAGTTGCTCGACACCGTGGAGAAACAAGCCGCATCGATAGAGGAATTGATGGCACGGCTGGAGGCGGTCGAGGGGGCGGGCTATGCCACCTCCGCCGATGTTGGCGCACAGCTCGGCGAGCTGGCGGAGCTCGAGCCCCTGCTCGAAGTCGAGGGCTCCGACGTGGCCCTGGTCGGCGCCAACCTGCATGTTCGCAGCGGCTCCGGCGCCACCGACGCCGAACCGAACGGGCTCGGTAATCTCGTGGTGGGTTACGGGGAGAACCCTGACTCCGCCGAGCGTACCGGCTCGCACAACGTCGTGATCGGAGCCGAGCACGGGTACGCCAGCTACGGCGGGCTCGTCGCGGGCTATGCCAACACGGTGTCTGCCCCGTGGGCCAGTGTCACGGGCGGGGATCACAGCGAGGCGAGCGGCCAGTACGCGGCGGTGTCGGGCGGTCACTACCAGGTGGCCTCTGGCACGAGCGCCTGGGCGGGCGGCGGCACCTACGGGACCGCGAGCGGCAACTACGCCTCGGTGGCCGGAGGCTATGGGAACTTCGCGAGCGGGCTGTCGGCTGCGGTGGGCGGGGGCTTCGAAGGCACCGCGAGCGAGGAGGCCAGCGTCGTGAGCGGTGGTTATCGCAACATCGCCTCGGGGCTCTACAGCTCGGTGTCCGGGGGAGAGCGCAACGACGCCACGGGCAAGCAAGCCTCGATCTGCGGCGGCTCCGCCAACACCGCCACCAACATCGCGTCCACGGTGTCGGGGGGCTACCTCAACGACGCCAGCGGCGGGGCCTCGTCGATCTCCGGGGGCTACAACAACAGCGCCACCGCCTACTGGTCGAGCGTGCACGGAGGCAAGGACGTGACGGTCGCCACGGACTATGCCTACGGCCCGTGAAAACTCTAGCTCGGACGTGGATGACACGGTCGATCTTGCGCGACTCCCCCCGCCGCTCGCCCCCGGGGCGGCACTAGATCGGCAGCGTGCCGGTGTCGTTCCAGGGGTTGCCGTCGCAGCTGACCGTGCCTGCGAAGGTGCCCGAGGCGGTCACGCCCGAGCCCACGGTCCAGGAGCCGCTGTAGGTGCCACCCGCGCCGTTGTTCCACAGGTCGGAGTTGGAGAGCGAGCCGCTGCCGGCGGCGTAGAACAGCGGCGAGGAGGTGGAACCCTCGCTGATGCTGTAGCTGACGCCCAGGGTGACGCCGCTACCGACGTAGATCTGCGAGCCATTGGAGCTGGCGGTGCCCGCGGTGTTCTCGTACATCACCGAGTTGTAGACCGAGCTGCTGCCGCTCGACTCGGTGTAGATCCCGCCCCCGTCGGTGGTGGCGTTGTTGCACGAGATGACCGAGCCGGTGACGCTCGAGTCGGAGCCCGACACCGCCATGGCGGCGCCGTCGGTCGCGGCGTTGTCGTCGAACCAGCTGCCGGAGACGGCAAGGGAGGAACTCGAACCGGCGTAGGCGCCACCGCCCTGGTCGGCGCTGTTGTCGACGAGCCAGCTGTCTTCCACCGAGGTGACCGAGTCCATCGCGCAGATGCCGCCGCCGTAGCTGTAGATCCAGGTCTGGGTCCAGGCCCCGGTGGAGACCTGGTCGAAGTCGGGCAGGTCGTTGTCGATGAAGGCCATCTCGGAGAAGGTGGGGTCGTCGCCGTTGACGTAGGCGCCCCCGCCGCAGAACTCCCACGTGGTGACGGTGCAGCTGCTGTCTTCACCGTGAGACGGGTCGGAGTCGGCACAGCTGGT
>VGRE01000111.1 GCA_016875435.1 Deltaproteobacteria bacterium | reverse complement strand
GCAAGCCGCTACGCGGGCGCGGGCTTCGACGCCGCGATGGAGGGCGCCCTGTCGCTGCGCGAGGCCGGGAGACCCGCCGCGGCGGTGCGGCTCCTGCGCAGCACCACCGCGCCGAGCAGCGAAGACGACCGCTGGCGGCGCGAGCTGCTCGCCGAGGCGCTCATCGACGCCGATCAGCTCGACGAGGCCGAAGAGGTGTGGACCAGCGTCGGCGCCGGGTCGAACGACGAGGCCGCACGCTTCGGCCGCGCCCGCGTGGCGCGGGCCAAGGGCGACTACGAGACCGCGTTACGACTGCTCGACGCCAACGGCGACCCCCGGGCCCCGGAGGAGCGCGGGCTCGCGCTCGAGGGCCTCGGCCGGTACGACGAGGCCGCCGCCGCGTACGACCTTCTCGCGACCGGTGTCACCGCCGAGTTCCAGACAGCCGGGCGCGTGGGCCAGGCCCGCGTGCGGCTCGCTCAGGACGACGCGCCGGGCGCGCTGGCGGCCCTGGCCAAGCTCGCGATCGTCGACCCCGGCTACACGCTCACCGCCGCGCAGATCCGCGGCGAGGCCCTCCTCGCCACCGGCCGCGTGGACGAGGCCCGCGACGTGTACGCGGCGCTCGACGGCGACGCCGAGCAGCGCACCGTGCGCCTCCTCGGCCTGGCCGAGTGCGAGCTGGCCAGCGACGACGCCAGGGGGGCGCTGTCCTACTTCGACCAGGCGCAGAAGGGCAGCACCGACCGCTTCTACCAGGCCCACGCCATCGCGGGCCTGGCGCACGTGGACGGAACTCGGCTTTCCCCGCAAGGCACGCGCCGAGCTAGAGCGCCTCCGCAGCGAGTACCCCGAGCGGGAAGACGCCATCGAGCGGGCGGCCGTGGCGGCCGGAGGCTGACACCGCCCGCGGCTCGCGTCATCCGCGCGGTGCAGGGTGTTCCTCTTCACGCCGCTGGTGCTTTGTCTCGTCGGCTGTGCCGACCAGCACGTGTTGCTCGACGCCGACGTCCGCTCTTCGGTCGACCCGCCCGAGGACCCGGTCCACGACGGCTTCTGGGGACTCAACGGCTTCCTCGACGAGCGCGGCCTCGACGACCTCGGCGAGCATTTCCAGATGACGACGTCAGGCGTGGCGAACCGGGAGCCCGAGTTCGGCACGGAAGACCTGCTCCCCCTGGTGCGCCCGGTAGGCCAGCGCGCCAACCTGCGCATCGCCGGGCTGGCGACAGGATTACTGGGCGATGTCCGCCGACGAGATCGTCAACTACGGCGCCACGCTCGGCAGCGAGCCGGCGACGATGATCTTCCTCGACTGGGAATACGACCGCGAGGAACGCTGGTTCGAAGGGAGCGTGGGAAACGACTACTTCGACGAGCCCGAGATGCAGGATGCGCTCGCGACGCTGGGCGAGTTCCTCGGCGGCTAGGACCGGGCGAGCACGACGCCGAAGTCCTCCTTCAAGGCGTCGCCGAACATCGCCCGGAGCCGGGTGTCGGTGGGGCCGCGGGTCACGCGCCCTTCCCAGGAGATCGTCGTCACCTCGGGCAGCTCGACGCCCTCGACGACACTGACGTTCGCTCGATGGCGGAAGATCCCTCCGGCGGCAATCCGTCCCGAGCTCGGGACGATTACGCGCCCCGCGCGCGCCGCGACCGTGTCGAGCAGCGCGTCGAGCTCCGGGTGCAAGAGGGTCTCTCCCCGCCAACCCAGGTAGAGCGTCTCCACCCGGCCCACGTTGTCGAGGATCCGCGCCGCTGCCTCCGCCCCCAGGAAGCCACGCGAGGTGTCGAGGTAGCGGAGGTCGCGCAGCTCCGCGAGCCGGCGGGGGTCGCCGAGCACCGCGTCGAAGCCGACCGGTGAACGCGCGAACATGCGACGCAGGAGCGGGCTCCCCGGGTCGGCCGGCACGTCGCTCGCCTCGAGCACGAGCGCATCGACGCGTCGACGCGCGGGCGCCGCCACTCGAATCGTCTCGCGTGCGAGCGCCACGATGGAGTCACTGTCGCGACGCAGGTAGCAATTCTGAACGCAGGGCGTGGTGCAGGCTTTCACCACCTCTCGCCGGGCGCGCAGCGCCTCGCTCTCCCACAGCTGGCGCAGCGTCTGCTCGCGCACCGAGCCGAAACGTCCCGCGAGGAAGTCCAACTTGCCGTCGCACATCATCGCCTGCCCGTCGGCGTTGACGTAGAGTTCCTTCCACCCGGCCCAGCAGGGAGCGTCGAGGGGCGCCAGCCCCTCGCGGTAGTAGCGCGGCACCAGGGCGAGATCGTCCGGGCGGTTGAGCACCAGGGGGTGGCCCGAGATCGCGGTGATAGCCCCCTCGAGCGCAGGCATGTCCTCGGGCCGAAACCACATGCCGCCCACCATGTCGTCGTCGCGATTGCGAAACAGGTTGAGCACCTGCACGCCCTGGAAACCCTGCTCGCCCAGCCAGTCGACGAAGTCCGCGAAGCCCGCGGCGTTCTCGCGGTGCAAGATCGCGTTGGCGCACACCTTGCGGTGGGGATTGCCGCGGGCCTCGTCGGCCTCGCGGAGCGCCCCGTAGCCGGCCATGGCGCGCTTGAAGCTGCCCGCCCCACGAACCCGGTCGTGGATGGGCTCGGGGCCGTCGAGCGAAATGTTGACGTGCAGTTTCTCGGGGGGGATGGTCGCGAGGCGCGCGGCGCGCTCCGGCTTGATGAGCGTCGCGTTCGTCGTCAGCGTCACATGCATGTCGCGACGAGCGGCGTGGGCGAGGATCTCCTCGAGGTCGGGCCGCACGAAGGGCTCGCCGCCAAGCGGGTTGAACACGCGCACCCCCCAGTCGGCGGCCTGGTCGACGAGGTCCATCAGCTCGCGCGCCGACAGCTCGGGGCTGTCGTAGCAGGTGGTACACATCACGCACGACAGGTTGCAGCGAAGCGTGACGTTCACGCTCAGCCAGTCGGGCGGCGCCAGCGAGCGGTTGAGCACTCGCGAGGCCCACATCCGGGCATCGCGCGTGATCTCGCCGAGGGGGCGCGCCATGGCGGGGGTGTATCATCCGCCGGTGCGCGTCCTCGTCGTTCACCATGGTCAACTCGCGGGCGGCGACGGCCCCACTACCGGCGGGGCCATCCGCGCCGCCCAACACGTTCGTGCCTTACGACGCGCGGGCCACGAGGTCCACGCGCTCGCGAGAGCCCAGGACGAGCCCGGCGGCTTCACCGGCCCTCGCCACCTCGCCGCGAGAGCGCGAGGCTTCGACTGGGTGCTCTGCGTGTCCCCGGAGGAAGCCCCGTCGCTGAAGGGCGTTGCCCCCCTGGTCGTCGATCTCTACGCGCCCCGGTTGCTCGAGGCAGCGTGGCAAGGCGAGCAGGAAGACGCCGCCCAGCGCACCCTGCTCGCCATCGACGCCGCCGACGAGGTGTTGTTCTCCAACCCACGGCAGCGCTGGTTTTACCTCGGCCTCCTCGCCGCCTGCGGATGGGACGTGTCGCGACCGGTGGGGCACGTGGTCCCCCTCGCAGTGGAGCCGATCGCCCCGGGCAAGCGCGCGCGCAAGCCGATCGTCGTGTGCGGCGGCTACCCCTGGCCCTGGCAGGACGCCCGCGACACCCTCGCCCGCGCCGCCGCTCACCTCGGCAAGCGCGCCGAGTTGCGGGTGGTGGGCCTCGACGGCGCCATGCTCCGCCGCGCGGAGTGGCAGGCGCTCTGCGCCCGGGCCGACGTCGCACTCGACCGCTACGCGCACCACGTGGAACGGGAACTGGCGCTCTCCTTCCGG
Source organism: Deltaproteobacteria bacterium (assembly GCA_016875435.1). GTDB lineage: Bacteria > Myxococcota_A > UBA796 > UBA796 > SXON01 > SXON01. The sequence continues at coordinate 10,050 of VGRE01000111.1, read as the reverse complement.
CAGATCGACTACCTTTCCGCCGGTCTCCCCATCGTGAGCGACCCGTGGACGCCGCTCGCCGACGAGCTACGCCGCGAGGGCGCCGGCTGGGTGGATGAGAGCCTGGAAGACGCGCTCGACCGGGCGCTACTCGGCGCCGAGGCCTCCCGGGACGGCGTGGCGCGGGTGGCGGCCCACTACCGGGAGGAGGTGGCCTACGCGGCAGTGGAGAAGCTGGCGCCGTCCATGCGCGCGCGCCCCTGGACGGCGCTGCGCTGGTCGCGACAGGCCGCCGCCGCCGTGCTCGCCGCGCGGGAGGACCGTCGCCACCGCGACGCCGCCGAGGCCGAGGTGCTCGCCAAACGCGCGGAGGTGGAAGCGCTCCACGCCCAGGTCGCGGCCCTCGCCACCAGCGTGGCGCAGCTGAGCGCGGCGATGGCCGACGTGGCCGCCTTCCGTCGCGAGACGGTGGCCGTGCTCGGCACCCGCCTCGCCGGCCAGACCGAAGAGGCGGAGCACCTTCGCCGGGAACTGGCCATCGCCCAGGCCGACCTCGAGAAGAAGCAGCTCGAGCTCGACCAGCTACGCGCCGAGCGGGATCGCCTCGGCGGCGTGCTGCGACGGCTGGGGCGGTAGCGGGGTCGGCTACGGCGCCGTGGCGCTCCGGGGACGCGCGGCACCGGTCAAGGCCTACGCGATCGACCGGGTGTGAGCGTTACAACGCAGGCGCATGTCCCGTCGCGAGATCGGCCGGTGGAATCTGACCCCTGAACGCCGCCCCGGCGGCACCGCCGAGGTGTGGCGCGCGGTACACGGCGACGAGGTGGCGGCGCTGAAGATCGCGCGCACCGGGCAGGATGCGCCGATGTTCCGTCGTGAGCGTGATGCGCTCGTCGACATCGCCCGCCTCGACGCCACCGCCCCGTCCTGGGTGGTGACGGTGCTCGACCATGGCGAGGTGGACGATCTGCCCTGGATCGCGCTGCCGTGGTTCCCCCACACGCTGCGCAGCTTCGTGGCGAGCGGGCCCGGGCTCGGCGCGGTGCTCCGGGCCTGCGAGGGCGCCACCGCCGCGCTTTTCCGCCTGCACCAGTCGGGCGCCTCGCTCGGCTCGCCCCGGTTGCACCACGACGTGAAGCCCGACAACTTCCTCGTCGACGGGGAGGGGCGGGTGGTGCTCGCCGACCTCGGCACGGCGCGGGCCGACTCGCTCGTGGGCGCGGTGGCGCCCACGGTGGCGTACACGCCCCGCTACGCGCCGGTGGAGCAGGCACTCGCGCTCTCGCGGCAACCCGACCCCTCGGTCGATGCCCACGCGCTCGCGGTGACGATCTACGCCTGCCTCTGCGGCACCGAGCCCGACAGCAAGGGCGCCCACGTGCCCTACACTGCCGAGGGCGCGCCCCTGCTCGACGCCCCGGGGAAGTCCGCGCCCGATCTCGAGGCCCTTCGCCGCCGTCCCCTCGGCGATCTCGTGCGCCTCGACGAGATGGACGCGCTCACGCCAGGCGACGTGAACCGCCTGCGCAACGCGCTCGGCGATGCTTGCGGTGACGAAGGGCTCGCGCAGAGACTGGCCGACCTGCTCGCGCCCGCGTTGCAGCGCGCCCTCGAGCCCGACCCCGCTCGGCGCGACGGCGACCTCCGCAAGCTGGCCGCCGCGCTGGAGGCCGCGCGCCGTGCGCTCGGCGACGACGCCCCGCTCCGGCCCGACGAAGACGACCCGGTTGCCCGCTACGTGCTGGTGATCATCGGCATCGTGGCCGTGACGATGCTCGGCGTGCTGGCGATGGCGCAGTGACGCTCAGCGGCGCCTCGCCCGAGCGCTTCTGCGCGTAGACCCTCAGCTTGCTCTCGAGCCTAGCTCGCCACTCGGGATCGTCCGCCGCGCCCACGGCGAGCCGAGCCACCGCGTGGCACAGGGCGGCGACCTGGCGCGGGCGCTCCTTCACCGACCACGACCCCCCGGTCGCATCCGAGAACGACCCTATCCGGCGAGGCCGAGTTCGCCCGCGCGGCGTCGAGTGGCTGCCACCTGCGACGGGCCGATGGCGTACCAGTTTATGCCCGCGCAACCCGCGCAGGCGCCCTCGAAGCGCCCCGCGAGGTGGGCCAGGCGCACGGAGGTGGCGCGCGGGCCGTCCCAGAGCGCGCGGAAGCCCCTCTCCGCGGCGTTGCCCAAGTCCAGCTCGCTCCGGAGGTCGGCGCAGCACATCACGAGATGCCCGTCGTGGCGGATCACCGGCGTGAACCAGGGCGCCGCGCAGGCGGCCCGCCGCGCCGGGGCCTGCCACGGGTCGTCGGTCCATGCCGACACCGTCAGGGCATCGCGCCGGCCGACGGGAAAGTCGGCGACGGCGAGGCGGTAGAGCGCATCGGCCGCGGCTTGTCCCGGGCCGCCGCCGTCGACCGACAGAGGCTTGAACAGGATCTCGCCGTGTCCTCCCGCCGCGTAGCATCGAAAGGTATCGGTCCAGTAGTCCAGGAAGGCGCGCGCCTCGTGCGCGTTGCCCGGCTGCACGACGAACTGCACCTGCACGTCGACGGGTCCATGTTCCTTGCGTCGTGACAACAGGTAGCGGACGTTCCGGCGGACCCGGGCCAGGTGGTCGCGTCCCTTCACCCGCGCGTAGGTGCCCGGGGTGACGGCATCGAGGGTGAACACCACGAGCAGCGGCATCGCCGGGTCGCGGCCCGACAGGAGCTTGTCGACCCGGGACGGCGTGAGGAGGATGCCGTTGGTATCGAACCGGAGGTAGCCGAGCCGCCCCTGGAGCCGTCGCGACGCGTAGGCCACCATGTCCTCCAGGCGCTCGTGTACAGAGGGGTCGCCGAGCCACTGCAAGATGAGGTGGTCGAAGTGGCAGCCCTCGGCCACGAGCCGGTCGATCACCGCCGTGTACACCTCCCAGGGCATGAGCCCCTTCGGCACGCCATGCACGCTCTCCCAGCCCTCGGCATGGGGGCGGCACATCGAGCAGGCGAGGTTGCACCGGTCGGTCGGCTCGATCTGGAGGACACCGAGGCCGCCGGGGGTTGTAGGCACGGTGTCAACATACCCGCCTCCCTCGCGCCGGCCGGCGACTCGCGCTACGCTCCCACGCGATGGCGCTCGTCCTCTTCCTCCTTGGCTGCGGAAATCCCTGCCAGTCCCTTTGCGAGACGATGGCAGCGCGCGCCGCCGAGTGCGATCTCAGCGTGTCGGAGGAGGAGCTCGAGGCATGCGCCACGCGCTACGAGGAAGTCACCCCCGAGATGTCGGCCGCTTGCCGCGAGGCCAACGACACCCAGCGCCTCGAGGAATGGTGGACCTGCGACGAGCTTGCCGAGAACTACACCAACGGCGCCGAGTAGGCGGCGGACTGATTCCCGGCCCTCGCGCGTTGACGGGGCCCCGCCTTGGCCCATAGGATCGCGCCGCCCACGATGTCCGACGCCGGAGCCACCCCAGCCGCCGCCAACGCGATGCCCGGCTTTTCCCCCGAGGCGTACGGCAAGTACTACCTGATCGACAAGATCGCGGTGGGCGGGATGGCCGAGATCTTCAAGGCCAAGACCTTCGGGCACGGCGGCTTCGAGAACACCTTCGTCGTCAAGCGCATCCTGCAGCACATGTCGGACAACGAGCAGTTCGTTCAGATGTTTCTCGACGAGGCGAAGGTCACCGCCCAGCTCCAGCACGCCAACGTGGTGCGCGTGTGGGAGTACGGCAAGATCGGCACCAACTACTTCCTCTCGATGGACTTCGTCGACGGGAAAGACAGCAAGATGATCCTCCGCAAGCTCTTCGAGCGGCGGAAGATGATCCCGCGCGAGTTCGCGGTGTACATAGCGATGGAAACCGCGAAGGGACTCGACTACGCGCACAAGCGCACCACCAACGCCGGCGCGCCTCTCGACATCGTGCATCGCGACGTGTCGCCGTCGAACATCCTCGTGTCGTACACCGGCGAGGTGAAGGTGGCCGACTTCGGGATCGTGCAGGCAAGCGGCGTGCTCGAGACGACGACGAAGGGCACGCTCAAGGGGAAGATCGAGTACATGTCGCCCGAGCAAGCGCTGGGCGAGGTGCTCGATCGCCGGAGCGACGTGTTCGCGCTCGGCATCGTGATGTGGGAGATGCTGACGGGCCGCCGCGCCTTCAAGACCGACAACGAGATCAAGACCCTCGAGCGCGTGCGCAACGTGGAGATCGAGCCGGCGTGCCTGGTCAACAACCAGGTGCCCACGCGGCTGTCTGAGATCGTGATGCGCTGCCTCGAGAAGGATCCGGCGGATCGCTATCAGGACGCGCGGGAACTCCACGCCGATCTCCTCAATTTCTTGTACCCGGCCACCCCCGACGTGGTGCAGCAGAGCCTGCATCACTTCATGTCCGAGCTCTTCGCCGACGACATCGCCACCGAGCGCGGGCGCGTGGAGGAGTCCACCCGGCTGGCGCGCGCGATGCACGAAGCCGAGCCCTCGGTGGAGTTGCAGGAAGACTGGGAGGAGGGCCAGCGCGGTGGCTCCGAGCCCACCGTCGCGCCGGTCAAGACGACGCCGGCCCCGTCGCGGCTGCCGATACTCCTCGGCGCGGCCGCGCTCGCGGTGGCACTAGGCGTGGTGGGACTCGGCGGGCTGTGGATGGTCAACCAGAGCGCGCCCGCGCCCGAGGTGAAGACCGAGATCGTGCAGGCGTCACCGTCGATCGTGCTGCGCGTGGCCCCGGTGGAGGGGGTGGTGAAGCTCGACGGCAAAGACGCGGGCAAGGGCACGTCGCTCACCCTGCGCGACGTTCCGCTGGGCAAGCACACGGTCGAGGTCACCGCCGAGGGCTATGAGCCCTACAGCAAGGAGATCGAGGTGGGCGAGGGCGAGAAGCTGCTCCTCGACGTGAAGCTCGCGGCGGTGCGCAAGCCGCCCGAGATGCGGCTTGAGTCGCCGCCCAAGGTCGCGCCGGCCGAGGCGCGGATCGAACCGAGTGCCACGCCGCAGCCCGCCGCCAAGGTTGACCCGCCCCCGCCGCCGCCCGCCGAGAAGGCCAAGGGCAAGGTCAACATCAACGTGTCCGGCGGCTGGGCCGACATCTACGTCGACGGCAAGAAGATCGGGACGACGCCCATCTTCGGGCTCCAGTTGCCCGTTGGCACCTACGCGGTGCGCGCGAAGAACGAGCAGACCGGGCTCGATGCCACCAAGCAAGTGACGGTGAAAGAGGGGGAAGCTGCCAGCGTCGCCTTCTCGGCACAGTAGGTTCCGGGGCCCTCAACTCCGGGGCGATGATCAACACCCGGCCCGAGGCCGACGCGCTGCCCACGGTCGACGACAAGCACCCCTTCCGCTCGCTCAACGCGGCGGTGATCGACGCGAACTCGAGCTTCGCCGATGCCTACCAGACCGAGCCCGTCCCGCATGGCGAGCTCGCAGCCACCACGGATCACGAGCTAGCCGCGTTGTAGCAAGGCGATCAGCGACGAGGTGTCCCAGCGACCGCCGCCCATCGCCGCCACCTGCGCGTAGCGCTCCTCCACCTCCTCGGTGATGGGCAGCGCGGCGCCGATCTCGTCGGCCGTCGCCGTGGCGATGGCGAGGTCCTTGCGCATCCAGTCCACTGCGAAGCCGAAGTCGAAGCGCGCGTCGACCATCGTGCGCCAGCGGTTCTCCATCTGCCAGGACTGCGCCGCGCCCTTGCTGATCGCGCCGATCACCCGCTCGGGGTCGAGGCCGGCCCGCGTCGCGAAGTCGAGCCCCTCGGCCAGCCCCGCGAGCACCCCGGGCAACGGCGGCGGAGGTGGTCGTGTGGTCGACGAGGAGGGAGCCCGGCGACATCCCGGCCAGCGCACCCTGGCCGCCCAGGGTCACCGCGCGGAGGTCGTCGTCGTTGCCGACGCACACGAACACGGCGTCGGCGTCGCGGGCCGCCTCCAGCGGGCTCGGCGCCGCGCGACCGCCGTGCGCGGCCGCCCAGCGCTGGGCTTTCTCGGCGGTGCGGTTGAACACGGCAACGTCGTGTCCGGCGCGACGCAAGTGCGAGGCGATGGGAGCCCCGATCACGCCCAGGCCGATGAAGGCGATGTTCATGGGGCGAGTCTACAACACCCCAGCCCGCGCAGCGCGGCTAGTCGGCCCCGCCTCCCTCGCCGAAGCGGCCCACGAAGGTCTCGTACATCTCGCGGCACTCGTAGCGATCCGGGCGCGACATGCGCTGGATGCCAGCGCGCGGGTGCACGTTGTAGAAGCCGGTGATGGCGTAGGGCAGGTGGTAGCCGAAGCGCAGCTCGTCGCGAAGGCTGGCGTACTCGTCGACCAGCTCGAGGATGGGCTTCACGTCGTACCTGGGGTTGTCCAGGTAGAAGAGCAACAGTTCCATGGGGCAGTTGCCCGCGCCGCGGCCGATGCCGTGCACCGTGGCGTCGACGAAGTCGCAACCGGCATCGATGGCGGCGATGGTGTTGGCGAAGGCCTGCTGCTGGTTGTTGTGGGTGTGGACGCCGATCTTGATCTTGTCGCCCAGCCGGCCCTGGTACACGTGGCAGAGATGGGTGACGTGGTAGGGGTAGAGCGCGCCGAAGCTGTCGACGATCGCGACGTTGTGCACGCCGGAGTCGCGCAGCTCGTCGAGGAAGGCGTCGACTTCCTTCGGCTCGAGCGTGCTCACCGCCATCACGTTCATGAAGGTCTCGTAGCCCTCCTCCAGCGCCCGATCGAGCAGGCGGCGGGCCTCCTTGAGCTGGTGCGCGTAGGTGGCGATGCGGATGGTGTTGACCACGGTGCTGCCGCGGGGCTTGATGTCGCTCGGGTCGACCTTGCCGCAGTCGAGCATGGCCGCGATCTTCATCTTGCCGTCGTGGGACTGGGTCACCTCGGCGAGCACCTCTTCATCGAGGAAGCGCCACTCGCCCACCTTGGCGCGATCGAAGGCGCCCTCGCGGGTGCGGTAGCCGATCTCCATGTAGTCCACGCCCGAGGACTGCAGCGCCTCGAAGGTGCGGCGCACCCACTGCCGGTCGAACTTCCAGTTGTTGCAGATGCCACCGTCGCGGATGGTGCAGTCGAGCACCTTGATGCGGCGACGACGGTCGGTCACCAGCCCCTCGGGGCAGCACTTCACGCGGTAGTCGAGGGCCACGCGGCCTCCTGGAACGGCCGCGACACTACCCAGCCTCAGGGCGAACCGCCACCACCGCGACCAGCCGGTGACACAGTGGTACCGGCACTCACGACCCCCGGCGTTAACGCCACCCCGTGGTCTGGCTGCTCGCCGCTTGCCTCGAGCCCTTCGAGCATGATGCTCACGATCTGGTCGACCTGCGCATCGTGGGCATGGCCTACGTCGACGAGGTGGCGACAGCGTTTTCGTGGGAGGGCGACGACGCGTGGAGCGCCGTCGTGCCCAGCCAGGCCTGGACGGGCGAGACCACCTGCGAGCCCGGCACGGCCTGCTCGGCCACGGTGACGATCGGCGACGGAGTCACCACCGAGACCGGCACCCTCGTGCAGGACGCCCAGGGCGAGGTGCCCGCCATCGGCGAGCTTTCCCGGGAGGACAGCAGCGAGGGCTGGACCCTGTCGCTGAGCGCCCCGGCCACCCACGTCACCCACTGGATGGCCCCTCGCGGCGACATCGAGGAGACCGGCCCGCACGAGGCGCTCTACATGCCCCCGGGCGACGGGATCTGGCCGGTGGTCGCGCTGACGATCGACGGCAAGGGAGGCAACGCCTGGACGATCGTCGACGTGCCCGAGGGCGACATCGGCCCCGCGCTGTGGACCGAGCGGCGCGTGATCCCGGTAGACGAGATCCCCGGGGGCCTCGACGGCGACCGCTGGTACGGGGTGATCGAGCCGGTCGACGACCTGCTCGGCTACCGGCTGGTCGGCCTGTCCGAGCGCGACACCCAGGTCGGCGCGATCTTCTGCGGCTCCGAGGACGGCGAGTGGAACCCCGACACGCTCGTCACCCGCGAGTGCGGCCGGGACGAGATCACCGAGCAGGCGTACGGCGTGGCGGTGACGGCGAGGGCGGCGCCGTAGGGGCTGGACCCGGTGATGGCCGAGGAGGCACGAGTAGGTTCATCGCGCGGAGCATCCTGCCAGCCGACCCCTCCTCAGGTCAGACGCCTACCGCGGGCCGGGCGACTCGTGGGGACAGTCGCGGGCCTCCCGGTTCTCGCACAACCGGCTGTAGCTGGGCCTCCGCCGAAATACCCAGACCACCGTCGCTGGTGGCCGCCACGATCTCCGCGGGGATGACGACCGCGTCCTGACAATCGATGTGCATCGGCGGACACAGGCGAGCAGCGGGGCGATGAGCAGGCCATCCACCGTAGCCGGCCGAGTGGCGCTGTCACCCATCCGTCACCACCACCCAGCCATCTCCCCTCCCCGCGTTAGCCCCGCGCCGCGATGCTCCTCGCCGCGCTCGCCCTTGCCGACGACGCCCCCGCCGAGGGCTCGGAGGACAACCCGCACGAGGTGGTGGTCGAGGCGCGTCGCGACGCGCCCGTCGTGAGCGATGAGACACTCGACCGCGAGCGCGTGCTGCTCACCCCGGGCACCTTCGAAGACCCGGTGCGCCTGGTGCAGAGCCTGCCCGGCGTGGCGCTCACCCCCGAGTACGGCCCCCAGGCCGGCGACCTCGCCATCCGGGGCGCCGCCCCCTGGGAAACCCGCTACCTCCTCGACGGCATCGATCTCCCCTACCTCTACCACTTCAACGGGTACTCCTCGGTCTTCCCGGCGCGCCTGCTCGACGAACTGTCGCTGCTGCCCTCCACCTTCGGCGCCGAGCACGGCGACGCGACCGGCGCGATCGTGCAGACCACCAGCACCTGGGAGCGGGGAGACACGCCCACCGCGAGCGCCAACCTCAACTTCGTGATGGCCGGCGCCGGGGCCACCCTCCCCGGCGGCGAGCGCTGGACAATGCGCGCCAGCGGACGGCGTTCCTACCTCGACGCCGTGGAGCGTGACGACGAACAATACACGGTGTTCCCTGTTTTTTCCGACTGGTTCGCGCGACTGGAGTACCACCCCGGCGCCGCCGCGCGGTGGTCGTTCGGCGGCTTCGGCGGCGCAGACTTCTACACTCGCTACGCCGGCGAGCCCACCACCCTCAGCGAATACGCACAATCGGTGAACCCGGCCTTTGCCTACGACAGGGCCTTCGCGACCGGGATGGCGAGTCACCGCCACCTGCTGGGGAGCTCGCGCGTGGACGGGAGCCTCGCCCTCTCCCGCTACGCCGTGAAGAGCGACCTGCCCACCGCCTCCGACCACGAGGTGCTCACGCGCCTGCAGTGGCGCGAGGCGGCCACCCTGCTCCCCCACGCCGATCTCCCGCTGGTGACCGGACTCGACCTCCGGCAGGAGTGGCTCCGCCTCGACGTCCAGACCGACCAAGCCTGGCCCGAGGTGGAGCGCGAGTCTGCCCTGCTCGCGCGCGGCGTGACGGTCGACAGGCGTAGCGACCGCCTCCTGGCGGGCGCCTTCGCCGAGGCGCGCTGGACCGTCCAGGACTTCCGGCTGGTCCCCGGCCTCCGTGTCGACGGCGACACCCTCTCCGAGCGCGTGGTGCTCGATCCGCGTTTCAACGCGCGCTGGCAGATCGGCGCCGACGAGCGCCTCCGCCTCGCCCTGGGACAGTACTCCCAGTTCCCCGAGGCCGAGTGGCTCGACGCCACCGTGGGCACGCCGGGCCTCGCGCCGGCGGTGTCGCGGCAGGCCGCGCTCGGGTTTGACTACGCCATCGCCCGGCGGCTGGAGCTCGAACTCGACCTGTGGGGCAAACTCGGCGAGAACCTCGTGGACCTCGACGCGGGCGAGGCCCCCGAGGCGGTGGACGGCCTAGCCTATGGCGTGGAGTTGCAGAGCCGCTACCGCATTCGCGAGCGCTTCTTCGCCTCGGCGAGCGTGTCGTTGTCACACGCGGAGCGTGGCGGCGAGCGCTTCGACTACGACCAGCCCTGGGCGCTCAACCTCGTGGGATCGTGGAGCTTCAGCCCGACGTGGAACGCGGGCGTCCGGTACCGAGCGGGCGAGGGTCTCCCCTACACGCCCGTGGTCGATGGCAGCTACGACGCCGCGAGC
>VGRE01000110.1 GCA_016875435.1 Deltaproteobacteria bacterium | reverse complement strand
CACGACGGCGAAGGCCACCACCACGGCGCCACCGCCCTCGACGGGCAAGGCCGCCCCGGCAATAGCGCCCGTCAGCGCGCCCACCACGGCGCCGCCTGCCACGACGGCGAAGGCCACCACCACGGCCCCGCCGACCACGGCGCCCACGACCACCACCGCCAAGACGACGACGGCGCCGGTGGTGGTGCCGCCCCCCACGGCTGCCGCCGCGGGCGACGACTCCTGCAGCGACCTCGTGAAGCTCGAGCCCCAGGCGATGCTGGGACAGCTTCGTCCCGGCCAAGCCAAGTGCATCGAGGGCCGCATCGGCACCGAGGGCGCGCAGACGATGAAGGACAAGCTGTCGCGCGTGCTCATCGCCAACGCCGAGGGCAAGGGCGACAAGGTCGAGTGGGAGCGGCTCGTCAAGCGTCACCTCGAGGACATCGACCGCTCCGACCCCGATATGTGCTTCAAGTACGCCACCCAGCTCAGCCGCGGCGGCGTGGGACGGGCCACGGGCGTGATTCGCTGGACCGACTATGCGCTGGAGAACAAGCAGAAGTGGTCGGGCGCCACCTACACCAAGCGCGTGTACGACCTGTACCGGATGAAGGCCGAGGCCGCCAACAAGCTGTGGGCGGATGCCGAGGCAACCTTCGCCACCAAGGAGCACACCGACGAGAACGAGGCAAAGGCCGCCAAGTGGCGAGGTACCACCAAGGACTTCGCTCGCGAGTGGCTCGACTACGCCAAGGCCAGCGGACAGGACACCAAGAACGCGATGGCGATCTGCGTGTCGGCTGCGGGCAACAAGTCCTTCTGCGAGGGGTAGGGCCCGCTTGATTCCCCTCCTTCTCGCGTACAACGTGGGGTGTAGCGGCGACGAGGCCGCGCTCGGCAGCGTCGACGAGACGCCCACGCCAGCGACGAGCGTGCCGGCTGAGCTAGTGGCGACCTCGTGGCAGGTGCGGATGGCGAAGACGGAGGTCCGCGCGCCCTTCGAGGGGCGTCCGAGCTGGGTGTCGTACTTCGGCAATCGCCGTGACGAGGCACTCCGCGCGTTCAAGTCCGAGAACGACAGCGCGGCCCTGGCGCGGGCCCACACCGAGTACGCGGCGATGTACCGCCAGGCTGCCCTGCTCGCTGCCAACGCTACGCTCCAGGTGTACGGGGCCGATCGCCAGCCTACCGACCCCGCCGAGGCTGACTACCTGCTGGGAGTGAGCGGGGTGCTCGCCAGCAGCGCCGAGCACGCGGCGAAGCTCGGCGCCTCCCGCGAGTCGAGGGCCGGCGACATCGCCCCGCGCGACGCCGCGTGGAGTGCCTACGTGGCAGCGCCGGGCGCCGAGGCCGCCGACAAGGCCGCGGGCGTCGACCGGGTGGCGGGCGCACTCGCCGACCTGCCAGGGGCCGATCGCCTCACCCTCGAACTCCCCCTGCAAGGCGAGCCGGGTACGGTCGCGGCCGGCGATCCCGGCGAACTTTGGGCGCTCTCGCGCTGGCACGAGGCCCGGGCGCGCGAGGCCGACCCCTCGGCCGGGGAGACCATCGACCAGGCCCTCGACCCCTACCGGCTTCCTTTTGAGACGCCGCCGGAGCGCGGTGCGGCCCCGGCCACAGACACTTGGCTGTTCATGTCGCCCTGGTCTTCGGCCGCCGACGTTCAATACGTGGCCAATGTGGCGGCGGGCCGCGATACCACGGGGGCGATGGCGACCGCCAGCCTCTTCGCCGCCGTGGCCCAGACTTGCACCCGCGAGGGCAACCGGCTCGACGTCGATTGCGTCGTCGACGAGGCGGCGCACGTCGGCAGCGCGATCGAAGACGGGATGGCGGCCGCCAACGGGGGGCAACCTGACGGCTTCCACCGGCCTTTTGCCGACTACGCCCGCGCTGGCGTGCTGCGGGCCCTCGACCTCGTCGCCCGCGCTCGCGGGGACGCCGACGCCTCCGGGCGCCTGCGCATCAACGCGCTCGACCGCAGCCTCGGCGCTGCGGCGGATCCGCTCTTCTACCTGTTCGTGGCGGCATGGGACGCGGGCAACCGCAATACCCCCCGCGCTGCCGAGATCGTCCACCAGAACCTGTCGATGCTCCCGGGCCTGCACCTGGCCCGGGCGCCTCTCGACGCCCTCCACGTCCGGCTGAGCCGGAACGCCGTGCCCGGCGTTCCCATGCACTGAGGAGTTGTGATGAACCGCCCGACCCCAGGATCGACTCCCCCCAGCGCCGACAGGCGCGGCGTGCTCTTGGCGCTGGGCATCGCCAGCGCGGCGCTGCTCGCCGGCGCGCCGCTGTCGTTCTACGAGGAGCAACTCCCCGGGACCCTAAGCCCGCTCTACGCCAGCTCGATGGCGGACCACCGGGCCCAGGAGCTGGTCTTCGACCGCCTCTTCTTCCACAGCGCCATCGACAACCGCATGATGAGCCGCCTCGTGGAGAAAGGCGAACTCGCCGATGGCGGGAAGTCCTACCGGGTCACCCTGAAGCCGGGCCTGAAGTGGCACTCCGGCACCGCCGTCACCTCGAAGGACGTGTGCTTCACGGTGTCGGCGATGCTCGACCCGGGCACCACCAGTCCCATCGCCGAGGGCTATCGCGGCGTGCTCGCGGGTTGCGACGCGACCACGCCCCAGGTGGCGACGATCCGCTTCACCAAGGTGTTCCACAACCCCCAGGAACGCCTGATGTTCTCCCTGCTTCCTGCAGAGAAGTTCGCGGGCAAGACGGCGATCGTCCCGGACGACGACTTCAGCCAGCACCCCATCGGCTCGGGACCCTTCAAGGGCAACAAGGGACGGCGGGGCGTCACCTTCGAGGCCTACGCCAACGCCCACCACGCCCCCACCATCCCGCAGATGTCGCTGCAGGAGGTCCAGGACCCGCTGGTCCAGGTCAAGACGCTCCAGTCCAACGGCGTGCAGGGCATCATCGCGGTGCCGCCGCCTTACCGTCCCGACGTGTCGGCTTCCGACGACCTGCAGCTCAAGAGCTACGACCTGCGGAGCTGGTGGTTCATCGGCGTCAACACCAAGAAGGGGGCGCTGGTCGAGAGGAAGGTGCGGCAGGCCCTCGACCTCGTGCTCGACCGCAGCGACCTCCGCCAGTTCACCGTCGGCGTCAAGCCCGGCGAGCAGAACAGCCCCTGCGAGTTCATCTCCGGCCCCTTCGTGCAGTCCTCGCCCTTTTACAACCGGCAGGTGCCCGTCAAGGAGAAGTCCGATCGCGCCGCTGCCACCAAGCTCCTCAACGAGGCCGGGCTCACCCAGATTGGCGGGCGCTGGCACTACAAGGGGACGCCGGTCACCCTCAATATCGGCATGATGGCCTCGCTCGACGTCGAGGCGCCCGACCTCCTCACCCAGGTGGGCAACCAGCTATCCGCGGCTGGTTTTGATCGCCAGGAGAGCAAGGTGTCGGCCGACGACTGGGCGCGCAAGGTTGTCACCGGCAAGGCCAGCGAGTTCGACCTGCTCATCGGCAAGTGGAGCTTCGGTCTCGTGGAGGAGGTGAACGACCTCTTCCAGACCCGTTCCGGGACGACCACCGGCGCGCGCAACGTGTTCAACTACTCGAACAGCGGCGCCGACCAGCTGATGGTCGAGTACAACCAGTCGCGCACCGACACCGCGGCGTACGACGCCTACCACAAGTTGCACAGGGCGCTGGCTGAAGACCTGCCCTACTTGTTCCTATGGAAGCTTGACACCAAGAGCGCATGGCGAACGGAGGTGCGGGGCAACGTCATCGCGCCGTTCAACTACTGGACCGAAGTCGACGGCTGGAAGTTCCAGTAGGCCGCCCGGATGACCGCCTGGTGGATCCGGCCCGGGGTGCGGCTCATAGCGGCAATCATCCTGCCGCTGGTGGTGCCGGCCATCATCACGCTGCTCATCTGGGCGCTGCCGGGCGATCCTGCCGAGATTATCTGTCCTCCTGAGACCTGCGGCGGCACGGCCGAGTTGGCGGCCCGCTGGAACCTCGACGCGGGCGCGTGGAACTTCTTCCGCGCGTGGATGGGCGACGCCGCCGCGGGCGAGTTCGGCCGCTCGTGGCGGGTGGAGCAGGGCCTTCCGGTTCGCGACCTGCTCGACGAGTCCATTCCCACCACGTTGATGCTGGTGCTCGCGGCGCTGGTGCCGCTGGTGCTCGGCGCCGTGGGCTCGGCCACGGGACTCATCCCCCCGCGCGCCGATGGCGGCTTCCACACGGTGGGACTCGTGCCCGCCGTTGTCTTCGCGCTGCTGGGCGCCGCCTACGTTGAGCTGGAATACGGCGCACAGAGCTTCCTTCCCGGGGCCAACCGCTTGCGATTGGTTCTGGGCGCGCTGGTGCTGGGTCTAGCCGATGGCGCCTTCGCCGCTGCGGTCTCGGGCGTGCGCGGGCTCTTCGCCGCCGAGCGCGACCAGCGCTACGTCGGCATCGCGCTGCTGCGCGGGGAGCGACCGCTGGCAAACATGCTCCCCAACGTGGCGCCAGCCCTCGCGGGGCAGCTGCGCGCCAGGGTGCTCCACCTGCTGAGCGGCACGGTGGTGGTCGAGGTGGTCTTGCGGATCAACGGCCTCGGGGACCTGTTGTGGGCGGGCACCCTCCTCCAGGACTTCGGCGTGGTGCTCGCGGCTGCGACGGCGTTCGCCCTCGTGAGCGCCGTGCTGCTGGTGATCCAGGCGCTGGTGGAGATCGCGGTGGCCATGTGGGTCCGTCGCGCGCCCACGGTTCGCGACGGCGCAGCGGCGTCGCCGGTGGTGGCGGCGTGAATCGTCGTGTCGCCACCATGCTGGCGCTCGGCGCATTCGCGCTGCTCGCGGTGGCCGCGTTCGCCGCACCGGCCCACCTGGTGGAACCGGAGCCCTCGCGCAGCTTCGCGGGCCCTCTCGACGCCTGGCCTTTCGGTGCCGATCGAGCCGGCCGTCCGCTCCTGGAGTATGCCCAGCAGGGCGCGCGCGTGGTGCTCGGGCCGGCGCTGGTGGCCGGTTGCGTGGTGGCGGCGAGCAGTGTCGCCGGGGGCCTGCTTCGCTGCGTGGGCGATCCGCGAGTCGACGCGGCGGTGCAGGGGGTCGGGGAGGTGCTCGGAGCTTTGCCCCGGATGGTGGTGATCCTGGTGACGGCATTGCTCATCCCCTCGACCTCCCGGGGCCTGTTGCCGCTCGCGGTGGCGTGGGCGGTGCTCGCAAGCCCCGGGGCGATGGACGAGGCGGCGGCGGTGGCCGAGCGCCTCGGCGGGGCGCGCTTCGTGGAGGCCCTGCGCGCGCACGGGTTCTCGTGGACGCGCATCTTCCTCTTCCACGTGGTGGCACTCAACCTGCGCCCGGTGGTGGTGCGTCAAGCGGCGGAGGTGGTCACCCAGGTGACCTTCCTCGAACTCGGACTGAGCTACCTTGCCGTCCAGGACGCACAGGCGAGCTTCACCCATCCCGACTCGCTCAAGTCCTGGGCCGACCTGCTCTACATGGGCTACCCGTCGATCGTGCTCGACGACATCCCCACCGAGCACGCCCTGTGGACCGGCCTCGCGATGGTGGCGCTGGTGACCGCCATCGCCAAGTTCGCCACCAGCGCCGCGAGGGCGCGATGAGCGTGTTGCTCGAGGTCCGGGGCCTAGGCGTGCGCTCGACGGAGCGAACGCTCGTCGAGGGGGTGAACGTGACCGTGTTCGGCGGCGAGGTGACGGCGCTCTGTGGCCCTTCCGGGTCGGGGAAGTCGGTCACGGCGCGCGCCGCGATGGGTGTGGTCGACGTGGAGCCCGGCCTGTTCTCGGGCTCGCTGAAGTTCCCGGAGACGGGTAATCGCGACTGGTTCGCGGGCGTGGCCCACGGCGGCCAGCGCGCTCACGCGCGCCTCTTGGCCGACACCGCCTCCCTGCGAGGCGGCTATCTGAGCTATTCGCCGCAGGCGGCGTCGTCGGCGCTCAACCCCGGCCGTACCATCGGGCGCCAGATGGAGATGTCCGTCGCCCGTCGCAAGACCGCGCCCACGAGCGTCACCGAGACCATCCGAGGGCTCCTCGCCGAGGTGGGCCTTCCGGCGCGCGCGGCCTCGGCGCTGCCCGGCGAACTCTCCGGAGGGCAGTGCCAGCGCGCCGCGCTCGCGGTGGCGATGGCCTCCGATCCGCGCGTGCTGATCGCCGACGAGCCGGAGACCGGCCTCGATCCGGTCCTGCGGCGGCAAGTCGTGGAACTGCTGCTCGACGTCGGCAAGGCGCACGGCTGCGGTATCCTGCTGATCTCGCACCACGAGGACACCATCGATCGCATCGCCGAGCACGTGGTGCGCCTGCGGGGCCCGGCCGAGGTGGCAGCGTGAGCGCGCCGCTGGTCGACATCCGCAAGGTCGGCAAGCGCTTCGACGTGCCCGGCCCCTGGCCCTGGAGCCCGCGCCGCCAGGTGCGCGCGGTGATCGACGTCGACCTCCAAGTGGCCGACGGGGAGGTGGTGGCGCTGGTGGGGCAATCCGGGTCCGGCAAGACCACCCTCTCCCGCATGGTTCTTGGCCTCGAGAACCCCACCGAGGGCGAGATCTGGATCGAGGGGCGCCGCTGGGACACGATGCCCGAGCGCGAGCGCCAGGCGCGCCGGGTGGCCTACCAGTACGTGCCGCAAGACGCGATGAGCGCGCTCGACCCGCAGCAGACGGTGGTGGAAGCCGTCGTGGAAACTCTCACCGTGCTCGCCCGCGTGCCGCGTGCCGAGGCGGCCAGCCGGGCGGCAGCGATGCTGTCGCGACTCGGCCTCTCGCACCGTCACCACGCGCTTCCCCGCCAGCTCAGCGGCGGCGAGCAGCGCCGCGTCACGCTCGCGCGCGTGCTCGCCCTCGTCCCGCGCCTGGTGGTGGCCGATGAGCCCACATCGGGGCTGGACCCCGACCGGCGTGCCGCCGTTCTCGAAGACCTCGTCGGCAACCTACCCGACCGGGCCGGGTGTATTCTCGTCACCCACGACCTCGAGGCCGCCATCCCCTACTGCCACCGCGTGGTGGTGATGCTGGAAGGGCGCGTGGTCGAGGTTGCCGACCTGCGAAACGACCCTCCCGCTCACCCCTACACCCGCTCCCTCCTCGACCCCTGGCACGACTCCGGAGGTGCCTAATGACCCGCACGTTCCTCCTGCTGATCATCGGATTCAGTCCATTATTTGCCAGCGTTGCCTACGCCGGCGACGTGGAGCGTGCCGAGCACACCCGCCTCTCGGAGGAGATGCGCAAGCTCGCGCAGCGAAATGCGTGGACGGCGGTCGAGGCGCAGTACCAGAAGCTGGAAGCACTCGAGGCCAAGGGCGAGGTCCTCACCTTCGCCGAGAACAAGCTCGGCGCCGAGGCGGCGCGCGCCATCGGCAACATCACCGCCTGCCGCCAGCGCCTGCAGAAGGCCGCGAAGATAGACGGCAAGCCCGAGATCATCAGCTGGCTCGAAGACATCGACAAGAACTACGGCCCGGTGAAAGTCACCTTCGACCCTGACTTCGCCGGGGAGCGCCTGCTCAACCCTGCGGTGCCGCCCTTCGCCCCCGACCAGCGCGCGGCGATTGGCTGGGTGGCCACCTACCTCGCCGAGGGCAACAACTTCGATGGCATCCTCCCCGCCGGCGAGTACGACGTGTCGGGCGTGAAGGTCACCGTGGCCGTGGGCGGCCCGAAGGCGGTGGCCGACGTGCAACCGGCGGCGGGCACCCGGCGGAGCCTCGTGCACCTCGCCTACGTGGGCCCGCGCATCGACGTGGGCGCGGTGGTGCAGTTCCCGGGCGAGAGCTTCGAGGGCGCCGTCTCCGAGTCGGGACTGCTCCAGCCCGCGAGTTTTGGCGGCGTCGGCGCCCGCCTCGGGGTGGGGCTCGAGCTGGGCATCAGCGAGGGCTTCGGCCTCATCGGCCAGGTGGGCTACCACAACCTCTTCGGCGACCCAATCGTCGAAAATCCTGATTCGTCGCAATACGTGGTCGAGCCTAACTCGATCCACATGGGCTACGGATGGCTTGCCGCCAACGTGCGCGCGGGCGAGCTGTGGATCGCCGCCGGCCCGCTCTATGGTGTGGGGGTGGGCACCGTGACCGGCCTCGACCCCTACTGCGCAGACAGCGGCAAGTGTACCAACGGCGGCGATACCACCTACTCCTCGGTGGACGACGCGGAATACCAGAGGCTCTCCGGGACTATTATGGCTGGAGGCGGCGCGGCGAGCGTGTCGTATGCGTTCGTGGACGTCGGCAGTTTGCGAGGCGGAGTCAGCGTCGAAGGTGGCGCCCAGACCGACCTGGTGCGCCTGTACCCCTGGGCCCAGGTGGCCTTCACCCTCGCCCCGTCGAGCGACGGAGGGAAGAACTGATGCTGCCGGGACTGATTGCTTGTGCGGGCCTCGCAGGGGCCGTGGAAGTTTCCTGGGTGGGTGGCGGTCACGGGAGCAACCCCCAGTGGTCGAGTGACGGCGCCTGGCTGGCCTTCGAGGTGAACAACAACGCCGACAAGGTGGATCTTTACGTGGTGAAGGTTGCCAACGGCGCGCCCGCCGCGCCCACGAGGGTGGCGATCCCGGGCTCATCGTCCAGCTTCTCGGGCGGGGGTAGTTTTGCCGCCAACCCGGTGTGGCACCCGAAGCAGTCGATCCTCATCTTCGAGGCTGCCAATTCCGGCGGCACCACGCGGCTGTACTACTTCAACCCCGGTAGCGGCTCGCCTGCCGAGTACCTCAACGCCGCGCAAGCGCCGGGGATGCTCGCATGGCCCGCGATCTCGCCCGACGGGATGAGCGTCGCCTTCACGTCGTCGTCGTCGGGCGCGGGCGACGTGTTCCTGTTCTCGCAGCAAACCAACAAGGTCGCGCTGGCCTTCCCCTCCACGAAGGAGCCGGAGAACGCCCCCAAGTTCGCGCCCGACGGCAAGACCGTGGTGTTCTCGCGCAAGAGCTACGGCACCGAGGACGTGTTCTCCATGCTGCCGGGCGCCTCGGCGGCGGGACCGGTGAAAGGGGCCACGGGCAACGGCGACCAGACGCGCCCCCGCGTCGCGGGCAGCAACATCATCTACTTCACCGGCGAGCGCGGTGACGACCGCTGGGACATCGGCATCGTCCCGCTCGTGGGCGGTGACCGTCGCATCCTCGCTCGCGACATTCGCCTCCCGCAGCGCTCGGCGCCCAACCTCTCGGCCGACGGGACGGCGGTGCTCTACGGTTCGAGTGAGCCCGCTCGCGACGGCTCCGTGTACATCTGCAAGCTCGACGGGACGGGAATCACCGAGGTCAAGACCGGCCTGAGCGCCGTGGGCGACCCGGCGATGATCAGCGCCGGAGGCAAGACCTTTCTCGCCTTCACCGCGCTCCCCGCCGCCGGCAGCGACTGGCGACAGCTCCACATCGTCGACGTCACCGGCAAGTACTAGCCCTCGCCGGGGCGAGAGGCGGTCGGCTGAGGTATGGTCGCGCGATGCTCGCGTACCTGCTGGCTTGCGATGCCTCGGTCGACAGCGCCGGCGGCTTGCCCGGGCTCGGCGGGGGCAACCGCGTCGTGGTGTTCGTCATCGATGGCGTGCGGATGGAGGAGAGCTTCGGCGAGGGGAACGCGTCGGTTGACGGCTCGGCGAGTTCGAGCTTCCTCCCGCGCATCCGCCGGGAACTGCTTCCCCAGGGCACGCTGGTACTACCAGCTTATAACCTTGGAATTACCATCACGGCTCCGGGGCACACCCAGTTCCTCACCGGCGACACCGCTCCCTTCGGCAACTTCCCGCCCTACGACGACATGGGCGCCTACTACCCCGACCTGCCCACGCTCTTCGAGCTGGTGCGGGCGCAGCACGGTCTGGGCGAGGAGGCCCTCGGTCTCGTCGGCAACACCGACCTTCTCGACGCCGTGGGACGGAGCAACTACCCGGGGCTCGGCACCGAGTTCGGCACCTCTTACGTCCACGTCGACACCAATGGCGACGGCAGCGCCGGCGACGCGGCCGGCGTGGAGGAGGCCTGGCGCCGCATCACCGAGGAGCGTGCGCGCTTCGTGGTGGCCAATCTGCATCGTCCCGACCAGATGGGTCACTACGGTGACGATGTTGCCGACTACGCCAACGCGGTGCGCAACCTCGATGCGCCCATCGCCGACTTCTGGGCGAAGGTCCAGGCCGAGGAGGGCCTGCGGGATTCCACCACGCTGGTGATCGTCGCCGACCACGGCCGGCACCGGACGGGCGAGGCGAACGAGTACAAGCAGCACGGTGACAGCTGCGCCGGCTGCCGCGAGATCCCGATGTTCCTCGTTGGCGCCGGCGTGGCCAAGGGCCTGACCATCGCCGATGGCGTGGCACTCGACGACCTGCATGCCACGCTCGCCCGGCTGCTCGAGGTGGAGTCGCCGTACGCGCTCGGTCGCGACTTCCTCGGGGGCGAACTCGCGGCCACCGGCGACCTGTCACCGGTGAGCGCAGGCGGCCTCGTGCTCAGCGAGCGTCGCGACGAGGAACGACCTCGCGGCGCCGTGTTCCTCGGGGACGTGCTCTTGTCGGCGCCGACCGCGCAGGCCGCCGGCGGTGCCGCCGCGGTCGCTGGTCGCGGAGGGGCCATCGCCTGCTGGCGCGAGCTGGGCGCGCTGGCGGCGAGCGCCATCCCCTGGACGCCGACATGCGCGTGGTTCGACGAGTCAGGGCCGGTGTCGCTCGTTCCGATGCCCTTGCCCGAGGTGAACGTGGGCTGGCGCCCCGCGCTGGCGCTCTCGCCCGGAGGCGTGCCCTTGATGGCCGTGGCAGACAACCTCAACGGCGCGGTCGATGGCAGCGCGGCCGACCGTGCCGTGCGCCTCCTCAGCCTCGGCGACGCCTGGCACGGCGGCGTCGGCCTGGAGGGCGTGTACTTCCCGACTGCGCCCGCGCTCGCGGTGTCGGGCGACGCGGCGCTGGTCGCCTTCGCCGCGAGCCTCGACGCCAGTGCCGGCCGCTCGAACCGGCACGTCGAGCTCCACGAGGTGACCGATCCCGAGGGCGAGCAGGCGTGGAGCTTGCTGTTCACCAGCACTGGCGCGAGCGGCGCGGAGCGCGCCGAGCGTCCCGCAATCTGGGCTCACGACGGACGACTGCGCCTCGCGTACACCACTGCTGACGACGCGGCGAACAACGTCGAGGTGGTGTCGAGCGCGGACGGTGGCGAGAGCTGGTCGGCGGCCGAGGTGCTCGACGACACCGGGCGCGTGTTCGCGCATCTCGACGCCCAGTTCTGGGACGGGGCCGTGGTGTACGCCCGGCTGGGCGACGAGGAGGCCGAGCTGTGCGTCGAGGGCTCCCCTCCGCGCTGCGTGGGCCTCGGCGCCACCGAGCTCAGCGGTTTCGCGAGGGTGAGCGGCGGCGCGCGGGTGTCGATCCGGGTGGACGGCGAGTGGGTGTTGCGAGAGGTGGCCCTGTGAGCGCGTGCGCGCGGGCCATGGGCTAGCGTGGGGCCCGTGCTGAGCCTGCTCTTCCTCGGTTGCGCGCCGGTCGACGAGGTGGCGACCGGCTGCGGCGCCCGCGCCGAGGTGCGCGACGACGTGCCCACCATCCTCACCGTGCGTTGGCGCACGCCCGAGCCGACGGTGGGCCACGTCGAGTTTGGCGCCACCGAGGCCCTCGGACTTGCCACGCCGACGGAGAGCGAGCCCACCACCGAGCACGTCCACACCCTGCTGGGCCTCGCCGCAGACACGGAGGTGTACTACCGGGTGTTCGACGAGAGCTGCGAGTCGCCGGTGGCCACGATGGCGAACGGCTCGCTCCCGAGCGAGCTTCCCAACATCGAGACCAGCGGCGACGGGGGGCTCGGGAGCTTCGTGGTTACGGTCCTCGAGGGCGCCCTCTGGGGGCCGGTCATTCTCGATGCCAGCGGCAACATCGTGTGGTGGGACGTCGCGACGGAGGACTTTGCTGTCACGCGCGCGTACCTCACCGTCGACCGGCGCGCCGTGCTCTACAACGAGAGCAACGACCGCTCGCGGGACTACGCGGCGATGGAGGAGGCCTACGTCGTGCGCGTCCCACTGGACGGCTCGGGCGCGGAACGCCTCCCCCTGCCCTACCTCTCGCACGACTTCGCCGCCTTGCCCTCGGGCGAGGTGGTGGGGATCGCGCGTGAGCTTCGGGAGGTTGATGGCGTCGAGTACGTGGGTGACAGGCTCACCGAGTTGGCGCCGGATGGCAGCCTTGTCGATCGCTGGTCGGCCTTCGACCACTTCGACCCCGTGGAAGTGGGGGGGGTCGATGCCGCGCGGGGCACCTGGACCCACGCCAACGCCGTGGACTACGAGCCCGGCACCGACTCCTTCCTCCTCGGGCTCCGGAACTTCAGCTCGATCATTCGAGTATCGCGACAAACAGGAGAGATCAGCTGGGCCTTCGGCGGACTGGTGGGCGATCAGCTTCCCGAGGGGATCGACAGCGCGCTCGACCTCTACCACCAGTTCGAGCTGGTGGACGGCAGCCTGCTCGCCTTCGACAACGGCTCGCCCGAGCGAGGCTACTCTCGCGTGGTGGAGTACGAGGTCGGCGACGGCACGGGGCCGGTCACCCAGACCTGGTCGTGGGTGGAAGATCCCCCGTCCTACGTGGCCATCCTCGGTGACGCGCAGCGAGTGGGTGACGGCAGCATCGTGTCGAGCCTCTCGCTGGAGGGCCAGCTCGTCCGCGTGTCGCGCGAGGGCGAGGTGAGCTTCCGCGCGGCCACCAGCCTCGGGTACGGGTTCGGCTACGCGCAGCTCGTCGACAGCCTCTACTGAGCCTCAGTCCGTCCGAACCGTGCAGCCGTACTCGGCGAGGTAGTTCATCGCCCCGGTGATGTAGTAGCCGGAGGCGAAGGCATCGCCGCTGCCGGTGAAGTGCCACGTCGCGACGCCGCCGCCACCCAGGGCCACCCCGTAGGTCTCGCGCATCGTCTCGTAGCCCCGGTACACGCCCTCGGGACAGTCAGTCGCCGACGCGCTCAGCGTGGCATCGACCACCATGCCGAAGTCGCAACTGGAGCAGGCCCCGGCGCTCCCGGCGTCGGCGGTGACGGTGTAGCTCACGACGCAGTCTTTCCCGCCCTCCGCCGCCCAGGCGTCGTTGACGAAGAGGTACCAGCGTTCCTCGCCGGTCCAGCCGCTGGCCTCGCTGCCCTCGAACTGGCCCCAGTAGTAGAGCTTCGCGCCCTGCACGTCGGGACTGCCGCCCATCTCCTGGCAGTCGTCGGCGCTGGCGTCCATCTCGGCGAGCACGTCCTTCAGCGTCTCGGTGCCGGTGTCGGTGTCGGTGTCGGTGTCGGTGTCGGTGTCGGTGTCGGTGTCGGCATCGACATCGGAATCCGCGTCGGTCTCCCCGGTGTCCCTGGGTTCGTCGGCGGGCGTGCAGGCGAAGAGGCACAACAGAAAGGCGCGCATGTCGATAGCGTAGCGTCTTCCGAACCCCGGTGTCCGCATGTTGTCCCTCGTCGCCCTCGCGCTCGCCCAGGACCTCGACTTCGGCGTGAACCCCGCGCCGGGGCCAGGCGAGAGTCCCGCCTTCTACCTCACCCCCACTCGCGACGTGAAGACGCTCTACGTGCTCTGCAAGGTGGGCGGAAAGACGGTGGAGCAGACCAAGACCAGCGTGGCCGCGATGACGCGGGTGACCATCACCTTCCCCCGCAACGACTCGGTGACGACGGCCGGCTGCTTCGTGCGTTCTTCCTTCAAGGACGGCGACGTGGTGGAGCAAGACGTGCCGGTGGAGTGGGCCTACCGGCTGCCGCTGTCGATCGACCTGTCGCGAGCGAGCGCCGACCTCGAGGCCAAGACCGTCACCGTGCGGGCCAGCGCGAGGGTCGAGGAGGCGGAGATCATCGCCTACGGCGCCCACAAGGCGGTGCTCGACAAGTCCACGGTCCGCCTCGGGC
>VGRE01000109.1 GCA_016875435.1 Deltaproteobacteria bacterium | reverse complement strand
GTCACCAGCCCCTCGGCCAGCGCCTGCCAGTGGCCGCCCGACCGGGCGCTCGCCAGCGCGGCATCCAGTGCCCGCAGGCCGCCCGGCGTGCCGCCCCGGAGGTGGCAGATCGCGGCGATGACCTCCACGCAAGCGGCGCGGTCGGCCGGGACCCGGGACTGGCCGAGCCGGGCCGCCTCGCGGGCGACTTCGATCACCGCCTCGGCCTCGCGCACCTCGTCGCGCAGCAGTCGCCGCCGGGCCGCCACGAGCAGCCAGGGCAGCGCCTCGGGGTGGTCGCCCGCCTCGTGCAGGTGGCGCCCGATGCGCTCGTTGATGCCCCGCCGGCCGTTGCCGCCGGTCGACAGCACCTTCGCGCACGCGCGGTGCAACAGCCGGGACCGGCCTTGCTCTCGCGCCCCCGCCAGCAAGGCCTCGCGCACGCCCGCGTGTACGAATCGCCAGCCGGGTCCATCGGGGCTGTCGTCGTCGACCACGAGCCGCTCTCGCGCCATGCGCTCCAGCGCCACCCGCGGAACCGGCACCCGGAGCACCTCGCAGGCGAGTCCCCACTCGCGCTCCTCCACCCGATGCCCGAGCGTGGCCGCGCACTCGAGCCCCACCCGAGCGACGGAAGCCTTCTCGGCGCGCGCACCGAGAACTCGGTCGAGATGGTCGACGTGTGCCTGCGCGCTCTCGGCGAGCGCCGAGAGTTTCGCGCCCGGCACCAGCGCGAAACCGGCGTCGGTCGCCACCAGCTGGCCGCGGGCGGCGAGGTCGCCCACCACCCGGATGGCGAAGGACGGGTTGCCGGCAGCGCGCAGGCGCACCTCGGCCGCCAGCCCGGGGGCCAGCGCCAGCGCGGAGCCCATCAGCTCGTCCTCTTCCGAGCGCGTCAGCGGGGCCAGCGTGAGGCGCGAGGCGCTGGCCCCGCTCGCGAGCTGGTGGATCGCCCGGGTCATCTCGGGTGCCACCCCCTCGGGCCGCGCCGACACCAACACCAGGAGGGGCGCGTCGAGGGCGCTGAGCGCCCCGGCGAGCTGCACCGCCTCTGGGTCGCGATGGGCGTCGTCGAGCGCCACCACCAGCGGGCGTGGTGACACTGCCAGGAGGCGCGCCAGGAGAGGAACGCGCTCGGCGGGCGCGACGGTGCTCCCGCTGTCGAGCGGGCGGAGGAGGCTCGCCAGCAAGCCGGCGTCGGCCTCGTCGGCGCCGAGCTCCCGGGCTGCCCCGACGAGCGCATCGTGATCGCGATGCGGGTTGTCGAGCAGCGCCGCCGCCAGCCCCAGGGCGGCCGAGGTCCCGGGCACCAGCACCGCGTCGGCCACGCCGAGCTCGCGCGCGCGCTGGACGAGCCACGCGAGGCAGCGCGAGCGCCCGGCGCCGGCGGGCCCCTCCACCAGGACCACGCGCGGACGCCAGGTCTCGGCCACCTCGCGCAAGCCCATCCACATGCGCTCCCGGGCCTCCTCGCGCCCGACGAAGGGCACCGACCGGATCGACCACACGCCGAGTCCCGCGTCGACGAGTCTCTCGGGCAGGCCCTCGCCCACCCGGTCTCGCCAGCCCACTGGGAAACTCCTCGCCGGGGCCCGGGTGCCATCGAGACTGGCGAGGACGTGCGCGGCCTCGGCGGCGTCGCGAAAGCGCTCGCGCGGTGACTTGGCGAGCAAGCGCCTCGCCCAGACCTCGAAGCCCGGGGGCAGCCCGAAACGCGGCGACAGCGCGGGCGGCTCGAGTTCCAGGTGGGCCAGGGCCAGCACCTCGGCGGGTCGTGACGCGCCGAATGGTGGCGAGCCGGTGACCAGTGTCCACGCGAGGCAGCCCACCTGGTACAGGTCGGTCGGCGGCCCGATCTCCGCGTGGCGGCGCGCGAGCTGCTCGGGGGCCATGTAGGCGGGCGTGCCGACGATTGCCCCCGCGGACGCCCCCCGTTCGAGCAACGGCGCCAGCCCGAAGTCGGTGAGCTTCACGCCCGGCCGGGCGTCGTGCGCCGTGGCCACCAGCACGTTGTCCGGCGTGACGTCGCGGTGCAATACGTCCCGGGCGTGGGCACTGGCGAGAGCCCCCAGCACCGCGAGGAGGGCGTCGCGGGCCGCGGGCCACGAGGCCGGCGCCGACTGCCCCAGCGTGCCCCCGGAACAGTACTCGATGGCCATCCATGGCGTGCCGACGTGAAGCCGTCCGTCGCTGCGACGCGCGGCGCTGTCGTCCACCCGGCCGTAGTCGAGCACGGCGATGATGCTCGGGTGGTCGAGCTGGGCCACGGCGCGGACCTCGTCGAGGAAGGCGCCAGCCAGGGCCACCCGGTCGTCACGCAGGAGCTTGACGGCCACCGGCACGCCGCTGCGCACGTGCACCGCGTGCCACACCTGGCCCATGCCCCCCTGGTCGAGGCGACCAGTGAGGTGAAAGGGGCCGAGCGGGACGCCGAACACGGGCGCCAATTAGCCCGCGCCCGGCGCGCCGAGCGGCACCGCTACTCGTCGGCCGACTCCGCCTCCATGCGGTTGTCGTCCGACTTGGTGAGCTTCGACTTTTTGGTGGTGGGGGCCGTGGTGGCCGGGCAGTTGGTCGTGGCCGTCGTGACCGTGGTGGTGGTGGTGGGCGGCGCGGGCGTGGTGGAAACGGCGGCGGGATCGGTGGTGTCGGCCACGGTGGCGCAGGGATCGACGGCGGGCGTGGTGGCGGCCACGGCGGGCGTGGCCGGCGGCGTGGCGGGGGCCGGGTCGGTGGCGAGGGCGAGGCTGGCGACGAGGATGAGCATGAGTTTCTCCGAGGCGCGGCTCATAACACCTCTCGAGCCCCCGCATTCCACGACACCTCGCGACACGCGCCGGGGATCGATTCGGCGGCGCGGCCCGTTGTCAGGGCGCAGCAAGGCGCGACCCCGATCGCTCGGTTAGCCCCTCGCCCGCTCCGGAGACGGCCACGATGTTCTTGACCCTCGCGCTCTCGACACTGGTCCAGGCTGCGACTTGCGACAAGCAGGTCGCGGCGCTGAAGTCCGCCGACGCGACCAGTCTCGCCGTCGCGTTCGACGCGCTCGCCGCCTGCGACAAGGCCGCGGCCGAGTCCAGCTTCACCGAGGCGCTCTCGAAAGCCGACGACACCGACGCCCTCGTCGATTTCGCCCGCGTGGCCATCAGGCGCGAGGCGTGGAAGCCGATGTGGACGGCGCTCGGCAAGGTCTCCAACTACGACGCGCGCGACGAGGTGGCCCGGCGCGTGGGCGAGGCGTGTGGCGAGGACGCGAAGATCGTGCCCTTCCTGCAGGGCGCCTACCTGGGCCTGCGGGACATCGAGTTCCAGCAGTGGGACGACGCCTTCGTGGCCTGCGGCGACGCGAGCCTGTGGAAGTGGATGGACGAGAAGGTGGCGGCGCCACCCAGCAAGCGTTTCGACGAGAAGTACAACAACCTGATGGCGATCTACGTCAAGAAGAGGCGCGCGGAGTCGCTTCCAGTGCTGGCGACCGCCGCCGTCAAGGCCGCCGAGGCGGGACCCTACGACGCGGTGCTCTTCAAGATGGGCGAGGCGGTGGCTCCCGACATGGGCGGCAACATCGCTCCTGACGACCAGGCGAAGTTCGAGGCCGCCCTCATCGAGGTGGCCAGCAAGGTGTCGCCCGACAAGGCCCGGGCGGTGGCCGATCAACTCGCCAACAGCGGCTCCGACGCGGCGGCCGCGAAGTTGCTCCCGGTGCTCTACGGCGACCGGATGAGCGCGGGCAACTTCACCTACGGCGCCGCCACCATCGAGGCCGGCGACTGCGGCGGAAAGAAGGAGGCCGTGATCCACTGGGCGAGCGTATCGGAGCCCGGCAAGCGCTGGTCGATCCTGAAAGACCTGGAAACGCCGATGCGCAGCGGCAGCAAGGCGAAGCTCAAGGGCTGCACGGTGGAAGGGGAGTGGCCGGTGGTGCATACCCCCGAGCCGGTGGCCAGCGGCGGCGACGTGGACAACTGGGTGAAGTCCCTCGAGAAGGACTGGTCCGGCAAGGGCTACGACGTCAAGACGAGCAAGGAGAAGGCGGTCACGCTGCCATGAGGCCGTAGGCTGCAGGCCGTGGGCGGGGGTTTTTCGAGGAGTTTGGATCTCACCTCGATTCCCACCGACGCCGGTGGCCAGGTTGGCCGGCGGCGAAAGCAGGAGGCACGCGCCAGGGCAGGCACGACACCCACCCCGACAACAACGCTCGTTCCTACAGCCTACCCCTACGGCCTACAGCCCTCGCCAGATCTCGACGTAGCTCCCCACCATCCGCTCCATCCCGTAGCGTCTCGCGCGCTCGCGGCCGCGACGCGAAAGGTCCTGGGCGAAGTCGCGGTCGAGGAGCACGCGGTCGAGTGCTTCGCGAAGGGCGCGCGGGTTGCCCGGGGGCACCAGCACTCCGGCGTCGCCCACCACCTCGGCGAGGCCGTCGACGTCGCTCGCGACCACGGGAACCCCCGCCGCCATGCCCTCGAGCGCGGCGAGCCCGAAGCCCTCCCAGCGCGAGGGGACGGCGAGCACGTCGGCCTCGGCGAGCAAGGCGGGCACGTCGTCGCGGCGGCCGAGCCACTCCAGTCCCGGGGCGTGGTAGGCCCCGTCGCCCGCCACGCGGACGCGCAGTCCCGGGGCAGCCGCGGCCAGCACGTCGAAGCCTTTCTGCGGCACGCGCCGGCCCACGGCTAGGACCCCGGTGCCACCGCGCCAGGGCGCGGCGAAGCGCGGCAGGTCCACCCCGTTCGGCACCACGCGGATGTCGCGCGCCTGGCAGCTGCGCGCCACCGCCTCGCTCACCGCGACCGTGAGGCGCAGCCTCTGCTCCAGCAGCCGGCGCGCCGGTCGTTCCCAGTCCTCGTCGACGTCGATGTTGTGATTCGTAGAGATCGCCGCGCGCCCGGCGATCGCGGCGGCAAGGCCACCCCAGATCTCGCCGGCCGCGAGGTGGAGGTGGACGATGTCGAAAGAACGCGACACGGCCGCGATCCGCGCCACCGCCCCCGCGCCGAGCGCCCGCGACCGCCGCCCACCCGCGATGACGGGCACCCCCGCGGCCCGGAACTCGGCTTCCAGCGGCCCCCCCGACATCACCGTCGCCACGGCCTGCTCCACCGGCGCCCGCCGGCAGAGCTCTAGGACCACCCTCTCCGCGCCCCCGCCGGCGAAGTCGTTCAGGACGTGCAGCACCCGTGGCACGGCCCGTGCTCTATCTCCGCGCGCACCCCGCTCCCCCTGCTGCTGCCCCGCGGAGACTCACCATGGCACGCTCGCTGAACGTCAAGCACGAAGAGAAGCTCGGCACCTCGCCTCTTCTCAACTTTTTCCTCCTCATTGCCGTGGGCTGGATGGCCGTGGGCGCGCTCGTATCGAGCATGGCCGACGCCGCGCCCGTTGCCGACGAGATCGCCAACCCGTAGATTTCGATCTACGAGTGGTGGATTTCAGAACGCCCACACGCGACAGGAGTCCGCCACCGTCGCGAGCCAGCGGCCGCGCGCGGCGAAGCTCAAGGCACGCATCGGCGGTCCGTGCGTGTCGACCCGCGGCGGGTGCGGGCGCGCGGCCGGGTCGGCGTCGGCATCGACGATCGCCACGCCGCCGCCCGCGGTACCCAGCGCGAGCGTGTGCCCATCGAGGTGCACCGCGGCCGTGACGGTGCCGGCGAGGCGCACGTCGCGTGGGGGCAGGGCCGGGTCGACCCAGAGGGTAGCGCCGCCCGCGATCACCCCGACCACGCGCCCGGCACGGGCGAACCGGAGCCGGTGGCCAGTGGGCTCGCCGGCGGGCAGGAACTCCTCGAGATGGCAAACGGACAGGCCAGCCAGCGTGGCGCGCGCAATCACGTACTCGCCCCGCCCGTCGGTGCCCAGGGCGACGCCCGCGGGAACCGGCACGCGCACCAGCTCCCCGCCGCTGCCGTCGAAGCACACCACCTCGCGCCGCCCTCGAGCATCATCGCCGATGGCGGCGACACCGTGCTGGCCGAGGCGCAGTCCCAGCGAGGCGACGAGCCCCGTCTCGGCCGTCCAGCACGCCGAGCCGTTGCGGAAGTAGGCGAGCCGTCCCCCGACGCCGACGATGGCGAGTTCCGGCCCGCGCGAGCACAGGTGCACGGGCTCCGCCGGCCCGGTGAAGAGCCTACGCGTGCCATGCGCGGTATCTACCGACCACACGGTGCCGTCGGCGGCACCGACGAGCAACTCGTCGCTGTCGCCCAGCCAGGAGAGCGCGCGTGGCGCCTTGATCGGCGCGGAGATGACCGGCTCGAGCGGCCGGGGCGCGTGCAGGTAGTGCGCGTCGGCCCGCCGGTCAGACCCCATGCGCCGGCTTATCCCGGCGTGCCCCGCCGATCAGCGACAATGGCCGCCACCTCGCGCTCGCTCACCGGCACCGGGTAGTCGCCGTCGAAGCAGGCCATGCAGGCGGGCGAGCCTGCCGCGGCGCGGAGCCCCTCGACGCTGAGGAAGGTGACGCTGTCGACCCCGAAGGCCTGCGCCCACTCCCTCTCCGGCAGCTTCGCCGCCACCAGCTCGTCGCGACTGGGCATGTCGATGCCGTAGTAGCAGGGATTGAGCACCGGCGGGGAGAAGATGGCGAGGTGCACGGCGGCGGGTCGCGTGCCGCGCACCAGCTCGGCGAGGCGTTTCACCGTGGTGCCGCGCACCACGCTGTCGTCCACCAGGATCACCCGCTTGCCCTCTAGGATCTCGGGGATGGGGTTGAGCTTGAGGCGCAGCGCCGACTGGCGACTGCGCTGGTCGGGCATGATGAAAGTGCGACCGCTGTAGCGGTTCTTGATGAAGCCCTCGCGGAATGGCAGGCCGAGCGCCTCCGCCATCGCCTGCGCCGCGGGCCGGCTCGTGTCGGGCACTGGCACCACCACGTCGGCCTCGAGCCCCCTCTCGCGCCACTCCCGGCCGAGCCGCTCGCCGAGCGCCCAACGCACGTGGAACACGCGACCGTCCTCCATCTTGGAGTCGGGACGCGCGAAGTAAATGCGCTCGAAGAGGCAGCGCCGCGGGGTGGCGGGGGAGATCTGCTCGACGCGCGGCGGCTCCCCGGGGCGAAACAGCATCACCGCGCCAGGCGGGATCTCCCCGCCCATGACGAAGTCCATCGCGTCGAGGGCCACCGACTCGCTGGCCACGCACCAGGCTCCCTGCGGGCTCTGCCCGTACACCCCGGGGCGCACGCCAAAGGGGTCGCGGAATGCCACGAGCGTGTCGCGACCGTCGACCTCGAGCACGGCGGCGCAGGTATAGGCGCCGCGCACGCGGTCGAACACGGCGCGGACAGCATCTTTGACGTGCTCCACGCCGCTGCCGCCGAGGGCCTCGGCGAACACCAGCATGACCGGCTCGACGTCGCAACCGGATTGCACGCGGACGCCGCGGCGCTTCAGCCAGGCCTCCAGCTCCGGCACGTTGGTGACGTTGCCGTTGTGGGCCATCAGCACGCCCGGGCGGCGCGTGTGGAAGGGTTGAGCGTCGGCGCGGACCCCGGCGCCCACGGTGGGGTAGCGCACGTGGCCAATCGCCGCCTCGCCCGGCAGGGTCGCGATCACGCCCATGCTGAGGACCTGCGACACCATGCCGAGGTCTTTCACGAGGTGAACCCGCCCCTGGTCGACACTGCCGACGCCGCAGGCGTCTTGTCCCCGGTGTTGCACGGCCTGGAGCATCTGCGCGGCGGCGGCCGAGGCGCGCTCCACGCCGATGATGCCCACGAAGCCGCACATCTAGCGCTCCAACAGGCGCTTGAGGATGAGCGCCTGGTACTGCGCGTCGTAATCTGCCCGGTGCTTCTGCCCCTTGTCTTCCGGGGGCAGGCCGAGCGCCGTCTCGAGCAGCTCCTTGTTGCTGTCGAACCAGTGTACGCCGAGCTTGCCGGTGGCCAGCGCCTTGGTGTCGAGCGCCTTGTAGCCAAACGGGTTCTCCATGTCGTCGGCGGCGTAGCACCAGCTCACGAAGCTCCAGTCGAAGGGCGCGTTGTGCCCCACGAAGACCGGCTTCGTCCCCGGCTTGATTCGCGCCTTTACCCAGGCGGCCAGCTCCCGCATGGCCTGCGTGCGGGGGGCGCCCTCGCGACGGAGTTTCTCGAGGTCGAGGCCGTTCACTTTCATCGCGCCCGGGTCGACGCGCGGGCCCTCGGGACGGATCTCGACGTAGAAGGTGTCGCCGATCTGCAAGACGCCGTCGCCATCCGGCGCGACGACCACGGCGCCGAGCGACACCATGTCGTAGAGGGCGGGGACCGGGCCGGAGGCCTCGATGTCGACACAAAAGTAGGTGGCGCGGGTCTCTGGCATGGGAGCGGCGGCTATCTCGTGCGAGAGGTATGGAACACCGATGCGCCTCGTGACCGGGCTCCTGGTCCTCGGCGGGCTGGTGCCCGGTGCGGTGGCGCTCGCCGCCCTCGTCGGTCTCGGCGTGGTGCGCGGCCTGCCCGCCTTCCACGTGGGGCTCTCGGCGGCGCTGCTCCTGGTGTTGCCGGTGGGCGGCCTCTACCTCTTGCTCGGTCGGCGGGAGCTTTCGCTGGTCGCCGCCACCTGGACCTGGCCCCTGCTCCTGCTGGCGGGCCTGCCTGGCTACTTCCCGGGCGAGGTCAACGACGCGATGGCGAGCGGCTTCGCGGTGCTGGCGGCGGCCGGGGGGCCAGAGGCCACGCGCCACGCGGCGCGCCTAGCCCAGTCGATCCCCACCGGGACCGAGGGCGCCTCGCCGCCGCCGGCCGCCGAGAAGGCCCTGCCCGACTGCACCCCGCTCGAGGTGGCGCTCGCCGAGGACCAGGTGGCGCTCCCCTACGAGGGCCTTGGCCACTCGATGACCGTCCCCATCCAGTTCGGCGAGCACGAGCTGCCGATGCTCTTCGACACCGGCGCGAGCGTCACCACCCTCGGCCGCGCCTCCCTGCGCGAGATCGGCCTCGCCATCCCGGGCAACGCGCCGGAGATTGTCATGCGCACCGCCAATGGCGAGCGGACGGCCCGCCTGGTGCTCGTCGACCGGCTGTGGGTGGGCGGCTTCGCGGTAGAAGGGGTGACGGTGGGGGTGTGCGAGGAGTGCGCCGACGACGACACCGCCGGCCTGCTCGGCCTCAACGTGTCCGGGCAGTTCCTGGTGACGGTCGACACCGCGCGCAAGGAGGTGATCTTCCAGGCCCGCCGGGGACGGCAGGACCGCGTGGTCGACGTCGCCCCCTGGCTGAAGGTCCGGGCCACCGCGCGGCTGTTCCCCGACGGCCGCGTGGAGGTGGAGGCCACCGGAGAGAACAGCGCGCCCCGCGCGGTGAGCGAGGCCGAGGTGGGGATCCACTGCGGCGCCGACAGCTTCGTGGCCCGACTGGCGAACATCGCCGCCGGCGAGCGCGGGCGGGCAACCTTGTCGCTGCCGAGGGGAACCGAGTGCGACGAGTACCGGGTGACGCTGGAGAGCGCCTACTGGTAGCGCTCAGCGCACCTCGAAGGGAAAGGCCACCTGCTGCTCGCGCGGCAGGCTGCGCAACACGCGCTCGTCTTCCTCGTGCAGCACATCGTGGGCATGGAAGGCGTAGATCCCGGGCGCCATCTCGCCCCGCGCCCGGATGACGTAGTCCGCGCGGCTGGCGAGTTGCTCCAGGTCGAAGGACACGTCGTCGCCGGCCGTCCAGAGTTGCACGGTGGCGTCCTGCGCGCCAAACACGCCCCTGATAGGTGTCTTGTCGATGAACTCGAGCTTCGACAGGTGCAAGTTCATCTGCGCGATCTCGCTCGGGCGGAGGTTCGTGGTGAACACGAACTCCACCGGGCCCGTCGGGAGGTATTCCACCGGGATGTCCTGCACGCCGGCGTAGTGCTGCAGGTCGGTGCCGATGAGCTGGATGCGCTGCGACCCCAGCTCCACGTACTTGTCGCGACCCACCCCGTAGAAGCCCGGCTTCTCGGGCTCCGGGTAGAGCTCGAAGGCAAGGGGGTTGTAGTCCTCCTCGTCGCTCTTCGCCGTGGGCTCGAGGATGTCCTTGATGTAGCCAGCCTTCCCCACCATCACCCGCGTGGCCGCCTGCTCCACCTCGATGGAGAACGCGCCATTCGCAGCGGTGTAGTTACGCTCCATCACGCCCTCCACCACCACGGTGGCGCCCTCGACGGGGTGGCCCCAGA
Organism: Deltaproteobacteria bacterium; assembly: GCA_016875435.1. GTDB lineage: Bacteria > Myxococcota_A > UBA796 > UBA796 > SXON01 > SXON01. The sequence continues at coordinate 3,735 of VGRE01000109.1, read as the reverse complement.
TATCGACGACCTTGCCATAGAGGGTGCGGGTGTCGGAGCAGGCCAGCAGCAGGAGCAACATCGACCCAGTCTATCCGCGCTTCACGCGGGCGGCGCGAGGGCTGGGGACGCGATGCCCTAGCTGGTGGCCGACGCCAGCACGTCCCGCAGCGGCCGCAGGTTGGCTGAACCGGTGCGGGCGAAACGATCGATGAGGCGCTGGCCGGTGCGCGCCAGCTCGAGCACCCGCGCGATGCGCGTGTGGAGGAAGCGGCTCTCGTGCATGGCGCGAGGGTCGGCGCCCTTGCCCTCGGCGTCGAGGATGCGCAGCGCCTCCTCCATCTGGGCGACGACTCGCCCCACCATGCGCAGCTCGCGCTCGCGGAAGACGCGCGCCACCAGCATCCACACGTCGGTTTCCGCCGCGAAAAGGCGCCGGCGCCCCGCTGCGACCGGCTGGCGCCGTATGACGCCCCACTCGAGCAGCTCGTTGATCGAGTTGCTCACCATGCCCGCGGACAGGCCCGTGCGTGCCTCGATCTGCTCGGCGTCGAGCGGGCTGGCGCTGAGGTAGAGCACCGTCCACACGCGGCCGAGTGAGGGCTTGAAGTTCCAGAAGCCGATCACCTCGCCGATCGCGTCGGCGACGAGCAGGATAGCGCGCCGCCTCGCCGCCTCGGTATCGCCGGTGGCCGGTTTCATGGATTTCAGTTAACAGTGAAATGAGCGAAACGCCAACACGCTTCCCGGAGACCCGATGGATCCCGTCCTCGTTCGCGGCGTGAGCCCCGCAGCGGTGGTGCGCAGGGTGGAGGCCGCCGGGCTCGACAGCCGCGCCCCGCTCGCGCGCATCGACGGTCCCGAGTCAGTCTTCGCGATGCTCGCGCCGCGCCTGGCGCTGGGCGAGGCCCGCCTGCGCGAGCTGGTGGGCAGCGAGGTCGACGTGATCGAGGCGGTGTCGCGCTACCTCGTCGATGGCGGCGGCAAGCGCCTCCGCCCCATGCTCACCGCCCTCGGCGCTGGGGCGGTCGGCTTCGGCGGCGACCTTCCCTCGCTGATGTGCGTGGGCGAGCTCATCCACCTCGGCAGCCTGCTTCACGACGACGTGGTCGACGGTGCCGTGCTGCGGCGCTCGCGTCCCGCGGCCCACGTTGCCTACGGCAACGCCGCCACCATCCTCACCGGCGACTTCTGCCTCGCGCGCGCCGTGCTCCTGGCATCCACGGTCGGCGGGCACGCCGCGGTCACCGCGCTCGCCGAGGCGGTCACCGCCATGGCCGAGGGCGAGGTACTGCAACTGCAGCGCGCGGGCTCGCTGGGCACCAGCCTCGACGAGTACCTCGACATGGTCGACAAGAAGTCGGCGGCGCTCATCGCCTGGTGCACCGCCGCGGGCGCCCTCGCCGCCGAGCAACCCGCCGCCGCCGCCGCGCTCGCCCGCTTCGGGCGCGGGGCGGGGGTGGCCTTCCAGGTGACGGACGACGTGCTCGACTACGCGGCCGGCACCGGCAAGCTCGCCGGGGCCGACCTTCGAGAGCGAAAGCTCACCCTCCCGCTGGTACACGCGATGGCGCGCGTCCCCGGCCTGCGCGCCCGCCTCGAGTCGCGCGCGCCAACACCCGAGGAGCTCCCCGCGCTCGTCGCCGAGATCCGCGAGTCGGGCGCGCTCGCCGCCGCCCTCGACGAGGCGCGCACCCGCGTGGAAAACGCACTCGCCGCGCTCGACGAGCTTCCCCCGAGTCGCGACCGCGATGCCCTCGCGGTGCTGGGTCGCTACCTCGTGGAGAGGGCCACGTGACCGGCAGCGCGCCCGTCGCCGGCGACCCCGGCCGCGCCCCGGCGGTGCGCGCGATGTTCGCCCGCATCGCGCCCGGCTACGACCGCGCCAACGACCTGATGAGCCTCGGCATCGCGCGCCTCTGGCGGCGGCTGGCGTTGCGCGAGCTGGGGCCGAGCGCCTCGGGCGACGTGCTCGACCTCTGCGCCGGCACGATGGACTTCTCGGGCCTGCTAGCCCCCACGGCCCGCTCCCTGACCGCCCTCGACTTCTGCACCGAGATGCTCGAGGCGGGCCGTCACAAGGCGCCCGCTGCCCGCGTGGTGTGTGCCGACGCGCGCGAGATGCCCTTCGCGGACGAGAGTTTCGACGCGATCGTCGCCGGCTTCGGCATCCGGAATGTCCCCGAGCCGGCGCGCGCCGTGCGCGAGGCGGCCCGCGTGTTGCGACCCGGCGGCGCGTTCGTGGTGGTCGACTTCTTCCGTCCCACCACCTGGCTCGCCCGCCTGATGGACCGGTCGTACAACCGGCTGGTGCTCCCCCTCGTCGGGCGCCTCGTGTCGGGCGACGCCGCCGCCTACCAGTACCTGGCCGAAAGCATGGGCGCCTGGACCGACCGTGGCGGGTTCGAGCGCACTTGCCTCGACGCCGGCTTCGCGAGCGCGTACGGTCGCGACCTCTTCCCGCCGATCGCCAGCATCGTCGTGGCGAGGAAGTCGTGAAGCGGATCGTGGTGGGCATCACCGGGGCGTCCGGCGCCATCTACGCCGAGCGCGTGGTGGCCGCGCTCAAGGCGGCCAGCGTCGAGGTCGACCTCGTGTTCACAAGGACGGGGCGCGTCGTGTGGCAGCACGAGATTGGCCGCGACCCCCACGAGCTGGGTTGCCCCATCTGGGCGGCCAACGACTTCACCGCGCCGATCGCCAGTGGCTCGGTCCGCATCGACGGGATGATCGTGGTGCCCTGCTCCTCCGGATCGGCCGCCCGCATCGCGCACGGGCTCTCCATCGACCTCGTTGGCCGCGCCGCCGACGTGGTGCTCAAGGAGCGGCGGCCGCTGGTGCTGGTGCTGCGCGAGTCGCCGCTGTCGCTGGTTCACCTGCGCAACCTCACCCAGCTCGCCGAGGCCGGCGCCATCGTGCTGCCTGCGTCGCCGGGCTTCTACCATCGCCCGCGGTCCATCGAGGAGCTGGTCGACCACGTCGTGTGCCGCGCCCTCGACCGGCTCGGGATCGACAACGAACTCTCCCGCCGGTGGGCGGGGCTAGGAAACCCCGATGACGAGTGAGCTGGCGACGATCCGCGAGAAGGTCGAGAGCGGCCAGCGGCTGTCGCTCGATGACGGTGTCCGGCTGTTCGGTTGCCGCGACCTCGCGGCACTGGGCGCGCTCGCCAACACCGTGCGCGAGCGTCGCTTCGGCGACCTCACGTTCTTCAACCGCAACACCCACGTCAACGCCACCAACGTGTGCGAGGCGAGCTGTATCTTCTGCTCCTTCGCCCGGCTCAAGACCGGCGACGAGGGCGCCTACACCATGGCGGTGGAAGAGGCCGTGGGGCGTGTCCGTGCGCTCCGCGGCGAGCTCATCACCGAGGTTCACATCGTCAACGGGCTCAACCCCGACTTGCCGTGGACCTACTACCTCGAGCTGCTCAACGCGATCCGCGCCGAGCGTCCCGACCTGCACATCAAGGCCTTCACCGCCGTGGAGATCCACTACTTCGCCGAGAAGTACGGGATGAGCTACGAGCGGGTGCTGCGGGAGCTGATGGCGGCGGGCCTCGGCTCGCTCCCCGGCGGCGGCGCCGAGATCTTCCACCCGCGGGCGCGAAAGAAACTCTGCGACGACAAAGTGGACGCGGAGGGTTGGCTCGAGGTGCATCGCGTGGCGCACCGCCTCGGGCTGCGCTCCAACTGCACCATGCTGTTCGGCAGCATCGAGACGGTGGAGGAACGGGTAGATCACATGATTCGATTG
>VGRE01000108.1 GCA_016875435.1 Deltaproteobacteria bacterium | reverse complement strand
GAGCGCGGCCCTCGCGGCATGGACCGCCCTCGACCCGGCGACCGTGTTCCTCACCGGCAACGCCGACCGCCGCGAGGCGCCCTGGCCGGCGATCGTGCCGTACACCTGGCACGAACTCGCGGTGGCCCCGAGCGGGCGCGACGAGCTGGGGGGCGCCTTCCGCGCCGCGCTGGAGGAACCCACCCGCCACGCGCGAGACGAGGCGCTGGCCCACCTCCAAGCCGACCACCCGGAGCTGCGCGGGCTCGCACGCATCCGCGCGCAGCTCGACCGAGAACAGCTCGGCCAGGACGCGCTCACTTCCCTCGAAGCGCGCCTATCGCGACTTGACGGCAAGGCCCCCTTCGTCGTCCCCGGCGTGACTGACCTTGACGCTTCCCCCGCCTCTCGATAACCGCCGCCGGCTTCCGGGGGGCTCCCTCCGGACTGGAATCCCCATGCACGACCACCACACCTGGACCACGCACTCCACCAACGCCGCCGAGGCCACCCACGACTGGTTCGTGGTGGATGCCGCCGGCCAGACGCTGGGGCGCCTTGCCACCCGCATCTCCACCGTGCTCCAGGGCAAGCACAAGCCGAGCTACACCCCGCACACCGACTGCGGCGACTTCGTCATCGTGCTCAACGCCGACAAGATCGTCCTCACCGGCAAGAAGCTCGACCAGAAGAAGTACCACCACTACAGCGGCTACCCGGGCGGTCTCAGCTCGGTGACGGCCCGCGTCCAGCTCGACCAGCACCCCGAGCGGGTGATCGCGGCCGCCGTGCAGGGCATGGTGCCCCGCAACCGTCTCGGCCGGCAGATGCTCACCAAGCTCAAGGTCTACGCGGCCGGCGAGCACCCCCACGCGGCCCAGCAGCCCAAGCCCTTCCCCGAGTACGTCTGATGAGCAAGAACACCGCCCGCTACTACGCCACCGGTCGCCGCAAGACCTCGAGCGCGCGCGTCACCATCAAGCCCGGCACCGGCACGGTGACGGTCAACAAGCGCAACGTCACCGAGTACATGCACCGCCCCATCCTCGAGATGGTCGTGCGCCAGCCCTTCAACGTCATCGCCCAGCTCGACTGGGACGTGAACGTCAACGTCCGCGGCGGCGGCAAGGCCGGGCAGGCCGAGGCCATCCGCATGGGCATCTCGCGCGCGCTCTGCGCCGCGAATCCGGCCCTCCGCAGTGACCTGAAGAAGGCGGGCTTCCTCACCCGCGACGACCGCAAGGTCGAGCGCAAGAAGTATGGCCGCGCCGGCGCCCGCCGTCGCTTCCAGTTCAGCAAGCGCTAGGCCTCGGCCGGGCTCCCGGGTGGCGAGGGCCGGTTCTACCCTCGCCATCCTGCCCGCCCGGCTGGGCAGCACCCGGCTGCCGCGAAAGATGCTCGCCGACATCGGCGGGCAGCCGCTGGTGGTGCGCACCCTCGAGCGCGTCCGCGCGGTGGTGGAGCGGGTCGTGGTGGCCACCGACGCCCCGGAGATCGCCGAGGTAGTCAACGCCGCCGGCGGCGAGGCGGTGCTCACGGGCGCAGCCGCCAACGGCACCGAGCGCTGCTGGCTCGCGTGGCAGATCATCGGCGCCGCGCACGAGCGACCCGTCATCGTCAACGTGCAGGCCGACGAGCCGCTGCTCGATCCGCTCACCCTCCGCGGCGTCATCGAGGCGGCGAGCAGCCTGAGCGACGGGGACGGCTTCGACATCGTCACCGCCGCGCACCCGCTTCACGACCCCGACAACCCGGCCCGGGTGAAGGTGGTCACCGGCGAGGGCGACCGCGCCCTCTACTTCTCCCGCGCGCCCATCCCGCACGGGGGCCCCCACTTCGGCCACGTGGGCATCTACGCCTTCCGCGAGCCCGCGGCGCTCTTCCGCGCCGCGACGATGCCCACCCACCCCCTCGAGCTCGCCGAGCGTCTCGAGCAGCTCCGGTGGCTGGCGCGCGGCATGGGGATCCGCGTGGTGTTCGCCAACGAGGGGCACGGCGGCATCGATACCCCCGAAGACCTGGCGCGGGTGCGCGCGCATTTCGCGGCGGAGGCGAGGGGGGGCGGTTAGGCGGCCGAGTGCGAAAGGCGCCCATGAAGACCAAGTTCGTGTTCGTGACCGGGGGCGTGCTCAGCTCGCTGGGCAAGGGCCTCAGCGCCGCCGCGATCGGCGCCATCATGGAAACCCGTGGTCTCAAGGTCACTAACATCAAGATGGATCCCTACATCAACGTGGATCCCGGCACGATGTCGCCCTACCAGCACGGCGAGGTGTTCGTCACGGAGGACGGCGCCGAGACCGACCTCGACCTCGGCCACTACGAGCGCTTCGTGACCACCACGATGTCGCAACGCAACTCGTTCACCACGGGTCGCGTGTACCGCAACGTCATCGACCGCGAGCGGCGGGGCGAGTACCTCGGCCGGACTGTCCAGGTGGTGCCGCACATCACCGACGAGATCAAGAAGCTCATCCAGGAGGGCGTCGACGGCGCCGACATGTGCATCGTCGAGGTGGGCGGCACGGTGGGCGACATGGAGGGCCTGCCCTTCCTCGAAGCCATCCGGCAGGCGCGCGCCGACTTCGGCGTCGAGAACGTGGCCTACGTCCACGTCACCCCGCTCGTCCACATGAAGGCGGCCGGCGAGCTGAAGACCAAGCCCACGCAGCACTCGGTGAAGGAACTGCTCTCCACCGGCATCCAGCCCGACATCCTCATCTGCCGCTCCGACGTGCTCATCCCGCGCGACGTGCGCCAGAAGCTCGCGAGCTTCTGCAACGTCGGCGTCGACGACGTGATCAGCGCCCACGACGTGGCCAACATCTACGAGCTGCCTCTGGTGTTCCAGGAGCAGGGCCTCGACGATCGCATCCTGCAACGATTCAGCTTCTTCGCGCCGAAGGCTCGCCTGCCCGCCTGGGACGAGTACACGCGCCGGGTCCGCACGCCCAAGCACCACGTGCGCATCGCCATCGTCGGCAAGTACGTCCACCTCACCGACACCTACAAGTCGCTCAACGAGGCCCTGGCGCACGGCGGCGTGGCCAACGACACCAGGGTGGAGCTCCGCTACGTCGACAGCGAGGAGCTCGGCGGGCAGCAAGTCGGCACCGCGCTCGGCGGGGTCGATGCCATCCTCATCCCCGGCGGCTTCGGCGCGCGTGGCACCGAGGGCAAGATGGTGGCGATTCGCTACGCCCGCGAGAACCAGGTGCCCTTCTTCGGCATCTGTCTCGGGCTCCAGCTGGCGGTGGTCGAGTTCCTGCGCCACGCCGCCGGCATCGAGGGCGCCCACTCGAGCGAGTTCGAGTCCAAGGCCCGGCACCCGGTGGTCCACCTGATGGACGCGCAACGCAACGTCACCGATCTCGGTGGCACCATGCGGCTCGGCGCCTACCCCTGCGATCTCGGCGAGGGCACCCGCGCCCGCGCCGTGTACGGCGGGGCGGCGCAGATCTCCGAGCGCCACCGGCACCGCTACGAGGTGAACCCGAGCTACCACGACGCGCTCTTGCAGCACGGCATGTGCATCAGCGGCCTGTCGCCCGACGGCAAGCTGGTGGAGATGGTCGAGCTGCCGTCGCATCCCTACTTCGTGGCCTGCCAGTTCCACCCCGAGTTCAAGTCTCGCCCTCTCGCGCCGCACCCGCTCTTCACGGCCTTCGTGAAGGCCGCGCTCGACCGGCAGACCCAGGCGAGCCGCGGCCTGCGCCCGAGCGAGGCCGCCGAGGCGAAGTGATCCTCCTCCTCGGCTGCGCCCCCGACCTGCCGCCCCTCACGGAGCGTGCCGAGGCCCGCGAGCTGCGAGTGGAGAGCACAGACGGCGCCTACGTGGTGGCGCTCTCGCAGGCCAGCGCCCCGGTCTCGGGTGACGTCGCGACTGCCTCATCAACGGAGGTGACACGCCGGGAGGAGGGCAAGCCGCCGCTCGCCATTCGCTCCAGCGCCTCCACCTGGGACCTGAAGAACAAGCGGGCGCGCTTCGAGGGCCAGGTGGTCGTCACCCGCGGCGACGTGACCATGCGCTGCGACGAGCTCGACGTCACCTACAGTAGTGGCGATGCCGTCGACACCGTGGTCGCGACTGGACACGTCGAGGTGGACAAGGGGACCAGGACCGCCCGCGCCGCCGCCGCCGAGCTCGTGGGCGCCACGGGACGGATCACGCTCACCGGCTCGCCGCGCCTCTCCGACGGCCCCAACGAGCTCGTGGGCGACACCATCGTCCTCTGGCTCGACGACGAGCGCGCCACGTGCGCCGGCACCGCCGGGGCCCCCTGCACGCTCGTGGTCGCGGGCTGGGCCGTCGGCCCTTGACCGGCCCGGTGCTGCGCGCGGAGGGGCTGCGGAAGGCCTACGGCGGGCGCGCGGTGGTGGCCTCGGTGTCCTTCGAGCTGCACGGTGGCGAGGTGCTGGGCCTGCTGGGTCCCAACGGCGCGGGGAAGAGCACCGCATTCAAGATGGTGGCGGGCCTAGCCCGCCCCGACGGCGGCGCCGTGTGGCTGCGCGAGGCCCGCGTGGATCACCTCCCCCTCGACGCGCGCGCGCGCCTGGGCCTCGGCTACCTGCCCCAGGAAGACACTCTTTTCCGCGACCTCGACGCGCGCGACAACGTCCAGATCGCGCTCGATGCCTCCGGCCGCCCCGGGCCGGCCGACGCCCTTCTGGCGCGCGTGGGCCTCGAGGGCATGGGCCCGCGCGCCGTCACCGGCCTCTCGGGCGGCGAGCGGCGCCGCCTGCAGGTGGCCCGCCTGCTGGCGATCGGGCCCACGGTGATGCTGCTGGACGAGCCCTTCGCCGGCATCGATCCCATCGCAATTCGCGGCATTCAGGGCCTCATCCGCGGGCTCGCCGCCGAGGGCGTAGGGGTGCTGCTCACCGACCACGCGGTCCGCGAGACGCTGGGCACCTGCGATCGCGCGCTCATTCTCGACCAGGGCGAGGTCCACGCCTCGGGCACGCCCGCCGAGGTGGTGGCCAACCCCCACGCCCGCGACCGCTACCTGGGCCCTGACTTCAAGCTGGACGGCGTTTCCTTGCAAGGCGGCGGCCAAAGCTGATACGCTAGGTTCCCGACAACAAGATCTGACGCCCGGAACGCGGGCTTTTGCCTCATTTCGCCCGGAAGGCTCCCACGCGCATGTCGCTGGACTTCAAGCAAGGCCTCCGACTCCAGCAAAAGCAGACGCTTCAACTACAGATCACGCCGCAGCTGCAGCAGGCCCTGAAGCTGCTCCAGCTCAACCACGTCGAGCTAGTGGAGGAGATCCAGCGCGAGCTCATGGAGAACCCCACGCTGGAGGAGGTGCCCGGGCAGACCACGCGCGAGGTGCCCGAGACGGCCATCCCCTCGCAGACGGCGGAAGCGCGCGACAGCCACGAGCAGCAGAACGGCTCGCAGAGCAACGAGGTGGACTGGAACCAGGTGCTCGAGAACATGAGCGACCAGGGCTTCCGCAGCGAGCGCGGCGCCTCGGGGTTCGACGAGTTGCCACCGATCGAGACCAACCTCACCGCCGGAGACTCCCTCGGGCCTCACCTGGAGTGGCAACTCCAGATGCAGAGCTGCACCGACAAGGAGCGGGCGGCGGCCCTGCTCATCATCCGCAACCTCGACGATCGCGGCTGGCTACCGGTGTCGCTGGCGGAGATCGTCGAGGAGAACAACGAGAGCGCCGAGACCGACGAGGAACGCATCGACCTCGAAGACGCCGAGGGCGCCTTGATCCTGGTGCAGTCCCTCGACCCGGTGGGCTGCGGCGCGAGCGACCTCGTCGACTGCCTCGTAGTCCAGGCGCGTTTCCACTTCCCGGAGGACCCCTACTTCCCCCAGGTCATCCAGAACCATCTCGGCGACATCGAGAAGCGCAACTACGCCGCCATCGCCCGCAGCATCGACATCGCCGAGGAAGACGTGATCGAGTACCACCGGATGCTCAAGCAGCTGGAGCCCTGGCCGGCGCGGAACTTCACCGGGCAGGAACCCCAGTACATCTCGCCCGACGTGTACGTGTTCAAGATCGGCGACGAGTGGCAGGTAGTCCAGAACGAAGATGGAATGCCGAAACTCCGGGTCTCACGCTACTACCGGCACGTCTTGCAGGGAAAGGACTCCACGCGCGAGGAGCGTGACTACATCAAGGAGCGGCTCAGCAGCGCCGACTTCCTACTAAAGTCCATCTGGCGGCGCCAGGACACGATCGCCAAGGTCATGCGCAGCATCCTCAGTCGCCAGCGGAACTTCTTCGACCTCGGCCCCGACCACCTGCGGCCGATGGTGCTCAAGGACGTGGCCGACGAGGTGGGGGTCCACGAGTCGACGGTCTCCCGCGTCACTTCCAACAAGTACGTGCAGTGCCCGCAGGGGCTGTACGAACTCAAGTATTTCTTCAACAACGGCGTCAACGCGGTTCACGGCGAGCAGGTGGCCGCCGAGGCGGTGAAGCGTCGCATCAAGAAGCTGATCGCCGCCGAGGACCCGGGCGCGCCCCTGTCCGACGACCAGGTGGTGGCGCTGCTCAAGCGCGACAACGTCGATATCGCCCGGAGAACCGTGGCGAAGTACCGCGAGGCGATGGGAATTCTTCCCTCGTCGAAGCGAAAGAACCTCTGCTAGGAGGACACCCGTGGAGCTGGATTTCACCTTCCGCAACGTCGAGAGCACAGAGGCCATCAAGGAGTGGGCGCTCAAGCGCTTCAAGAAGGTCGTCAAGCACGTGAAGGAACCCGCGCACGCGCACCTGACCCTCATCGTCGACAAGCACCGGCACCGCGCCGAGTGTACGCTCCGGACCGACGGCGAGACGCTCCGCGCCGCGGGCGAAACAGCCGACATGTACGCCAGCATCGACGCGGTGGTCGCCACCATCGAGAACGCCGCGCGCCGCATCAAGGAACGGCGCGTCAGTTCGCACGAGTTGTAAGTCTCCCCGCATGGGGTGCCCGGCTGGCTTGACGGAGCCTCTCGGATCGGCAACATTGCGCCGCTTTCCGAGAGGTCCCCGATCCCCATGGCCCTGAAGAACTACTTCTTCACCTCCGAGTCCGTCTCCGAGGGCCACCCCGACAAGATGTGCGACCAGATCAGCGATGCGATCCTGGACGCCCACATCGCCCACGACCCCAACGCCCGCGTGGCCTGCGAGACCCTGGTCAAGACCGGTCTCGTGGTCGTCGCCGGCGAGATCACCTCGCTGGCCCACGTCGATTACCCGCCGATCATCCGTCGCGTCGTCAACGAGATCGGCTTCGACAACTCCAACAAGGGTTTCGATGGCCACACCTGCGCGGTGATGGTGGCGCTGGAGCAGCAGTCGCCCGACATCTCGCAGGGCGTCACCGAGGGCGAGGGCCTCCACAAGGAGCAGGGCGCCGGCGACCAGGGCCTGATGTTCGGCTACGCCATCAACGAGACGCCGGAGCTGATGCCGGCCACCTTGCAGTACAGCCACCAGCTGATGGCCAAGCTCGCCTACCTGCGCAAGCACGAGGCGGCGTGGGGCTGGGTGCGGCCCGACAGCAAGTCGCAGGTCACCATCGAGTACCGCGACGGCAAGATCGCCCGCATCGACGCGGTGGTGGTGTCCACCCAGCACGACCCGCGCGATCACGCGCTGATCGACGCGCAGATCCGCGAGGAGCTCATCAAGAAGGAACTCCCCGCCCACCTGCTCGATGCCAACACGAAGTACCACATCAACCCCACCGGCAACTTCGTCGTGGGCGGCCCGATGGGCGACTCCGGCCTCACCGGCCGCAAGATCATCGTCGATACCTACGGCGGCCACGGCGCCCACGGCGGCGGCGCCTTCTCCGGCAAGGACCCATCCAAGGTCGATCGCTCGGCTGCCTACATGGGCCGCTACATCGCGAAGAACCTCGTCGCCGCCGGCGCCTGCGACCGCGCGCTGGTGCAACTCGCCTACGCCATCGGCGTGGCCGAGCCCGTGAGCGTCAACGTCGAGACCTTCGGCACCGCTCACGCCGACGAGGACGCGATCAACACTTGCATCCGGGAGATCTTCCCGGTGAAGCCGGCCGGCCTCATCAAGCACCTCGATCTCAAGCGCCCGATCTACCGGAAGACAGCCGCCTACGGTCACTTCGGCCGGAACGACAGCGACTTCACGTGGGAACGCACCGACATGACCGGAGCGGTCCGTAATTTCCTCCGGCTGTAGGCTGGCGAGGAGTCACGCGAGAGGGGCCGGGACCGTCGCCACGGCGGTCCTGGCCCTTTCTGCCTTCCTGGGCGTCGCGCTCGCCGGTGACGCGCCGCCGATCGACCCCCACCTGGTGGCCTGGTCACCCGCGCCGCCCGAGCAACTCACCGCCGACAAGGCGGCCTTCGACCAGATCCTCGCCGGTGCGCGCGCGGGACGGAAGCTGCCGCCCGGCAAGGGCGACGACATCGCCATCATCGTGCTCGACACCGTGCGCGCCGGCAGGCTGGGCCTGTACGGCTACGCGCAGCGAACGAGCCCGAATCTCGACGAGTGGGCGAAGTCGGCGCGCGTCTACACCCGGGCCACCGCCGACGCGCCGTGGACCTTGCCCTCGCATGCCTCGATGTTCACCGGGCAGCCAAGCCGCACCCACGGGGCGATGAGCGTGGGTCTCGACGACCCGCGCCGCGCCGCGCCGCTGCGCGACTCGGCCACCACCATCGCCGAGCGCCTGCGCGACAAGGGCTACGAGACGGTGGGCATCGCCGCCAACCTCGGCTTCCTCAGTCGCGAGTACGGCCTCGCCCAGGGCTTCGAGGCCTGGGCCTGCGAGGACATTCCGCGGGGGCCAAACCCGCTCCCCTACGTCAGCGGCGACCGCGTCACCGCGATGGCCACGGCGTACATCGAGGGCAAGCCCGCCGACCGGCCACGGCTGTTGTTCCTCAACTACATGGACGCGCACGCGCCCTGGATCGCGCGGCAGGGCTACACGCCCAACCCGAAGATCATCAGGAAAGAAAGCCTGCCGTTCCGCAAGGAGTGGATGTCCGCGGTGCGCAGCTTGCTCGCCGACGGCGTGCTCGACCCGGCGGTACGGGCCTCGTGGTCGGCGGCCTACGACTCCGAGCTCCGTTTCCTCGACGCGCAACTGGCCATGCTCCTGCCCAAGCTCGCCAGCTTCGAGCACATCTTCATCCTCTCCGACCACGGCGAGGCCCTCGGCGAGCACGGCATCGTGGAGCACGGCAAGGACGTGTGGGAGGAGCTCGTGCACGTGCCCTTCATCGCCAAGTCGCCACGGCACGCGGCGGGCCGTGACACCACGCTGGTGCAGACGCACGACCTCGCGTGGATGGTGCTGGAGGCCGCCAAGCTCCCCGTTCCCAGCGACATCGTGCGCACCCGCGACCTCGTCGTGAGCGAGCAGTACTACACGCTCAAGAAGGAGCTGGAGAACAAGTACTTCGGCCAAAAGTTCAACCGCGTGGTGCGCAGCTTCCGCAACGGGGACCTCAAGATTCGCGTGGAGGGCGGCAAGCCCACCGGCACCTACAACCTCGCGGCCGACCCGGGCGAGATGAACGGCGCGGTGGCCACCCCGGCGGGGCTGGTGGGCATCGAGGCGAAGTGGCTCGCGAGCACGCCGGCCGCCCCTGCCGAGGCCGCCACGCCGCCGGCCGACGAGAACATCGAGGCGCTACGCCAGCTCGGCTACGTCGAGTAACTCACTCGGTGTAACCTAGAGCTTTCAGCATCTCCAGTTCTTCCGGCGTGGCGCTGGTCCGCGCCCCCGCCGCCGGGGGACGAGCGTTGTCGAGGTAGCTCTTCACCACCGCGGCGAGCGCCTGGTGCTCGGCGGACGTGGGCTTCTGCGGGGAGAGTTGCCCGGGGTCGCCGCGCAGGTCGAAGGCCCGGGCCCAGTTCTTCCCCGGCGACAGGGTGTAGGCGTGCGTGAGCGTGCGCGCGCCCACCTGCCGCGCCTCCCAGCGGGCGCGCTCCGCCAGCGCCACCGTGTTGGCCGTGGCGCGAGGTCCCAGCAGCGGCTGGCCGTCCCAGGCCCAGCCCTTGTCGACGGGGATGCCGGCCAGATCGCTCAGCGTGGGCGCGAGGTCGACCAGCTCCACGATGCTCGTGTCCTTGCGCGGCGCGGCCCCCGGCACGTACACCACCAGCGGCACGTGGAGCAGCACGTCGTTGAGCGCGTGACCGTGGCCGAAGCGCGCCGGGCTGTGACCCGCCTCGCCGAGGGCCTCGCCGTGGTCGGCGGTGACCACGATCATCGTCTTCTGGCCGCGCGCCCCGGCCCGCGCCGCGTCGACGATCTGTCCCACTCGGGCATCGAGCTCCCACACCGCGTCGTCGTACATCGCGCGCATGTAGGCGAGGTCGCCCTCCGACGCGCTGGCCCGGCCAGCGGCCACGTCCTCGTAGAACTTCTGGGTGACGTGCACGAGGCGAGTGTCGAACTTACCGCGTCGATCCTCGAAACCCGAGAGCCTTGGGTTGTCGGCATGGGGGCCCATCAGGTGAACGTAGGTGAAGCCGGCGCCGGAGAGGCCCCTCAGGTAGGCGGTGGCGGCGTCGGTGGTGGCCTTGTCGTCGCCATAGCTCCACCTGTCGAAGCCCTGGTCGAGGCCGAAGCTGTACTGGGTGTTGGTGGCGATCACCGGGTTGGCGTTGAAGCCCACCGTCGCGTAGCCCTTCTGCTTGAAGGCCTCGGCAAGCGTGGTGACCTCGGGCGAGAGCGCGTGGTAGCGGTCGGTGTCTTCGAGGTCGAAGTCGATGCCGTTGTTGGCACGGTAGCGACCTGAGAAGTAGCTCGACACCGACAGGAGCGTGGCCGGCGCCTGGCTGAAGGCCTGGGCGAACACCACCGACGAGGCCGCGAGCGCGTCGAGCCTCGGGGTGAGGCCCGACTTGTTGCCGAGGAAGCCCATGCGGTCGGCGCGGGTCGTGTCCATCGTGATCCACAGGACGTTGCAGCCGCCGCAGGCTTCCTTCCCCGGCGACACCGCCTCCGCCGTCGACGCGGCGAGGGCGCCCGCGACCCCGAGTCCAGTCATCCAGCCACGCACCATCACCTCGGCACCTCGTCTAGCGCGGTCACGTGCAAACCCGCACGCTTGCCGTCTATGCCCGCCGCGGTAGGAGCCACACATGCCCCTCGTCTCGCGCCGCCGGCTCGTCCAGGGCGCGGCCGCCGCTCTCGGCGCCGCCCAACTCGGCGCCAGCGCCTCCCGGCCCCCCAACTTCGTGGTGGTCGTCGCCGACGACCTCGGCTGGGGCGACCTCAAGTGCTACGGCAACCCCTGGGTGAAGACGCCGAGCCTCGACCGGCTCGCCCAGGAAGGCACCCTCTACACCCACGGCTACGCCTGCTCGCCGGTGTGCTCGTCGAGCCGCGCCGGCATGATCACTGGTCGTTTTCCGAGTCGCGACAGGATGTTCTCCTGGATCGGCAACGCCCAGGCGCGGAAGCCCACGATCAACAGCGATCGTGGCATGCCCGACTGGCTCGACCCGGCGGCCCCCTCGGTGGCGCGAACGCTCCGCGAGCGCGGCTACCGCACCGCCGTGTTTGGCAAGTGGCACCTCGGCGAGGGGGGCGCGCCGGACCCCGGGGCCTACGGCTTCGACGTGTACCGCACCTCGAGCGGCAACGGTCCGGCCTTCAAGGACAGCCCCTTCCGGCCGGTGTCGTCGGAGCGCATCGTCGATGCCAGCCTCGAGTTCATCACCGCCAGCGCTGCGAGCCCCTTCATGGTGAAGGTGTGGTTCATGGACCCGCACGTGCCGCTGGAGCCGTCGCAAGCGCTCCTCGACCAGTACCCCGACGTCGAGGGCCTGCTCCGCACCTACTGCGCCTCGGTGACGGGCATGGACCAGCACATCGGCCGCCTCGTCGCCGGGATCGACGCCCTCGGGCTCGGTCGCGACACACTCATCCTGTTCGCGAGCGACAACGGCCCCGCCGGCTCCTTGCTCCCCGACGATCCCACCGCTGGCGGCGGCACGGCCGGCCCCTTCCGCGGCATGAAGGGTAGCCTCTACGAGGGGGGCATCCGCGTGCCGTGGATCGCGCGCTGGCCGGGGACCGTCCCGCCCGGCAAGGTCGACAACACCAGCATCTGGTCGGGCGTCGACCTGCACCCCACGCTGGCCTCGCTGGCAGGGGGCGCCGTGCCCCCGGGGCTCGACGGCGACGACCGGAGCGCCGCGCTGGCCGCGCCGTCTGCGGCCCGTCGCCCCTTGTTCTGGGACTGGCGCAGCGCCCCCGTGTTCCGCCCCGCCATCCACGCGAGCCCGATGCTGGCGATGCGCGAGGGCCAGTGGAAGTTCTACGTGAACCCCGACGGTAGCCGGAAGGAACTCTACGACGTCGTGGCCGACCCCGGCGAGGTGGACAACCGGCTGGACGTGGAAGCGAAACAGGCGGAAGAGATGCTCGCCCCGACTCTCGCCTACTGGAAGTCGCTACCCGAGGGCGCGATCCAGCCCAAGGCCGGGGAGATCAACTACCCCTGGCCCACCGAGAAGAAGAAGAAGTAGCGACTACCGCAACACGCGGTAGGGCGCGCGACCACCCGTCAGTTTACTGTCACCGGCTAGGCCACCAGCCTCGACGGCTACACCTGGACCAAGCAGGGCGAGATCCTCCCCTTCGAAGATGCACCCCAGAGCCTGAGTACCTGGGCCACCCCCTACGGGCTCGCCTCCTTCCACAACAAGGACGGCTACTTCCGCCTCGCCACGGCACCGCTGGCCTCCGCCGACGACTGGACCGACAGGGGCGAGGCGCTCCGCGAGGGCTGGGGAGGCTGGAACGACGGCTACATCCAGGCGCCGAGCGTATGGGTGGACGGCACGACCTGGAAGAGGTGGTTCAACGGGCACACCTACACCGACACAACCGAGCGTCTCGGCTACGCCGAGGTCGCGGCGAACCCCCAGCCAACCCACACCACCCAGCCCGAGCACGCTAGTCCCGGGCGGTGCGGCTAACCATCCTCCACCACGACCGCGACGTGCTCGCCATCGACAAGCCCGCTGGCCTGCTCTCGGTTCCCGGCAAGGCGGAGCCCGACTGTGCCGAGGCCCGGCTCCGCGCCGCGGGGCTGGTGGTCTACCCGGCCCATCGGCTCGACATGGCCACCTCGGGGGTGCTCCTGTTCGCCCTGCGCCGCAGCGCCGAGCGCGAGCTTCACCGCCAGTTCCGAGAGCGCGAGGTGGAGAAGGTCTACGTGGCGCGCGTGGCGGGACACCCCCTGGCCGACAGCGGGGAGATCGACGCGCCGCTCGCCACCGTCGAGGGCGAGCCGCGCTCGGTGGTGCGCCCCGGCGGGAAGGCCGCGCTCACCGGCTTCACGGTCCTGCGTCGCGACAACGACGGCACCAGTTTGCTCGAACTGCGTCCCCGCACCGGACGCTCCCACCAGCTCCGCGTCCACCTGTGTCACCTCGGCTTCCCCATCCTGGGCGACCGGATCTACGCGCCGGCCGAGGTCGTCGCCGCGTCGGATCGCTTGTGCCTGCACGCCTCCGAGCTGCGTTTTTTTCATCCGTACTCGGCCGCACCGATGTGCCTGCGGGCGCCGTTGCCCTTTCCCTAGCAGGCGGTCGGGGCCACGGGCGACCGACCGGCAGGCCTCGGCGCCACCCCTAGATTCTGCCACCGCTTCCCGGTCAGCCTTTGCTCAGAAACTCCGGCAGCAGTTCGGGGACAGGCCTTGGCTGGAGGGGATTCCGCTGGAGGCGGAGCCTCACCCCGAGGCGCTCGGCTAGTTCCCGTAGAAGGCGAAGATCGCGCCGGCCTTGCTGCCGCCGGTGTTCTCCTGCGGGGCGCCGAGGATCACCTCTTGCTGGCCGTCGCCGTCGAGATCGCCGGTGGCCACGCTGGCGCCGAGATCGTCTTTCTTGCCCCGGGAGTAGAA
>VGRE01000107.1 GCA_016875435.1 Deltaproteobacteria bacterium | reverse complement strand
CGCCGCGTCCCGCGAGGACCGCGCGATGGAGGCACGGGCGCTGGCCGGGCTCGCGCGCGTTGCCTCGTCGCTGCGCGACGAGGCGG
The DNA here is from genome assembly GCA_016875435.1 of Deltaproteobacteria bacterium. Taxonomy (GTDB): domain Bacteria; phylum Myxococcota_A; class UBA796; order UBA796; family SXON01; genus SXON01. The sequence goes on along the minus strand of VGRE01000107.1, from coordinate 13,866 downwards.
GCGCCGTCGACCTCTTGCGTCGCGCCCGCGAACTGGGTGAGAGTTCGGGGGAGAAACTTGTGCTCGTCGAGGTGAACGCCGTGGCCGAGCAGGTGGGTGCGCCGCGGGGCGCTGACGAAGCGTGACCGAGGACGCGCGCGCCGGCCCTTGACAACTCCCCCCGCAGCAGGCACATTTACCGTACGACCAGCGGGAACGGTTCATCCGGCCGCCGGTCGAGCCACAGCGCGGCGGGTTCACGCCCGCACGCACTTGGTCGCGGCTTGTCCGGGCCCCGACGGCACCCCGTCGTCACCCGGTGTACACGCGGCCCGGGAGCGAGAACGCTCCCAGCCCTTCCGATCTACCGGCCCAGCCGCCCGTACCCCGTCCCTGGGAGGACGCCCTGCGATGACTCATGCACGTTCGGCCTGACAATCCCCTCATCGTCCAGGGGGATGGCAAGGTCCTCCTGGAAACCAAGCACCCCCGCTACGAGGAGGTGCGCGACTTCCTGTCGCGCTTTTCCGAACTGGAAACGTCGCCGGCCCACCTGCACACCTACCGGATCCAGCCGCTGACCCTGTGGAACGCCGCCAGCAGCGGCATGACCCGCGAGGAAGTGGTGGAGGGGCTGCAGAAGTGGTCGAAGTTCGACGTGCCCCCCGACGTGCTGAACCAGGTGGGGGAAACCATCGGTCGATACGGGCTCGTCAAGCTGGTGGTTCACCCCGACGATCCTAAGCTTCTTCGCCTTGAGTTCGCCACGCTCTACGTGGCCAAGCAGGTGGGGCTGGTGAAGTCCGTGCGCGAGATGCTGGTCGAGGACGGGCGGCGATACCTCGCCATCTCGGGCGGGCACCGCGGCCTCTTCAAGCAGCGCATGCTCACCGCTGGCTGGCCGGTGGAAGACCTGGCCGGGTTCACCGAGGGCGATCCGCTGGAGATCTCTCTCCGGAGCACGCTGCGAGGCAACGGCAAGCCCTTCGTGGTTCGCGACTACCAGGTGAGCTCGGCCGGGCGCTGGTTCCAGGAGGGGCGGCCCTCTGGCGGCAATGGCGTCATCGTGCTGCCCTGCGGCGCCGGCAAGACCATCGTCGCCCTCGCAGCGATGAGCAAGGTCAAGCAGAAGACGCTCATCCTCGCCACCAACGGCGCGGCGGTGAACCAGTGGGTGCGGGAGATCCTCGACAAGACCAACCTCACCGAGAGCGAGGTCGGCGCCTACACCGGCGACGAGAAGAACATCCGGCCCGTCACCGTGGCCACCTACCAGATCCTCACCTGGCGCGCCTCGAAGGAGGCGGAGTTCGCGCACTTGCACCTGTTCGCCGACGAGAACTGGGGCCTCATCGTTTACGACGAGGTCCACCTGCTCCCGGCGCCGGTGTTCGGCGCGACCGCCGACTTGCAAGGCCGTCGTCGCCTCGGCCTCACCGCCACCCTGGTGCGAGAAGACGGTCGCGAGGGCGACGTGTTCTCCCTGGTGGGTCCCAAGCGCTTCGACATGGCCTGGCAAACGTTGGAGGAGCGTGGCTTCATCGCCGAGGCCAAGTGCTTCGAGGTCCGCGTGGGCTGGAACAACGGCGGCGCGATGCACTACGAGAAGGCGCGCGAGGGCGAGAAGTTCCGCCTCGCGGCGGTGAACCCTGCCAAGATGCGGGTGCTCGACAACCTCGTGAACAAGCATCGTGACGACAACGTGTTGGTCATCGGCACCTACCTGGATCAACTCCACGAGATCGCTCGGCGTTACAGCGCGCCGCTCATCACCGGGGAGACGCCAGGTCCCCAGCGCGACGTGATCTTCGACAAGTTCCGCAAGGGACAAATCAAGCTCATCGTGGTGAGCAAGGTGGCAAATTTCTCCATCGACCTCCCCGACGCCAACGTGGCGATCCAGGTGTCGGGGAGCTTCGGGTCACGCCAGGAAGAGGCCCAGCGCCTCGGCCGCGTGCTGCGTCCCAAGAAGGACGGGGCTCACTTCTACAGCCTCGTCACCCGGGAGACGAAGGAGCAGGAGTTTGCTATGAAGCGGCAGTTATTCCTAACCGAGCAGGGTTACCGTTACTACATCCAGGAAGCGACCGCGTAGTGCGGCACCAGAAGGACAGGTCGAGATGAGCAACGACGGGATCGAGGGCGACGTGGGCCCGGTAGACGGAGAGGGTGGAGCAGGTCGCCGGCGCAGGCGTCGTCGCCGTCGTCGCGGCAGCGGCGAGGGCAACGCGCCCGAGGGCAAGCTGGAGAGCGGCGCCACCGCGGAGTTGGAATCCGGGGCTCGCGGGCGTCGGGCGCGGCGCGTGTTCCGCGACGACTTCGACGGCAACGGCGTGTCGATGCCCAGCAGCGGCAAGATGGCGATCAAGCCCCGCGCGCACCGCAAGAAGTGGAAGCCAACGGCAGGGCTCGCGCGGCGTCGCCGCCTGTCGAGGTCAGAGATCGACGAACTGGCCGCCTACTTCCAGCGGATGCCGGAGGTCCTGGTGCACTCGCTCTACCGGGCGCTCGGCGGCCAGCCGGTGCGCGTGGGCGAGCAGGACCGGGTGGTGCAGCTCACCGTCCGGGCGATCGCGCAGGGCAACCGCCTCGGCGGCCTCTTGTTCCAGATGCAGCCGCGCGACCGGCAGGCGCTGGCGGCGCTCATCCAGTCCGGGGGCATCGCGCAGGCCGAGGAACTCCACCGCGAGCTGGTCTTGATGCTCGGCGGGCGCGAGCACGACTGGGCCCGGACGATGCAGGTGCTCGGCGACCGTGGCCTCGTCGTCGCGAGCAAGCCGGTGGAAGACGGCTTCTTCTACCTCGTGCCCGACCCACTGATCGACCACCTGCTGGAGCACCTCGGCGCCGAGCTGGCGCTGCCGACCTTCCAGCACGAGGAGATCCGGGTGGTCGACCAGCGGCCCTTCTGCCCGCCGCTCGACTTCTCGCTGGCCACGCTGGCCACCTACATGGACCAGCACCCCCCGAAGCTCACGCAGCGACAGGAGGTCTTCAAGGCGCAGAAGGAAGAGCTCGACAAGTTCTTCGCGCAGGTGTGGGCCCCCGACTCCGAGGTGTTCAATCTCCACTACGACTTCCTGATGATGCACGGGATGATCGAGCTTCGCGGCGACCGCGTGTCGGTGGCGCGCGAGGTGGTGGACGAGTGGCTGTCGCTTGAACCGGAAGACCAGCGCGATCTCGTGTTCCGCGCCCTCGACAAGCGCCAGGACATGGCGGAGTGGGTGCTCTGGGCCATCCAGAGCGGCAAGGGGGAGTGGATCCCCGAGGCCCCGCTCATGGCGCTCTACCGCCGCTGGAAACGCGGCGAGGACTGGCGCGAGCGTTTCCACAAGGGCCAGTACGCCTCGCCCCGCGGCGCCGACCGCGAGGGCTACAGCTTCACGGCGCTGGTGTCCTGCGGGATGGTCGAGCTCGGCGTGTGGGGCCAGCAGAAGTTCTACCGGCTGTCACCCCGCGCCACCGCGCTGCTCGACCCCCCGGAAGACGAGGGCTTCTCCAAGTTCTACCTCACGCCGAACTACGAGATCATCGCGCCGGCGGGCCTCGCGCCGGTGCTCTTGTTCCGGCTCGGCGAGATCGCGGAGCTGATGGGTTGCGACCGCGCCAACACCTACAAGATCACCGAGATCAGCATCGAACAGGCGCTGAAGAAGGGCTGGCGCCGCGAGGAGCTGGTGGAGTTCCTGCGGGAGTACAGCCAGATCGGCCTCCCGGAGAACGTGGAGACCACGGTGCGCTCGTGGATGGGCGACGACGGCGATGTCGAGTTTCACGACATCGTCGCGCTGACCGTGCACCGCGCCCAGGTGCGTCGCTTCGAGACGGTGCGCGCCCTGCGCCCCTACATCGCCCATCGCTTTGCGCCCGGCCTGTACGCGGTCGATCGCAAGCGCCTGCCCGAGCTGGCGCTCGCGCTCATCGAGAACGGGTTCAACCCCGGCAAGGAGCTGCGCAAGTACCCGGCTGACGAGGAGGCCTCGCAGAGTCGCGAGCGGCTTCACCACCTGCTCGCCGAGGCCCGCGAGCTCCGCGAGGACCCGGTCGCGCGCGCGCACAACGCCGACACGCAGCCCGAGGAGCTTTGCCCCGTCCCGGGCTCGGGCACGGCACAGCAGCAGAAGCGCCGCGAGGCGCCGAAGGGACCGCCGCGAACCTCCCCGGCCGAGGTCCGCGCCATCATCGAGAGGGCGATCAAGACCGGCTCGAAGCTCGAGATGACCTACGTGTCCGCCAAGGACGGCACGCGCCGGCAGGTCCTGGTTGCGCCGGAGATGGTGGCCCTCAACCGCGAGGGTGCCGCCGTGCTCGTGGCCACCGACGTCGCCACCAACACGCGCCTCAGCTACGCCATCATGCAGATCGAGCGCGCTCGCACGCAGGAGGGGGCCACGTGAGCGCGCCATCCGACAAGGAGCGAAGCTTCGAGCTGGCGCTCAAGGAGCTGGAGGCGCGGGTGCAGAAGCTCGAGGGCGGCGAGTTGGAGCTCGACCAGGCGCTGAAGTTCTTCGAGGAGGGCGTGGCGCTGGTGCGCGAGTGCCACGAGCGCCTCGACGCCGCCGACGCCCGCATCGTCGCCTTGTCGCAGGGGCCCGCGGGGATCGTGGAAACGCCGATCGCGAATCCCGAGACGGATTAGACGCGGCGTTGACACGCCACCCGAAAGCTGCGAGTAGAGTCGCGCGCTCTCTCCGGGCGGAGGACCGGATCGATGTTCGATAATGTCGGCAGGAACCAGAAGCAGAATGCGAGCCGCAGCGCGGGATCGCTGGTGCTGTCTCTGGTGTTGAACGGTGGCGCGCTCGGAGGCATGGCCTGGCTGACGACGGCCGCCGTCGAAAATGCCGAGGAGATCAAGGAAGTCCTCACCGTCGTCGACATGGCGCCGCCTCCACCTCCGCCTCCGCCCCCGCCTGCAGGTGGCGGCAAGAAGAAGAAGGAGAAGAAGGTCGAGGAAACGCCGAAGGAAGAGGTGCCCGTGGAGCCCACGGTCCTCGAGGAAAAGGTCGAGGAGCCCCCGGTCGAGGAAGACGAGGGCGAGGGCGACCCGGCCGGCGTCGAGGGTGGCGTGAAAGACGGCGTCGCCGGCGGCGTGGTGGGCGGCGTGAAAGACGGCGTGCTCGGCGGCGAGCTCGGCGGCCCCGGGATCAAGACGGTGCACTGGTCCGAGATCCAGGTGAAAACTCGCGTCAAACCGCGCTTCCCCGAGGCGGCGAAGCAGCTTGGCCTCAAGGAAGAGAAGTGCATCGTGCACATCGTGGTCAACGAGCAGGGCAAGGCCTCCGACGTCAGCTTCAAGGCTTGTCCCGAGTTGTTCCGCGAGGCGGCCGCGGAGGCAGCCCGGAACTGGGAGTGGTACCCCCTGACCGACGGTGGAAAGCCCATCCGGGCTCAGTTCGACATCAGCTTTGTTTTCAAGCTTACCTGAGGATTCCTCTCCATGGACCTGTCAATCGGTGGCCTCTGGCATGCAATGGGCATCCCCGCGAAGATGGTGCTCGTCGTCATGCTCCTCATGCTCGTGTGGTGCGTGTACGTGGCGATCGAGCGGGGGCTCTACTTTGCCTCGGCCCGCAGCCAGTCGCGACTCCTCGCGGGGGCGATCGGCGCCCCGCTGAAGAACCACGATCTCGAAGGTGCGGTCAAGCTCGTGAAGGCGGAGGCCTACAAGAAGGCCTACCTCGCGGCGATCCTGGGCGCGGCCGTGGCCGAGTACGCCGCCCGGCCCGACCGGCACGGCATCGCCGCCGCGAAGCGCGCCCTGGAGACCGTGGCCACCGAGGAAGGGGCAGGCCTGCGCAAGGGCATGAACATGCTCGCCACCACCGGATCCACCACGCCCTTCGTGGGGCTGGTCGGCACCATCTTCGGCATCATCAACGCCTTCGGCATGATGGCCGAGGCCGGCGGCGGCGACCTCACACAGATCTCGGGCGGTATCGCCGAGGCGCTGGTGTCCACGGCCGTCGGCATCACCGTCGCCATCATCGCCATCTGGTTCTACAACTACTTCAACGCGGTGATCGACGAGATCATGAAGGATGTGGCCGTCGCCTCGGCCGAGCTGGTGGACTACCTCGAGAAAGACGTGCTGCGCCGCTCCGACGAGCAGGCTGCCAAGTAGTCACCGGGCCAGGAGGAAACGCTCATGGGCGCTAAGGTCGGCGGCAAGAAAGGCGGCGCGATGGCGGACATCAACGTCACGCCGCTCGTCGACGTCGTGCTCGTGCTGCTCATCATCTTCATGGTCGTCACCCCGATGTTGTCGTCCGGCATCGACGTGAAGCTCCCCAAGGCCAAGACGGCGGTGGAGGAGAAGGACATGGGCCAGAACCTCGTGGTGGGCGTCAGGGGCGACGGGAGGGTGTACGTCGACAAGACCGAGGTCACCAAGGAAACGCTGGTGGCCGAGCTCGTCAAGGTGAGGGCCAGCCGCGCGCTGGTGCTCAAGGGCGACAAGACCGCGACCTACCGGCAGGTCCGCGAGGTGATGGACATGATCCACAAGGACGTGCCCGGGACGGACACCATGCTGCTTGCGACTGAAAAAATCAAGGAAGAGGGCGCGGAGTAGCCATGGGCGCTAAGGTCGGTGCGAGCAAGGGTGGCATGGACGAGATCAACGTCACGCCGCTCATCGACGTGGTGCTGGTGCTGCTCATCATCTTCATGGTGCTCACCCCCATCACCATGCAGAAGATGGCCACTGAGCTTCCCCCGGAAGACGAGGACCAGCCGCCGCCCCCACCGCAGCAAGACGAGCAGCTGATGGTGGCGATCTACGACGACGCGAGCCTCGCGCTCAACCTCGTCCCCGTCGACGAGGCCCGGCTCGCCGAGGAACTGCAGAAGCGGCTCAAGGGGCGCGCCTCCTCCAAGCGCAACGTGTTCGTCGATGCCCATCCCGACGCCGCCTACGACCAGGTGGTGCACGTGATCGACCTCGCGCGCGACTGCGGGGCCGAGCGCGTGGGCTTCGCCGACATGAAGGACGAGGGCCCCACCCGCGTCACGCCGGAGCAGTTGCTCATCATGCAGGGAGGGGGGGAAGCCGCGCCGCCTCCGCCGGGGCCGTGAACCTCTACGAGCAGGCGGGCGGCGAGGCGGTGGTCCGGGGTATCGTGAGCGCCTTCGTCGATCGCATGGCGAGGGACTACGTCATCGGCTTCTTCTTCGACGGCAAGGACTTGTCCCGCGTGAAGCTTCACGAGTTCGAGCACGCCGCGCGCGCCCTTGGCGCCGAGGTCGCCTACACGGGGCGCCCGATCGCGCCCTTGCACCGGCAGCTTCGCGTGAACGGGGGCCAGTTCCGGCGGCGCCTGGCGTTCCTCCGGCAGGAGCTAGAGCGGGCGGGCGTCGCGGACGCCGTTCGCGAGGCCTGGATTGCCGAGCAGCTTAGGATGCAGGCCGTGATCACGGATGGCACCGATTGCGCGCCGCCGGGAGTATCGTCGTGATCGCCCCCGGCACGTCGGCGCCGCGGCTCCATGGGCAACCCGTCTTCGGCCTGCCTTACGACCTCTCCGCTGCGCGGGCGCGCGGGCCGGTGCTGGTGGCCTTCTGGTCGGCGCTCTCCAACGCGGGCACGCTCCGCAACCTCGCCATGTTGACCGGGGCCTGGCCTCGCGCCGACGCGGAGGCGGGGGGCATCGTCGCGATCACGCGCTCGCCCCTCGAGGCCGCCCGCGACTTCGTGCCCCGGCACCACGTGCTCTTCCCTGTCCTCGTGGATGAACGCGGCACGTTCTTCGATGCGTGGGGTGTCGGCCGTGCCTCGGGCCTGGCCGCGGCGCTGGTGCGCGCCCGCCCGGAGCCCCTGCGCCGCGCCCTGTCTGTGCTGCGCAACGGGCAACCGCTCCCCGAGGCGCATGCCGACCAGTTGCCGGCCGCGTTCCTGGTGGGCCCAGATGGCGCGGTGCTGAAGGCCTGGCGGGGCCAGGGCGTCGACGATGTCATTCCCATGGAGTCGGCGTGGGGCGTGGCCGCCTAGCCTGGCTCGGGGTCCTGGCCGGGTGCACCGACGGCCCGGACATGCCGCCCCTGCCCCACTCGGTGTCGATGGTGCTCGAGACCGTCGACGAGCAAGTCGTTTCCCTGCTCGCCGCCGTGCAACCGAACGATCGCGGCCGCCTCGACGTGCGCGTGAGCGAGGGCGTGGTCCTGCCCGGCGGCGGTCGCGTGGTGCTGGTGTCGCCCTCCCATGGCGGCTGGGCGGTGGGCGGCGCGCTCACGGGTCGCAGCGTGCCGCTTTCCCTGCCCGCCGCGCCCTGGCGCCTGGCTCGGGTCCATGGCGGCTTTCTCTGGTTCAGCGGCGCGCCGGGCCTGCAGCGCTGCGAGATGTCCACGGCGAGTTGCACGCCCACCGGCGAGCTACCCCCCTCGGCCGAGGTCCAGGCCGCGGGGCCAGAGTTCGGCTTCCGGGTGTCGCTCGACGAGGCCGGTCACGTCTACGTCCTGTTGCCCCGCCACGAGGGCAACGGTGAGGGCGAGCGGGTGGCGAGCGACGTGCAGCGCATCGTCTCGGTGCGCTGGCTCGTGGACGCCCCCGAGCCGCGCATCCAGGAGTACCTCGACCGGACCTTCCGCGGGCGCGCAGACTTCATCGCGCGCCACCTCGACGTGGCGCTCGATGGCCGGCTCGGCGAGTGGGAGGAGATCGAGCCGGCGGTCGTCGACGCGCCCTGGCAGGCCGAGGTGCGCCAGGGTTGGCACGGACCAGCCGACGCCAGCTTCTCGGCGGCGCTGGCCGTGGATGGCGACGACCTCTGCGTGGCGGGGCGGCTGCGCGACGACCGGCGTCTCGACGGCGACGCGGTGGTCGTGAGCTTCGAGGGCGAGCGGTTCACGGTGCCGGTGGCGGGCGACAGCGGCACCGCGCGCGTGCGCCGCGAGTGGTTCGGCTGGAGCTACGAGGCCTGCCTCGGCGGGATCGCGTTGGAGATCGATGACGACACGCCGGTCGTGGTCTCGTACCGCGACGCGGACGGGGAGGGGCTCGCCTCGGTGATCGCGACCTCGCCCTCCATTGGTCGCTGGGCGGTGGGCCGGGTGGAGCGACTACCTTGAGGGGGGGGCGGGCGCGACCAGCATCACCACCAGCGCGGTGAGCACGAACAGGCCGCTGGTGATCAGGATCGGCCGGTCGCGCAGGAAAGTCTCGTCGGGCGCGGCGCCCTCGCCACGCTGGTCGATGAGGTAGATGTAGCGAAACACCGCGTAGAGCACGTAGGGAAGCGTGAGCACCAGCCACGGGCTCGGCGAGCCGAGCACCGTGTACAGCGCGTAGCTGATGATCGTGCCGCTCGTGGTGATCGCCTGGAACTCGGAGAGCATCGTGGGGCTGTAGTGGGCCAGCGACTTCCGAGTGCCGCCGTGCTTTCCCTCCAGCAACAGGATCTCGCCGCGGCGCTTGTTGAAGCCGAGGAAGAGCGCCCCGAAGGCCGTGCAGACGAGCAACCAGGGGCTGATCCGCACGTCGATCGCCACCGCGCCCGCTGCGGCGCGCCAGATGTAGCAGGCGGCCAGCATCATCACGTCGAGGATGACGTGGTGCTTGAAGTAGAGCGAGTAGGAGAGCGTGGTCGCGAAGTAGGCCAGCGCCACGCAGGTGAACGCCCAGCCGAGCGACCACGCCAGCACGAGCGCACAAGCGGTCGCGATAAACATGATGCCCGAGGCGGCGCGGGGGGACACCTCTCCGGCCGCGAGCGGGCGCAGGCGCTTCTTGGGATGTTTGCGGTCGCCGTCCACGTCGCGGAGGTCGTTGTAGACGTAGCCGGTGCTCGAGAGCAGGCAGAACGCGAGGAAGCCCACCCCGGCGCGCGCCACGTCCGCACCGGAGGTAAAGTGCGAGGAGAAGATCAGGGCTGCGAAAAGGAGCAGGTTTTTCGTCCACTGCTTGGGGCGCAGGGCGACGAGGGCGGCCAGCGCGAAGGGCCGGCGCGGGGTCGGGGCTTCCAAGACTACGGCTCCGTCGTGACGACTGTTGAGCTGGATGCCCGCGGCACGTGCAGGCGGCTGCCGACGAGCAGGCCGAGGACGAAGGCGGCGACGGCGGCGGCGAAGGTGACGAGCATCCACGTCCCGTGAACCTGCATGGGTACGCCAGCCGCGCGGCGGCCGGTGTGCGTACGGACGCCACGCGGTTGCGCGGGCAGCGCCGGCGGTTGCACGGGCACGGGCTGGCCGGGGGAGGCGAAGGGGACGGTGGCCGCCGCGCCGCCCCCGGGCATCGAGGACGTGGAGGTGTTCGAGGCCTCGGGCGGCCTCGGGCGGGTGACGGTTGGCCGTTCGCTGCCCGGGTCGACGGCGAGGCGCACGGTGTCGCCCTGCTCGACACCCGCGCGCGGCGGACGGCGGATGACGGTGCTCGACTCGCCGAGTGGGTTCTCGCCCTGGCGCGCCGCCTCCGCCGCGCTCACGCCGGGGCTCTTGATGAGCGTTGACTCCTCGGCCAGCGGCGCGGCTACCCCTGGACGGTGGGGGAAGGGGATCACCTCGCCCTGCCCGCCGGCCACCACCGTGGGCCTCTGGCCGCTCGCCGAGGAGGAATCTTCGAGCTCGAGTTCGAGGTCGTCGGGCTCGAGCAGTCGCGTGGGCAGGTCGCCCACGGCCGACTTGCGATCGCCTCCGCTCGCCTCTGGGAACAGGCCGCGAACGAACGCGGCGAGGGTCGAGGCAGAGAAGATGAAGCCCGCGTCGTGAAAGAAGCGGTCGAGCGACTCCTTGAAGGCGGTGGCCGTGGGGATCCGCTCCCGGGGGTCGACGCGGAGTGCCGCCTCGAGCACCTGCTCGAGCGCGTAGGGCACGTCGGGGTTGACCTCGCTCGCGGGGACGAACTGGCCTCGCCGAATGGCGTCAAGCGTGGCCAACTCGCCCTCGCGCCGAAAGGGGTGCACGCCGGTGAGCACCTCGTAGAAGAGCACTCCCGCCGAGAAGAGATCGGACCGCTGGTCGATGGGCTGCCCTGCGGCCTGCTCCGGGCTCATGTAGTCAAAGCGCCCTTTCACAACGCCCGACATCGTCTCCAGTGCCTTGATCGAGGCCTTGGCGATCCCAAAGTCGGTGATCTTCACCTCGCCAGCGAAGCTCACCAGGACGTTGCCGGGAGCGATGTCGCGGTGGACGATGTTCAGCGGGACCGGCTTCCCGCCGCGCATGACCTGGCGGTTGTGCGCGTACTCGAGGCCCTTGAGCGCCTCGATCAGCACGAACACCGCGTGGGGCACGGGGAGGGTGATGCCCTTCCGGTTGCACCGCTCCATTAGCACTCGTAAGTCGCGACCGTTGACATACTCCATCGCGATGTAGAACTGGCCCTCGATGCTGCCGAGATCGAGGATCTGGACGATGTTCGCGTGAGAGAGGAGGCCCGCGATCTTGGCCTCGTCCACCATCATGTCGACGAGGTCTTGGTTGCCTCCGAGGTGGGGCAGGATGCGCTTGATGGCGAAGGCGCGCTGGAAGCCCCCGATGCCGTCGAGGCGCGCCTTGTAGATCTCCGCCATCCCGCCCGCCGAGATGCGCTCGAGGATCTGGTACTTGCCGAAGCGGCTCGGCTCGGCTTCCGGGGAGGCCATCGTTGGCATTCTAACGCGCGCGCGCTGGCTCAAGCTCGCGCTGCCGACAGGCCTAGAGTGCAAGATCGCGTGTGGAGGGGTTGCAAAAAGTTTCCAGTTGAGTAGAGTCGCCGCGCTTTCGGGGCGGCTCCGCGTAGAGCGTCCCTCCGAACCAGCCAGGACTTGGCTTCCGCCGGGTTCAATCGGGGTGCGAATCCCCGCAAAGGTTCAAAAGACTATGCTCAGCATTCTCATCGCTCTCGCCGGCTGCGCCCCCGAGCCCGCCACCATCAAGTTCGACGGCGAGCAGTCCGTCACCGTCAACACCCTCGACGCCGTGGCCATGAACAAGGCCACTGTCCACGACAAGGAGGGCAAGGCCCTCGACCCGCAGCCGAAGCTGGCCTGCTCGGTCAACCCCGCCTCCGTCGCCAAGCTCGAGGGCGAGAAGGTTGCCCCGGTCGCCAACGGCGAAGCCAACGTCGAGTGCAAGGTCGGCGAGGTCAAGGGCTCCTACAAGTTCGTTGTCGCCCTCCCCGACAAGGTGGAAGTGGCCGGCTACGATGCCACCCAGACCTGGGCCGTCGGCGCCTCCACCCAGCTCACCGCCACCGTGAAGGCCGGCGACGCCCCCGTGGCGGGCCAGACCGTCACCTGGTCGAGCTCCGACGCCAACATCGCCGAGGTCGATGCCAACGGCAACGTGCTCGGTAAGGCCGAGGGCAAGGCCACCGTCACCGCCACCTCCGGCAACCTGACCGCCTCGGTCGAAGTGACGATCGGCGGCGCCATGGCCACCACCGACGCGACCGCCCCCGCGCCGCAGTAGTCACGCCAAGGGGGGTCTCGCGGCCCCCCTTGTCCAGCGGGCCCAGCGCGCGAGAGCGCGCTGGGCTCCGTCGTTTTTGCCTGCCGCCTAGATTCCTTCGAAGTAGCTCGCCTTGAACTTCAGTTCCTGGAGAGCGAGGTCGTTGGTGGCAGAGGGGTGAACGTCGACCACGGTGATGACCACGTCGTCGATGGTCGAGCCCACGTATCCGTTGAAGGGCTTGAGGCTCACCCACTGGGCGTCGGGCTTGTCGGCCAGCGTGGCCTCCACGACCATGTTGCCGGCCGTGAGCTTCACCGTCTTGGCGCGGCCATGGCCCTTGTCGCCCACGAAACCCACCGAGGAGATCGCGAAGCCGCCGGGGGTGACGGTGAACTCGGCGCCGGCCGCTCCGGTCCACAGGGTCTTGGCGTTGTTGTCGAAGAGGGCGTCGATCCCCGCGGGCGCGATGACCTTGGGGGCCGCGTCGAACTCCTTGAGGTACACGCAGGCCTCGGACACGCCGAGGTTGGGGAAATCGTCGCCCTCGTAGATGTCGACCACGGAGATGCGCACCTTCCCGCCGAAGAAGCTGTCCTCGCCCACCTTCACGTCGGGAATGTCGAGCACCTGCCAGCCCCGCTGGTCGGCCACGTCGAGGTTTGCCGTGCCCACCTGCAAGGGAGTCTGGTCGTTGTCCAGCGTGTACACGTCGACCCGCACCTGCTTGACTCGAGGGTAATCCTTGAAGCTCTCCTCGTCCTTGTCCCAGCCTGCGACGAGCCCAATCTTGTCGATCTCGCCCCTCGGCACGTCAATCTCGATCCACTCGCCACGGTTGGCCGTCTCGCCGGGCAGCATCCACGCCGTCTCCAACTTCCCGTCGATGGCCGATCCCGCGTTCCAGTAGTTCGCGCTCTGCTTGCTCTCCTTCCGGAAATTTGAGGCCTTCGCACCGGCGAGAGCGGGCGAGGCGATCAGGGCGACAGCGAGCAGGACCATCGGCACTCCAACTGGGGGCGGGAGGCTATCACACCCCGCGCGGCGAGAGATTCCCATCCTGCGGGCGGGGCAGCCTGCCACCCAGCCGACCCTACTGAACGGTGGCGAGCCAGATCAGAACGTCGGTGTGCGAGGACGAGCCGGTGGCGATGCGCCCCGACGACTCCGTGCCGTCGGACCCGACCGCGTCGCCTTCCTCGTTCAAGGTGCCGTCACCATCCTCGTCGAGGTAGGCCCAGAGGTAGATGATGGTGTTTGCAGGTGCGATGAGGGAGTACTCGAGGTCGTCAGCCGTGAGGTCGGCACCCGCGAACACGTCCCAGTCGTAGGCGTTGTTCACCAGGTCGGTGGCGGTCACGTCGGTGTCGGGGCGGTACTTGAGCGCCGCCACGTAGACGGTGGCGCCGGCGCCGAGGCTGTCGAAGCCTGGCTCGTAGCGAATGTCACCCGAGATGAACACGAAGGGCAGCGTCGCGGCCGAGCCGGAGCTGCCGTCGGGAATCATCAGCGTGTGCC
>VGRE01000106.1 GCA_016875435.1 Deltaproteobacteria bacterium | reverse complement strand
TGCGACGGCGCCGACGACTTCGATCGCGACGGCGACGGCTACGCCAGCGACAGCTACGGTGGCGACGACTGCAACGACGGCGATCCGGCCATCAATCCCGGCGCGGCCGACGTGCCTTACGACGGCGTCGACCAAGACTGCGACGGGTCGAGCGAGTACGACGTCGATGGCGACGGCTGGGTGGGCAGCGACGCGGGCGGTTCCGACTGCGACGACGACGACGCCGCGATCAATCCCGGCGCCACCGAGAGCTACTACGATGGCGTCGACCAGGACTGCGACGGCGAGAGCGACTACGACCAGGACGGAGACGGCCAGGACGCCGAGTTCGCGGGCGGCGCCGACTGCGACGACACCAGCGCCCGCGTGTACCAGGGCGCCTCCGACACCTGGTACGACGGCATCGACAGCAACTGCGACGGCGAGAGCGACTACGATCGCGACGGCGACGGCTACGACAGTAGCAGCTACGGCGGCACCGACTGCAACGACAGCAGCATGCTGGCCTACCCCGGCGCCCCGGACACCTGGTACGACGGCACCGACAGCGACTGCGCGGGCGACAACGACTACGACCAGGACGCGGACGGCTTCCGGTCGAGCGCCTACGGCGGCACCGACTGCGACGACCTCGACGACAGCACCTACGTGGGCGCGCCCGACTCCTGGTACGACGGCGTCGACAGCGACTGCGACGGGGAGAGCGACTACGATCGCGACGGCGACGGCTACGACAGCGACAGCTACGGCGGCACCGACTGCGACGACTTCGACGACAGCGTGTCGCCGGGCGAGGCCGAGATCTGGTACGACGGCGCCGACGGGGACTGCGACGGCCTGTCGGACTACGACCAGGACTACGACGGCCGCACCGCCGAGGACTACGGCGGCACCGACTGCGACGACGAAGACGACACCGTGTACCCGGGCGCCGCCGAGGCCCGCGACGCGGTCGACAACGACTGCGACGACATCTGCGACGAGGGCGTGCTCTCGGCCGGCGACCTCGTCATCACCGAGATCATGCCCAACCCGGCCACCCCGGTGAGCGACACCTACGGCGAGTGGTTCGAGATCTACAATCCCGGCGCCACCTCGGTGAACCTCTGCGGCTGGGAGGTGTACGACCGCGACAGCGACAGCACCAACTTCGTCGACGACTTCGTCATCACCCCGGGACAGTACGCGCTGGTGGTGAAGGACTGGGCGAGCGGACTCAACGGCGGCCTCACCCCGGACATGGCCCTCCAGGCGATGGTGCTCGCCAACGGCGACGACGAGGTGGCGCTCGGCGACACGGTCCGCGAGATCGACGCGGTGGAATGGACCACCAGTTCCGCGGGCTGGCCCATCGCCGCCGGCTACTCGATGGCCCTCGACCCCTCCGCCACCGACGCCACCGACAACGACGACGTGGGCAACTGGTGCGCCGGGAGTTCGCTCTATTACTCCGGGAACCTGGGTACGCCGGGGGCGGTGAATGACCCTTGTTAGTCCGGCTCTAGGCCGTAGGGGCTAGGCAGTAGGGGCGGCCGGGCTCCTGGCGGCAAGCGAGCAGCACGAACAACATCGATGAAGTCTACCCGGCCCGCCTCCTCCCCCTCAGCAGCCACGCCGCCACGACCCCGCCCCAGGGCGACACCGGGGTCCCGAGGCCGCACTGCCGCTGCACCGGGGGCGACCAGTCGTCCACGTCCAGCGAGAGCCCCGTGTACACGCGCGTGCCGTCGTCGACGACGATCTGGCGCTCGCCGAGAGCGGCCCCGGGGGCCACGGCGAAGGCCACGAGGATGCTGGCGCCCTCGCGGGTGGTCGACTCCACCACGAGGCCGTCGCCGAGGTCGACCACCACCGCGCTGCCCACCTCGCCCGCCACGGTGATGGTCATCTCTCCGGTCTCGCCCTGGGTCACGCGCGCGGGCTCCACCGCCACCAGGCGGGGCCGGTCGTCGGCGGAGAGCACCGTGAAGCCCGAGGCCAACAACACCTCGCCGGCCTCGCTGGTCACGGTCACGTCGCGAGCACCGAGCGCCGCGCCATCGCCAATACTGAGGCTGGCCACGAGCCGATCGACGTTGCGCACCTCGATCTCGCCCACGGCAATGTCGCCGCCCAGGTCGAGATCGACCTCGCCGTCGACCAGCAGCAGGTACTCGCCGGTGAGCTCCACGCGCAGCGTGTCGCCGGCGTAAGCCTCGGCGGGCGAGAGGCCCGAAACCAAGGGGAGGACGGCGTCGATGGCCAACGGCTCGGACGCGTCGCCGAGGCCGGCGCTGTAGAGCGCCCGCACCGCGAAGACGTCGTCCCCACCTAGCAGATCGACGGTGGCGGTCGTGCCTGCGACCGAGGCAACGCTCAGGCCCTGGCGCTCCACCTCGTAGCCGAGCACGGGGTGAATCGAGGCGGGCGGCGTCCAGCTCAGCATCGCGGTGCTGCCCACCACGCGACCCTCCGGGCCGATCAGCCCCGAGGGCGCCGCGAGGTACACCCGGAACTCGAGGCTTCCCTCGTCAGGGAAACGCGAGGCGTTGGCGCCGTCGGTGGCGGCCACCCAGTAGTTCACGACGGTGTCGGGCGACTGTCCCGGGATGCTCGCGGCGAAGCTGCCGTCGCCCTGGTCGACCATGGACAGGTCCCCGCCTTCGTCACTGGTCGCCCACGAGAGCACCACCTCGCTCACGCCGCTGTCGTCGCTGACCCTCGCGCTCACGAGGTAGGGCCCATCGAGGCTCTCGGTGTCGCCCAGCGCGTCGACGTCGGCGATGTTGGGCGCCGTCACGTCGCCGTCCCAGAGACTCACCTGGTCGATGAACCAGCCCGCGCCCACGCCGGAGATGTCGGCATTGAAGACCAGGCGCACCCGGGGGCTGGCACCGAGGCCGTCGAGGCTGACCGAGCTCGGCACCCAGCCACCGGAGTCGCCCGAGAAGGCGTCGTGGGCGGGGTAACCGTACACCGGCGCCACCTCCGCCCAGCCGAAGCCGGCGTCGATCTCGACATGGCCGGTGTCGCCGAGGCCGAAGGCGTGCCAGTGCATGAAGCGCAGGGTGGGCGCGGCCACGGTGAAGAGGTCGGGCAGCGGGATCTCGAGGTACTCGGTGGCGTCGTTGAGGTACGTGCCGCCCAGCCCGATCGCCCAGGCGTTGGCGCCGTCGTAACCGCTGCCCGGCCCGGCGAGCACCTCGCCCCACTTCCACTGCCCCAGGTCGCCGGTGACCACGAATCCGCCGTCGTCCTGCTCGAGGTCGTAGGTGACCACGACCGTCGAGGCCCAGGCGCTCGCGAGCAGGGCGATCACGCGCCTCCCGCGAGCTGGTAGCGCACCTCGATCACCGCCTCGGGCGGGGGCGCGCTGGCAAAAATCAGGGCCGGGCCCGCCTCGTCGACCGAGAAGGAGGTCTCGCGCTGGCCATTGACCAACACGGAGACGCTCCCGTCGACCGGTGTCGCCTGGAGGGAGAAGCGCGTGGGCCAGTTGACCGCCAGCGTGCCGAGCGCGTCGGCCACGCCCGAGAAGTCGAGCGCGCAGATGCTCGACACGCTGCCGCCGGTGGCCTCCGCCACGGCGATGTAGCGAGTGCCGACCTGGGCCTCGCCGGTGCCGCCGTCGCACCCGCTCGGCGCGTCGCCGACCACGGCGCTGGCGCTAGCGGGCTGCCCGGTCTCCGCCGCCTCCTCGGCCAGTCGCGACACGAAGCTCGTGGCCGCATCGGCGCCGAGCACGCTGCCCGACTCGTCGTCGCCATCCGACACGAACACCACGTGCAGCGCGGCGCCATCCCGGCGGAAGCCCACGTTCTCCCCCTCGGCATCGGCGAGGGCAAGCGCGGCGCTGTCGAGCCCTGCACTCGGCGGCGCGTGGCTGGTGCCCACGGCGAGGGCGTCGGCCAGCTCGGCGCCGGCCTCGGCGTGCAGCGGCGTGAGGATCCAGGGCCGCCCCTGGAGGCTGCCCGCGTCGACCGGATCGCTACTGGTGGCCCCCACCTGCCACTCGAGGCCGCTGGCCACGAGCGCGTCGACGAAGTCGGCCGAAGCCGCGGCCAAGGCCTCCTGCTCCTCCTCCATGCTGCCGGTGCCATCGACCACGAACAAGACATCGACCGGCGGAGCAGTTGCTTGAACCAGCGTTTCTTCCACCCAGACCTCGGGCGGAGCGGTAACGTCCGGGTCTTGGAACCCGTAGTCCAGGCCGTCGCAGCCGCCCAGGAGGGCCGCCCACGCCACCATCGCAGTCACCTCCGGCGTGCATTGAAAGCGTACGCGCTCCGCCCACATCGGTCAATCCTCCAGCGCACGCCCGGCCGCCCCCTGCTGCCGCTTGTATCCCACCACCCGGTTCACCAGCTCGCCGTTGGGCTCGGCGCGCTTGAGCACGATCCGGCGAAAGTCCATGAACTGCGTCACACGGAACTCGCGGGTGAAGCTGAGGTAGTTGTCGACCAGCGGGTTGAAGCCGGTGGTGGCCAGGGCCTCCGCCCGCCGCAGCGGCTCGGGGAGGGGCACGTCGATGACGAGGATGGCGCCGTCGACGGTCGTGAGCGTGCCGCGCTCGTAGACCAGCTCGTGCTTCCCCTCCAGGTGGTCGCGGTCTTCCTGGAGGGTGCCGAGCTGGTCGACGATCACGTGGGCCACGTTGTCGACGGTGCGACCGCCGAGGAAGTGCACGTCGATGTACACCCCCCTGGGTTTCTCGTAGTTCACCTCGAGGTTGCGCGGGGACGTACGGACTTCCTCGGCCTTGCGCTTCTCGGCCACCGCCTCCGGCGTGGTGGGGCTGAGCCCACCCGGCACGCCACTGACCACCGGCGCGTCGTCGGTCTGGCAGGCGATCAGCAGCGCGACCCACATGCCATCCACGTTAACGGCCGCCGATGCGCGTGGTCATCCGCTACTTCGCCGCCCTGCGAGACATCAAGCACCGCGTCGAGGAAACGGTGGAGCTGCCCGAGGGCACAACCGCCCTGGGCGCCTACGCGGCGATGGGCCTGCCCACCGCGCTGCCCGTGGCCTTCGCGGTGAACATGGAGCGCGTGCCCGGCGGCACCGCCCTCGCGCACGGCGACGAGCTGGTGTTCCTCCCGCCCGTGGGGGGCGGGTGATCGCCGTCGTCGACCAGGCCATCGACACCCGGGCGGTCGCCGACGCGGTGCGTGACCGTCGTCACGGGGCGGTGCTCGTATTCGAGGGCGTGGCGCGCGATCACCACGATGGCAAACAGGTCGTGTCGTTGTTCTACGAGGCCTACGTGCCGATGGCGCTGCGGGAGATGGAGGCGATCGCCGCCGACACCCGCGCCCGCTGGGCCGGCGTGAGCGTGGCGATGGTCCACCGCACCGGCCCGTGCGCGATCGGCGAGCCCAGCGTCGTCATCGCGGTGGGCGCCGCCCACCGGGGCGAGGCCTACGAGGCGAGCCGCCACGCCATCGACGAGCTGAAACGGCGCGTGCCGGTGTGGAAGCGCGAGCACTATGCCGACGGCAGCGCCTGGATCGCGAACAAGGTGTAGCGGGGTGAACCGTCGTCCCGCCGCCCAGGCCCCGGCCTTCGCCACCCGGGCCGATCGCCCCGAGCACCGCCCCGAGGTGAACCCCTATCGCGACGCGCACCGCCTCTACGGCCCCGGGCTCGTCCCCGCCGAGGACGCGCCCCGGTGGAGAGGCGGCTGGCACGAGAACTTCGGGCGTAGCGCGCCGATACACCTCGAACTGGGGCTCGGCAACGGTCGTCACCTGGCCGCGCGGGCGGCCGCCCAGCCGGAGATCGATTTCGTCGGCCTCGAGATCCGCTACAAGCGCTGCGTGGTCGCCGCCGAGAGGGCGCGCGAGGCCGGGGCCGAGAGCCGCGTGCGCGTGGTTCGCTACTCCTGGTTCAGCCTCGACGATCTCTTCGCCGAGGGCGAGCTGTCCGGCATCCACGTTTACCACCCCGACCCATGGGAGCGAGGGCGCCAGGCCAAGCACCGGCTGATCGAGCCAGGCTTCGTCCTCGCCGCCGCCCGGCTGGTGGCTCCCGGTGGCGAGCTAAGGTTGAAGACCGACTTCAAGGGGCACTTCGACGCGCTCCTCGCCGCGCTCCCCGGCACCCCGTGGCAAGTGGTGGGCGCGTCGCTCCACGTGGCGCGCGACGGGGCGCCCTGGCCCGACGACATCGTCACCGGCTACCAGGCCAAGTTCAACGAGAAGGCGCTGCCCGTCTACGCCGCGTGGCTACGGCGAGGAATGTAGCGGTCGCGACGGCGCCAGCACGGGGCGCGCCGCTACAGCCGCAGTCCGCGCCCGAGGCGGCGCCGCCGGTGGGGTCGGTGTCCAGCAGCCACTCCTCTAGGCTGGTGTAGCCGTCGCCGTCCGGGTCGTCGCCGCTGTCGTCGCGACCGGGATCGAGGCCGTGCTCGCGCTCCCAGGCGTCGCCCATGCCGTCGTGATCGTCGTCCACCGGCATCGCGAGATCGAGGCCGTCGCGCACCTCCCCCTCGGCCGGCTCCAGCACCACCGCGCCCTCCTCGGCGCGGGCGCCGTCATACCAGGTGTCGGCCCAGCCGGGATCGCTGGGGCAGTACCACCAGGAGGTGGCGACGAGGCGCACCGCCGCGCTGTCGAGACCGGTGAGCGTGTATCGGCCATCGTGGTCGGTGGTGGTGTCCCAGGTTCGCGGTTCGTCGGCGCCCACCTCGATGGCCGACACGGTGGCGCCGTACACCGGCGCGCCGTCGTCGCCGGTGACCGTGCCGCTGAAGGTGCCCGCCTGCCGCAGGTCGAGCTGCACCTCGGTGCTGCCGTCGACGGCGAAACGCCGACGTTCGACGCCGTCCATCGCGAAGCCCGACACCAGCCCCGCGTCGTCCGCAAACACGTACACGTAGTAGTCGCCCGGGTAGAGGCCGGTGATCGTCACCCGGCCGGCGTCGTCGCTGCCGTCGCCTCGGCCCACGGTGTAGGTGTCGTTGTACACCAGCACGCTCACCTCGCTCACGTCGCCGTTGCCGGTGAAGGCCAGGGTGAAGGTCGACTCCGCGGGGAGCGACAGGTCGAGGGTGGCCTCCGTGCCCTCCTCGTGTACCGGCATCGCCGACCCGGGTCGATCGCTGGCCGGGTAGTACGTGGTCGCGAGGCCGGGGGACGAGGCCCAGGCCACCACGTCTCCGGGGGGCAGGCCCTCGGCGAGGTAGACGCCGGCGGTGTCGATCGGGGGCGCGAGCACCTGCCCGTCGCTGTACACGTACGCGGTTCCACTGGCGACGGGACCATCGGGCCCGCTGACGACGCCGCTCACGCTGATCCCGTCGAGCAGCGCGTAGTCGCCCACGCCGGTGGCCTCGCCGAGCAGCACCAAGGCGTTCTCGGCGGTGGACGAGTTGTAGCTCTGCCCGAGCCACTGGCCGGGCCAGCCCTCCGCGCCGAACACCACCTCGTACGGCGAGCCGCCAGGGCCGGCGCCGAGGCCGACGATCTCGTAGCGACCGTCGCTGTCGGCGGTGGCCGATCGCGTCACCACCTGCGTGGCGCTGTCGTTGCCCCGGGCCTCCACCACCGTGCCGGGGACGGGATTGCCCGCGAGGTCGAGCACCCGCCCCGCGAGGGTCCCTCCGAGGGGAAGCATGTCGTCGAGGCCGCTGCGCGCGCCCCCGTCGGTGACCTCCACGCGCTCGACGTCGCACACCCCGGGGGCGCCGCCGAAGAAACCGTCGGCGTGAGGGTCGTCGTTCGCGGGGAAGTAGAGGATCCGGTACGCATTCGCGGGCAGGCCGGTGATCGTCCACGCGCCGCCGGATCGGGTGGTGGCCGTGGCGTAGTTGAAGCGCGGGTCGTAGGCCACGACCGTGGCGCCCACGACGGCATCGCCTTCCTCGCCCAGCAAGGTGCCCGCGAGTTCTCCGGCTGTCGCGAGCGCCACGAGAATCACGACACCGTCCCGATACCCATCGCGTCGAGCCGCCGGCTTGCCCCGCTCGGTCGCGCCTCGTCGATGCTCACCGCCACGGCGCGCCCGTCGTAGCCGTACCAGTCGACCACGGCGGCCACGCCCTCCCCACCCCCGCTCACCGCGGTGCCCACCACGAGGATCGTCTCCGGGTCGCCGGCGCGGGCGCGCACCCAGGCGAGCGCCTGCTCGAGCCCCAGATCCCGCGCCCGCACCGGGTCGTAGCACGCCAGCAGCGCCACCAGCGCGGCCGGGCCCACCGCCCAGGGTTCCCCGGGGAACACCACCAGCAGCGCCGCCGAGGCGCCGACCACGGGGCTGAGCCACGGCCGGAGCCGTCGCTCGTCGAGGGCCAGCGCCGACACGCGCTTGACCTCTGGGCCCGGCGTGCCCACCACCACCGCCCATGCCGCGCGACGCGGCCACGGGCGCACCCAGCCAAACCCGACGCCCGCCGAGAAAAGGGTGGCGACGAGCCCGGGCAGGGGGCCGACGCCGGGGACGCCAGCGCCCACCATACCGGCGATCACGGTGACGATGCCCGCGACCAACGCATCGCGATTGGGGGGCGACGACGCCGGGTAACCGAACACGCGCGCGACCAGCCCCTCCGCCGTGCAGCGGTCTGCGAGCGCCATCATGCCGGCGCGCGCCCGCGCGCCAAAAAGCCGCGGCGCCCGGCCACCCCCGACGTCGGCAGCCAGCGCGGCGGGTTCGCGAGCTTCTGGGCGGTTCACGTGCCGGCCTCGCCGCCACCATAGCCCGTTCCGGGCCGCCCCTGCCTTGCATCGCCCACGCGCGAGGTCTTAGGATGGGACCACCTCGGAACTCTCCGCATGCGATTTCGCGGCCAGGAATACACCGGCAAGGGCCAGATCGTGGCCATCGTCGATAGCGGCGTCGACGCCCGCGACCCGCGCCTGGCCGGGGCCTCCATCACCGGCTGGAACATCTCGCTCAACGCCACCGCCCACGCGCTATTGGCCTCGGACTACGCCGACGAGAACGGGCACGGCACCGAGATCGCGGCGGCCGTGTACCGGGCGGCGCCCGGGGTGCAGCTGATGTGCATCAAGATCATGGACGCCAAGCTGCGCACCAGCGCCGACCTCATGGCGGCCGCCATCGAGACGGCGGCCCGCAACGGCGCGCGGGTGATCAACCTCTCGCTCGGCACCCCCAACATGGGCAAGGCGCTGTTGCTCCGCGACTGCTGCGCGCTGGCCGTGGAGCGAGGAGCGATGGTGATCGCTGCCGCTCACCCCAAGGGCGAGCGCGCCTACCCGGCCGACCTGCCGGAGGCGGTGGGCGTGGCCGGTCACCCCGACTGCCCGATGGAGAAGTTCTACTACTTCGCACCGCATCGTTTCCCCGCCCGGCAGTGGGGCAACCTGTCGGGCAAGTTCCTCGGCCACGGCTACACGGCGCCGCCTCCGGGCGCGGACAGGGGCGTCTACAAGGGCAGCGGGCTCGCCACCGCCAACCTCAGCGGTCGCCTCGCCTGCCTCCGCGAGGCGCTCGGCGATGAGACGCCGGTCAACGTGGTGGAACACCTGCGCAAGCTCGCGCTCACGCCGGTGCCCGAGATCGGGTACGCCTAGCCCCTCGTGCCGCTCCTCGCGTTCTCCCTAGCAACCGCCAGTCCGGTCGAATTCTACGGCTTCGGCGGCCGCAAGATGGGGCGCGGCGGCGGCGGCGTGGCGCTGGCCGAGGGGGCCGAGTCGATCATCGTCAACCCGGCGGCGCTACCCGGCCAGAAATACCCGCAGCTGAGCATCGGCTTCGTGGGCATCGAGTCGAGCTTCACCGCGATCCCCGAGGTGTGGTGGGACACGAATCGCGACGGCCTCGTCGACGAGAACGACGATCCTCTCGACGTGGGAGCGGACTACGACCCGGTGCAGGGCTTCATGATCGGCACCACCCGGCCCATCGGCACGCAGTTCTCCTTCGGCCTCGGGCTGTTTCTCCCGCTGCAGCGCATCATCCGCCTGCAAACGCTCGAGCCCCAGCTCCCCACGTACTTCCTCTACGAGAACCGGGCCCAGCGCTACGAGCTGGCGCTGGCCCTCGGCTACCGGCCGAAGTGGGGCGTCAGCGTGGGCGGCGGCATGCAGATGATCCCGCGCGCCAAGTACGACTTGAGCGCCACCCTCGATCTCACCCTCTCGGGCGCCGACGAGGGCAGCGACGAGGTCGGCGACATCGTCGGCGTGGGGCTCGACGTGCACGACATGTCGCTCGATCTGGTCCCTGGCTTCGCGCCGATCATCGCCTTGCACTGGGACGCCGGCGAGACCTTCCCCGTGCTCGACGGCCTCGAGTTCGGCGCCGCGTGGCGCGGCGACGCGGGCCTCCCCGTCGATGTGACCATCGACCTGCAGATCAACGCGCGCGCCGAGGACATCGGCGACATCGAGCCCATCGTGCTCCCGCTGTACTTCGCCTTCGGGCTCGGCGTCTTCGACCACTACACGCCCTCGCAGCTGAACTTCGGCGCCGCCTACACCCTCGTCGACACCCTCACCCTCACCACTGACGTGAAGCGCACCGCCTGGGACGCGCTTGCGCCCAGCATCGCCGAGGTCACCCACATGACGGTCAACGGCGCGGGGCTCGCGCTCGACGACGACAACGTCACCGACGGCAACCCCTACGCGCTGGAGCTTCGTCCCACGTGGTCTCCCCGCGCGGGCGCGGAGCTCACGCTGCCGCGGTTCGTGCTCTGGGAGCGCTGGGGGGTCACCGAGATCCGCTTTCGAGGTGGGGTGGGTTACGAGCCCACGCCGCTCGTGAGCCAGTCCGCCGACACGGCCCTGCTCGACGCCGACCGGACCATCTTCGCCGTGGGCGCCGGCTTCGAACACGACGACCCCTTCCGGAAGCCGGAAAACCAGCGACGCGCCCGCCTCGACGGCTTCTTCCAGTACCACGTGCTCGACCGAGGGGTTCTCGATCGAGGGGTCCCGGAGGAGCCCACGGCGGGTTACAGCCGGGATGGCTCGCCGATCCCGATTGGGGGCCACTTGTATGCGGCTGGCGTGCAGTGGGGTCTCGAGTACTGAATGTCCGGAACGCTGGCCAACCTCGCTGACTGGGCCGCAGGTGCCACCGCGCGCGATGTGCCCGCCGACGTGCTGGCGCTCGCGCGCGCCCAGCACGTGGCCGCCGCCGGGACGGTGCGCGCGGCACGCGACACCTCCACCGGCCGGGCCGTGCTCGCCCAGGCGGGAGGCGAGGCCGTGGCCAACACGGCGATCCTGGCGTACACCAACCTCGATGACTACTGCCTGAGCGGCCGTACCGGCCTCGGCGCGGTGCCGGCGGCATGGCGCGCCACTGGCGGCACCGTCGCCGATATGCTGGGCCACACCGTCGTGGCCAACGAGGTGGCCGGGCGCGTGGGCCTCGCGCTGTCGCTGCGGCACCAGCCCGACCGTGTCGACACGCGCGTTCCCGCCGTGGCCAGCGCCGTGGTGCGCACGCGGCTCTCGGGGGGCAACGGCGCCGCGATGGCCGCCGCGATCACCGGCGCGGTCCGCGGCAACGAGGGCATCGACCTGCTCGGCGCCAGCGGGATCGGCGGCGCGCTCGGCCTGGCGCGCGGCATTCACCAGTCCCACGCGGGCCCGGACACCCTCGCCGAGGCGGCCGGCGACGGCCAGGTACTCCCCGGCGCCCTCGCCGCCCCGGGTACGCGCTGGATCACCCGCACCCTCGCCATCAAGCGCTGGCCATCCACCCCCTGGGGCGACGTGGCCATCGAGGCCATCAACGTCATCCTCGAGCGTCACCTGCGAGCCGCCGAGAAACGCCTTCGCGCCGACCAGATCGACCGCATCGATATCCGCACCGGCTTCGGCCCGCCATCCACCGAGGCGGCCGCCGCGAGCCTGCAGGCGCCCTGGGCCGCCGCGTGGTCGGTGGCCGAGGCCACGGCGGTGCTCGTGGCCCTCCACGAGCTACACCCGGCGCTGCTCGAGGCCGACGCGCTCGGCGACAAGGAGGCCGACGCGCGCGCGCTGGTGCCGCGGGTGTCGGTGATGCACCACTGGAAGCTCAGCGCGCGCGAAGCGGTGGCCACGGCCCGGGGGCTTGGCCCGGTGCTGGGCGAGGCCGGCGTGGCGACGGTGCTGCGCGCGGGGCAGCGCCTCGTCCTCGGCCGTCCCGGGGCCGACGATCTGTGGCCGCTGGCGCAGGAGCGCCCCTGGGCGATGCTCGGGCCGCTCCGTCGCAAGGGCGATCTCGCCGATGTCAACGTCGACGACTACGTGCACTGCTTCCCCGTGGAGGTGAAGCTCTACACCACCCGCGGCGGATGGTGGCCCGAGCGCAGGCACGCCCCGGTGGGCCAGGGCGCGGGCGCCGCGGGGGTGGCGGCGAGTCGCTACGGCGAGGGCGGGCAGGCGCTCCTCGACGCCGACGACCTCGGCCAGCCGGCGGCGGGCCTGGTGAAGGCGCTGTTGTCGTGACGCACCTGCTCAACGCCTTGAACGAGCTCACGGTCACGATGCACGCCGGGGCGATCATCGCCTTCGCGCTCTTGGTTTCGCTGCGGCGGCTCGCGCCCCACGTGCGCGACGAGCACGTCATCCGAAGCTTCCGCAGCTACGGGGCGGGGATCGGGCTGTCGCTGGGCGCGGTGATGGGCACCGAGATCTGGCGGCACGTCGCCACCGTCAATCCCGGCGAGGCCCTTCCCGGGGCGCTCGGCCTCGACTTCTCCACCGCGGCGCTCGCTTGCTGGTCGTCGCGAGCGCTCTGCCTCTTCACCTACTGGGTCAGCTACATCATCCTCGAGGTGTGGACGCTGGAGGACTGCCGCCGTCTCGACAAGGACGGCGTCGTCGCCGACGGCGCGGCCTACGCCGAGGCCGCCAGCCGGGTGTCGCGGCACCTCGGCCTCAACGCGCTGCTCATGGCCGCCGTGGTGATCGCCGGCGCCCTGGCCCGGAGCCTGTCGTGAGCCTCTTCGAGGGCTGGAAGTGGGGCGAGTGGTTCTTCTTCCTGCTCGCCAACGCCATCGTGATCGGGATCTGCCTGCCTCCGTTGCTCAGGGACATCCGGCGCTGGAGAGCGTGACAGGCGGTAGGCGGTGGGCGACGGGTGGCGATGGCGCGGCCACGGAGCAACTACAGCCCGCCCCCCCTACGGCCTACCGCCTCCCCACCAAGCCCTGGTGCTCCCCCAGCCCCGGCACCTTCCCAGAGACCGGCCCCGTGGGCGGGTGGACGAGGCCCTCGGGGGTGAACAGGCCACGCCCGGCCACGTGGGGGTGCGTCGCCACCTCCTCGGGACGCAACACCGGCACCGCGCAGGCATCGCCCAGTCGCGACATCCACTCGTCGCGGGGGGCCGAGGCGAAGAGTCGCGACAGGGCCTCGCGCGAGAGGTCGCCCCCGGTCGCGGCGGCGAGCGGCGCCATGAAGCGAGGCTCGAGCGCGCCCACGCTCACGAAGCCCCCGTCGGCGCAGCGGTAGAAGTTGTAGATGGGGATGCCCCCGGAGAGGGTCTCGTCCGGGGGGGCGCCCGCCGCGAGCTGGGCGAACTGCGTCTGCTGCAGGCCGACGAGCCCGTCGAGCATGGCGATGTCGAGCCAGGCGCCCTGCCGGCGCGCCACCGCGTCGACCACGCGCAGCGCCGCGACGAGGCCGCCCGCGGCGAGGTCGCCCCACTGCAATCGCGGCACGCCGGGCAGCGCGTGACCGAACATGCCGGCCAGCGAGAGGAAGCCGATGTCGTGACCGGGAAGCGCGCTCAGCGGGCCCGCCTGTCCCCAGCCGGTGAGCGAGGCGATCACCAGCCGAGGGTAGCGATCGCGCAGGACGAGCGGGTCGAGGCCCAGGCGCGCGAGCACCCCGGGCCGGAAGCTCTCGAGGAGCACGTCGGCGGTCTCGAGGAGGGCGTGTAGCCGCGAGCGATCAGCCTCGATGCGCAGGTCGAGGGCAACGGAGAGCTTGCCCCTATTCAAGGCGGCAAACCAGGCGCCGTGCGTCTCGCCGTCGAGCGCGAGGGTGGGGGGCCAGTGGCGGAGGTAGTCGCCCCCGGCTGGGTCTTCGACCTTGATCACCTCGTGCCCGAGGCCCTGGAGG
>VGRE01000105.1 GCA_016875435.1 Deltaproteobacteria bacterium | reverse complement strand
CGCCGAGAGCGCACCCCAACACGGCGACCGCCGCGGCTACCAGATGAACCCGGCGAACGGCCGCGAGGCGATGCGAGAGATCGCCACCGATATCGACGAGGGAGCCGACATGCTCATGATGAAGCCAGCGCTCACCAACCTCGACCTCATCGCCGCCGCGCGCGCGCGATGGGACGTGCCGATCGTGGCCTACCAGGTGTCTGGCGAGTACGCGATGATCGCCGAGGCCGCCCGCGCCGGTCGTATCGACCGCGAGCGAGCGGCCCGGGAAACACTCTTGTCCATCCGCCGCGCGGGCGCCGATCTCGTCGTGAGCTACTTTACTCCGGAAGCGTGGAGCGGGGCGCTGAAGCTCTAGACCGCGCGGAACACCAGCGAGGCGTTGACCCCGCCGAAGCCGAAACTGTTCGACAGCACCGTGCGGGGTCGCGAGTCGCGCGCCTCCCGAGGCGCGTAGTCGAGGTCGCACTCGGGGTCGGGCTCGAACAGGTTGGCGGTCGGCGGCACGATGCCCGTCTTGATCGCCATGACGCTCGCTACGGCCTCGACACCGCCCGCGGCGCCGAGCAGGTGCCCGGTAACGCCCTTGGTGGAGGTCATCGCAAGCTTGTAAGCGTGCTCCCCGAAGACCGTCTTGACCGCCGCCGTCTCGCTCACGTCGTTCTGCGGCGTGCTGGTGCCGTGGGCGTTGATGTAGTCGATGTCGCCGGGGGACAAGCGCGCGGAGCGGAGGGCGAGCCGCATGCAGCGCGCCGCCCCCGCGCCGCCCGGGGACGGTGCCGTGTCGTGGTAGGCGTCGTTGTTCAGGGCGTAGCCCACGATCTCCGCGTAGATGTTGGCGCCCCGCGCGCGAGCGTGCTCGTACTCTTCCAGCACGAGGATCCCCGCGCCCTCGCCCATCACGAAGCCGTCGCGGTCCTTGTCGAAGGGCCGGGAGGCGGTGGCCGGGTCGTCGTTGCGCTTGGAGAGCGCGCGCATCACCATGAAGCCGGCCAGCCCCACCGCCGACACCGCTGCCTCGCAGCCGCCCGCGATGATCACGTCGGCATCGTCGTTCTGGATGGCACGCCAGGCCTCGCCGATGGCGTGGTTGCCGGTGGCGCAGGCGGTGGTGACGCAGAGCGCAGGGCCCTGCGCGCCGTAGCGGATGGCGATTTGACCGCCCGCGAGGTTGGTCAGCGCGCGCGGGATGAAGAACGGGGACAGGCCCTTCCATCCGTGCTGGTCGAAGAGGCGGCTGCCGTTGACGATCTCCTGCAGCCCGCCGATACCGGTGCCCACGTACACGCCCAACCGCTCGTCTCCCTCGCCGTTGGGGCCGGCGAGCGGGGACAGGCCCGCGTCGGCGAGGGCCTCGTCGGCGGCGAACATCGCGTACTGCGCGAAGACATCGAGGCGACGCGCCAGCTTCTTGTCGATGCGCCGCTCGACCTCGAAGCCCTTGACCTCGGCCGCGATCCGCACGGGCATGCCCGAGGGATCGAACTTCGCGACGGTCGCGACACCAGAGCGGCCCGCCACCATTGACGCCCAGGTGGACGGGACGTCGTTTCCGCACGGCGTCACTGCCCCCAGGCCGGTGACGACCACCCGTCGACTCACGATGGTTTACTTTTGCTTGTTGTGGATGTAGTCGATGGCGTCTTGCACCGTCGAGATCTTCTCGGCATCGTCGTCGGGGATCTCGATGTTGAAATCCTTCTCGATCGCCATCACCAACTCGACGATGTCGAGGCTGTCGGCGCCCAGGTCGTCGATAAACGAGGCGCTCGGTACGACCTCGGCGGGGTTGACCCCGAGGGACTCGGCGATGAGGTTGCGCACGCGGTTGATGGTCTCTTCGTTAGCCATTGGGCCGTCCTCGGAACGGGGCCCCGACTATCGCCGCCGCTTCTGACTCGCCAGTATATAGCCTCTCCTGGACACGCGCTCTCACGCTGGCGACCAGCCCAGCGCTCGCACAGTTTCGCGCGTAGCGCACGGCGCTCGCCACGGCGCGAGCGTCGGCGCGACCGTGGCCCACCACCGCCACGCCGTTGACGCCAAGCAGGATCGCGCCGCCCACCGAGTCGTAGGTGGTGCGCTGCCGGAAACGACGAAAGGCGCCTTGCATCAGCCATCGACCGAGCAGCCCGTCGTAGCGGCGGCGAAGTTCCTCGCGAAGGATCGCGCCCACCACCTCGACCGTGCCCTCGACGGTCTTGAGCATCACGTTGCCCACGAAGCCGTCGCACACCAGGACGTCGCACTCGCCGCGCAGCGCGCCGAGAGGCTCCACGTTTCCCACGAAGGCCAGGCCCAGCGCCTCGATCTCGGGAAAGGCGGCGCGTACCTGCGTGTTGCCCTTGCCCCGCTCCTCGCCGTTGGCCAGCAGGCCCACCCGCGGCTGCTCGATGCCAAGCACGACGCGCGCGTAGCTCTCGCCGAGGACGGCGAACTGCGCGAAGTGCAGGGGCTTGCAGTCGACGTTGGCTCCGAGATCAAGGAGGACGAGCTGTCCTCCGTCGCGCCGTGGCACGACCGTCGCGAGCGGAGCGCGATCGATGCCGGGCAGGGGGCCGAGCACGTGGAGCGCCGAGGCCATCGCCGCGCCCGAGTGGCCGCAGGTGACGGCCGCCTGCGCCACGCCCTCCTTCACCAGCTCGAAGATGCGCCGAATACTCGCGTCGGTCTTCTTCCGGAGCGGCGAGCTGGCAGGCTCGTCCATGCCGACGACGCCCGGGGCGTGCACCACATCGACGCCCTTCGGCACGCGCCCCTTCAGCTTCTCGGCGTCGCCCACCAGGAGCACGGGCACGCCCTGGTCGCGGGCGAGCGCAGCCCCCTCGAGCATGGCCTCGGGTGCCTTGTCGCCGCCGAACGCGTCGAGCGCGACCGGGCGCGGGTCGGACAAGGGCTACTCGTCGGCAGACGAGGCGGTGTCGTTATCGGCGAAGATCTTCTTGCCGCGGTAGCTGCCGCAGGCATCGCACACGCGATGGCGAAGCTTGGGCGCGCCGCAGTCCGGGCACGACTCGATGGCGGCGGTGAGCGTGAGGGCGTCGTGGGCGCGGCGCTGGTCGCGCTGGCTGCGGGAGACGCGCTTCTTGGGAACGGGCATGGGCTAGTCCTTGACGTTGAGTTTGGAGAGTACTGCGAGGCGGGGATCGACGGGCGGCGCCGTGACAGGGCCAGCCAGTGACCGGAACCGATCGCGACAGGCGGAATCGCTATCAGGATCGACGTCGGCGCAGACCAGCCGCGCCGGCCGCTCGACGGTGAACCACTCCCGCACCACTTGCGCGAGGTCGAGGTGCTCGCCGTCGAACTCGCCGACGTCTTCCACCTCGAAGGGCAGGGTGACCGGCGGGCGCGGGAGCCCTTCCTCGTCGCCCGTGCGCTCGGGCAGGGCCGAGAGCGGCGAGTAGAGGCAGCTCAGCTCGCCGCCGAAGCTGACCACGATCGGCGCGCCGCAGCGGTCGCAAGCCGCCTCGCCCACCGCATGGAGCTCGCCGACCACCGCCGCGTGCTTGCCGTGGCGGGTGACGCTGAACTGGCCGGTGAAGGCCTTCACGTCACCGCCGAGACCGTCGCCGGCGGCCGCGCGCGCCCAGGCCGAGTGGTCCAGGGCGACCTCGAGGCCGCGATGAGGGATGTCTGCGAGGGCGACGATCACGTCGAACTCCGAATGCCAGAGAGCGGGAGCCGCGGCGGTTAGCCCGGGAGGAGCGGCGTGTCAACCGAGGGCGCACCGCGCTACTCGGGGTACTGCTCCAGCCGGAGCTCGTACTCGGCGAGGTAGCGATTCACCTCGCTGAAGTAGCGCTCTTCATCGAGCTTGGACTCCCAGTTCTTCTTCGCCGCGGCGTCCCACGCGTTGAGATCGCCCGAGGTCCAGGCGTCGCGCATCGCGCCGTAGGCGGCCGCGCGGTCGACCCACGCCTTCACGATCAGGGCGTGCGCCTCGTCGAGACTCGGGGACTCGGGGTCGACGGCCCCGACGGCCTTGGCCAGCGCGTCGGCCTGCGGCACCAGGTCGAGCGCGAGCTCCTCCGCGAGCCGAGGGCCGTCGGTGCCGTGCTTCTTCACCATCGAGGCGCTCGTGAGAAAGCGCTGCGCCAACGCTGCGTTGTCGCGTATCGGCGCCTGCATCGCGGCGACATAAGCGCTGGCATCGTCGGCCTCCGGGCTCGCGCCGCAGGCGAGACAGAGGGCCCCGATGATCACGAGGGTGTAGCG
This sequence comes from Deltaproteobacteria bacterium, assembly GCA_016875435.1. Lineage (GTDB taxonomy): Bacteria > Myxococcota_A > UBA796 > UBA796 > SXON01 > SXON01. Next base: position 9,796 of record VGRE01000105.1, on the reverse strand, counting down.
CACGCAGCCGCGTCTAACCTCGCCGACGCGATACACGGCGGCCCGCCGCATGAAGCTTCTCGAGTCGCTCCGGATCCGCGCCCGGTCTGCCCTGCGCGCCCGCGTCCCGTCGCTGGCGGGGATCGTCCCCCGGCCTCCCCGGGTCGACCTGCGCCTCGACGACTTCGATGGTCCGGGGAACGTGCCTCCTGCAACGCTGGATATCGACGGATGGCAGGAGCAGGTGGTTGCGTTCGTGCAGTGGGCGGGCCCGATGCCGGCGCGGCTCATCGCGCGGGCCGACCACCGCGATCTCGCCGACCTGGTGCGCTTCTGTCACCGCCTCGAGATGGCCACGACGGTGCGCACCGGCCCCGCTGGGCTCAGCCACGCCCGCGCCGAGGAGTTGCTCGACCGCGGCATGGCCGCCTGCGAACTCGTGGTCGACGCGCTCGACGCCGAGGCCGAGGCGGCGGCGCGCGCGCTGGTACACGCGCGCCACAGCCGCGCGGGCCAGCTCACCGTCCACCTCCACGTGCGCGGCCACGCGGAGCCCGGCGACGATCTTAGCACCCGAGTTCGCTCCCTCGGCCTCGACCGGGTGGTGGCCTCGCCCCCGTGGGTGGGGCCCGATGGTCTGCCCGGGGATGCACGCCGCGGCAGCCACTGTCCCGTCGCGAGTCGCCGCGTGCTGCTCATGCCCGATGGCCGCGTCACCGCCTGCCCGTTCAAGGGCGGGGCCGCCTCCACCTTCCCCCCCGACCTCGCCGACCACCGCGCCGCCATCCACAGTTGCGACCGGGCCTGCGCCCACCCTGAGACAGCCTGAGCAGAAGCGGGTAGACCCCCGGCGCCATGTCGACCGTCCGCACCCGTTTTGCCCCAAGTCCCACCGGCTACCTGCACATCGGCGGTGCCCGCACCGCGCTCTTCTCGTGGATGTACGCCCGGCAGCACGGCGGCAGCTTCGTCCTCCGCATCGAGGACACCGACGAGGATCGCAACCAGGAGGCGGCGGTCGAGGCGATCTACGAGAGCCTGCGCTGGCTCGGCATCACGTGGGACGAGGGCCCGGGCGTGGGCGGTCCCCACGGCCCCTACCGGCAGTCCCAGCGCTTCGACCGGTACGCCCGGGTGGCGGCCGAGCTGCTCGACCGAGGCACGGCCTACCGCTGCACCTGCACGGTGGAGCGCCTCGACGCGTTGCGGGCCGAGCAGGACGCCCGCAAGGAGAAGCCCCACTACGACGGGCGCTGTCGCGACATGAACCTGGGCACGGACTGCGGGCCCCACGTGCTGCGCCTGCGGGTGCCGCACGGCGAAGACGTGGTGGTCGACGACCTCGTGAAGGGCGCCGTGCGCTACGCCTCCGACGAGCTCGACGACTTCATCCTCGTGCGCACCGACGGCGTGCCCACGTACAACTTCGTGGTGGTGTGCGACGACGTCGACATGCAGATCAGCCACGTGCTGCGCGGCGACGAGCACCTCAACAACACGCCGAAGCAGCTCCTGGTCTACCAGGCCATGGGCGCCACGCCGCCCCGCTTCGGCCACCTGCCGCTCATCTTCGACGAGCAGGGCCGCAAGATGTCCAAGCGCCACGGCGACGTGGCCGTGGGCGACTACAAGAAGAAAGGCATCCTACCCGAGGGGCTCGTCAACTACCTGTCGCGACTCGGGTGGTCGCACGGCGACATGGAGCTCTTCACGGTCAGCGAGATGATGGCGGTGTTCTCCATCGAAGGCATCGGCAGCTCGCCCTCGAAGTGGGACTACACCAAGCTCCTGTCGGTCAACGCACACTGGCTCAAGACGCTACCGCCCGCGCGCATCGCCGATGAACTCCACCCGTTTCTCGCCGAGCGCGATCTCGTCGCCAACGATCGCCTCGAGGCCGCCGTGGTTGCCCTGCGCGAGCGCGCGCAGACCCTCGCCCAGCTCGCCGACGCGATGACATTCATGTTCGTCGATGACGACCGGGTGGCCCGCGACGAGGCGGCGATCGCCGAGATCCTGACCCCCGCCGCCGCGCTGGTACGCGCCTGCGCGGCGGCGCTGGCGGCCGTGCCCGAGTGGACGGAACCGGCCCTCGAGGCCGCGGGCAAGGCCTTTTGCGAGTCGCAGGGCCTCAAGCTCGGCAAGCTCGCCCAGCCCCTCCGCGTGGCGCTCTCGGGCCAGAAGGTGGGGCCGGGACTCTGGCAAAGCCTCCACGTGCTCGGCCGGGAGGCGGCGCTACGGCGCATGAACGCGTGCTGGGGAGCTTGACGGCCCGGCGGCTGGCGACTAGAAGGCGTCCCGCCTGCTGAGGCGTGGTGTAACTGGCAACACGTCAGGTTCTGGCCCTGAAGACTCTAGGTTCGACCCCTAGCGCCTCAACCACATAGACCCTCCACTGGTCCCATCGTCTAGAGGCCTAGGACAGTGCCCTCTCACGGCATAGACAGGGGTTCGAATCCCCTTGGGACTACCAATAAGCCCCATCCAAGCAACCGTTTGGATGGGGCTTTCTCGTCAGGGCCGACAAATTCGATTCCGTGGCACGAAGCGCTCGAAGACTCGCGAGTTCAGCGTGACGAGCACGCGCGCGAATCGACTCGGCGGTGGCGAGCGCCTCGGCGTCCGGATCGCCCAGCTGCACCAGCAAGGCCCCGAGCACGATGCGGGCAAGGATGCCGGCGTCGTCGGCCCCGGCGGGCGCGGACCGGCCACCACGTTGCCGGTCGTCGGAGGCGACGGTGCGCATCGCCCACCGCCGGCGGAACTCGCCGGACACGCGCGAGGCGCGCACCGCGGCCGGGGACGACACCGCGCACCCGTAAAATCCGTGCACGGCTGCCGTCTAGGCTCGGCCTCCGCCAACAACCCCTTCAACGGGGCCGGCGCGCCCTTCCCCTCACCACTCGACCGCGCCGCGATCGGGCTCATCGTCGCGGGGCAAGCCCCAGTAGTCTGTCAGGGTCGCCTCGCTGTTGGCGGCGCCGATCACCGGGGAACCGTCGAGCGGGCGCGGCGGGCCGAAGGCGAAGTCGAGCATCGGGTCTTCCTCGTTGTTCTTGATCTCGTAGCCGTCGGGCCAGGGGTCGGCGCCGTTGTCCCACGCGGTGTTCTTGCTGCCGTCGGGGTACACGGCGGGCGTGACCTCGCCGCGCTCGAGCTCCACTTCCAGCACGCTGGTGGTGTTGCCCACGTAGATGCTGTTGTCGGCCACCAGGAAGAGGTTGTACTCGCCCGAGAGCTCGAGGTCGTACACGCGCGCGTTGCTGGAGAAGGTGCTGTTGAAGGCGCGGACATCGATGTAAAGGCCATTGCACGCGTCGCGAGTCTGGCAGCCGCTCGACACCACGTGGATGGCCGGGTCGCCGCCAGCGAGCCAACTGTCCACCATGCTGATCCCGCCGTAGCTCTCGTGTACCGCCAGCTCGACCGGCGAGTTGACGAGGCCACACCGGGTACACGCGAAGTTGTCGATGCCGGTGATCGACGCGTCGATGGCGCTCACGTCGTACCAGTTGGCCGAGCCCGAGGTGATCGCCACGCCGGTGACCGTGAGCCGGTCGAGGGTGGAAACCTCGTAGTGGGCGGCCGGGTCGTGCACGATCGTGAGGCCTCGTCCCTGCCCCTTGAGCCCCGCGAGGCGGTCTTCCTCCTCCACCCCGGCCATGGTGAACTCGCCCTCGCCGAGGCAGATGTTCACGTCGCCGTTCTGCACGGCCTCGTCGATGCTGGCGTACACGTCGGGCACGTCGATCGGCGAGCATCCCTCGATGGGCGGGCCGTCGAGCCCGTCGCAGTCGGCGTCGACATCGTCACCGGGATGGTCGACAGCGCCCGGGTAGGCGTTGGCGTTGTCGTCGAGGCAGTCGTCGGGGGTGTACACGCCGTCGCCGTCGGCGTCCCGGGGACCAGTGTCGATCGGCTCGCTCGAGTCGCCCGCTCCCGGTTGTTCCCCGTCGCATGCCAACAGGATCGCGATCCACATGGCCGCCCCGTATCAACCCAGCGGTTAGCGGCGCGCCACATGCAAGAAAGTCCCGCGCCGATGGTCTACCGCGGCCTCACCCTCGACCAGTTCCAGGCCGACGCCATCCGCGCGCTCGAGGCCGGGAGCTCGGTGCTCGTCTGCGCCCCCACCGGCACCGGCAAGACGGTCATCGCTGACTGGACGGTGGAGCGCGCCCTCGCCCGCGGCAAGGAGGTGGTCTACACCGCGCCGATCAAGGCGCTGTCCAACCAGAAGTTCCGCGACTACGGGCGCTTGTTCGGGGAGGAGAAGGTCGGGCTGGTGACCGGCGACCTCGTGATCCGCCGCGACGCCCCCTGCCGGGTGATGACCACTGAGATCCTGAGGAACATGCTGCTCGGCGGCGAGACGCTACCCGAGCTCGACGCGGTGGTGATCGACGAGATCCACTTCCTCGACGACCCGGAGCGCGGCACCGCCTGGGAAGAGTTGCTCATCTACCTGCCGGCCCGCGTGCAGATCGTGGGCCTCTCGGCCACGCTGCGCAACGCGCGGCAGTTCGCGGCCTGGCTGGGCAACGTGCGGGAGCGCTGGGTGCAGGTGATCGAGGAGCACCAGCGGGCGGTCCCCCTGCAGTTCTGGGTGGCCGACGTGGGCGTGGGCCTTCGCCCGCCGGGCGACTTCGCCAAGGCGATGCAAAAGGTGCAGAAGAACACTCGGCCCGCGCACCCGGGAAAGGGCGGTCGATTCGGCCGCCACGGGCCACCCCGCTCGCCCCCCACCAGTCACCACGACGTGTTCGACCTCCTGATCGAGCGAGAATTCCTCCCGTACCTGTACTTCTGTTTCTCACGCAAGAACGTGGAGAACTTCGCGCGCTCCCTCGGGCAGCGGCTGCGGAAGTCGCTCCTCGAGAGGCCCGCCCAGGCCGAGATCGGCGCCCGGCTCGACCACTTCGCGAAGAGCGACGCCGGCAACGCGCTCGAGCCCGAGTTGCGCGCGCTCTACGAGAAAGGCGTCGCCTTCCACCACGCGGGGCTCAACGTCCAGCTGAAGGCCCTCGTCGAGGAGCTCTACGAGGCCCGGCTCATCAAGGTGCTCTACTGCACCAGCACCTTTGCCCTCGGCATCAACATGCCCGCGCGCACCGCCGCGTTCGACGGGCTGCGCAAGTACGACGGTCGCTCCTTGCGCCCGCTCACCACGCGGGAGTTCATGCAGAAGGCCGGCCGCGCCGGGCGGCGCGGGATGGACGAGGTGGGTCACGTGGTGATCCGCACCGACGCCGAGGAGTGGCAGTACAACGAGCGCTCCCTGCACACCTACCTGCGCGGCGAGCCCGAGCCCGTTCGGTCGAGCTTCGCGCTGTCCTTCAACTCGATCGTCAACCTGCTGGAGCGCGCCGGGCGCGACCACATCCGCGAGGTGGTCGACCGGAGCTTCCTCGCGTTCACGCTGCAAAGCGAGGTCAAGCGCCTGGAGCGCGACGCGAACGTGCTGGCGGCGCAGGCCGACCGGCGCAGCCAGAAAGACGCCGAGAAGATGGCCAAGCGCGCCGAGCGCGCCTCGGGACGGGTGTGGGACGACGTCGAGGCCCGGATCGGCTTCCTCACGCGGATTGGCTACCTCGCCGACGACGCGAGCCTCAACGCCGGCGGGCGCGTGCTGCGCCACGTGCAGATCGAGGAAATCCTCGTCACCGAGATGGTGCTCGACGGCCTGCTCGAGGGGCTCGACGCCGGGCGGCTCTTCGGGCTGCTCTGCGCCGTCAACAAGGAGTTCGGTCGCGACGTGCGCGTGCGGCTGCGCATCAAGGGCGACGATCTCGACGTCATCCGCGCCGTCGAGAAGATTCGTCGCGGCGAGGTGGTGCGCGAGAGCGAGTTCATCACCCGCTCCGAGGTGTGCTGGTGCCCGGAGATGATCCCCTTCGGCCGCATGTGGGCCGAGGGCAAGAGCCTCCCCGAGTTGATGAGCTACCTCGACTCGGCGGCCGACATCTCCGGCGACCTCGTGGGCGCCTTCCGCCGCGCCAAGGACCTCGCGGGACAGCTCCTCGACGTGTGGGCCGAGGAACCCGAGCGCATCGCGATGATCCGGAAGCTGCTGAAGGATGTGAGTCGCGACGAGGTTCTCGTGGTGGACTAGTCGAGGGCCCGGAGGGCGGGAGGGGCCCCGATCTCCGCCGCGCACCTGCTGCGCCGTCGACGCAGCCGCCGCCCTCCCAAAGCCTGTAGCCAGCCCCCTACAGCCTACTCCCCGCAGCCTAGCACCTCCGCTTCCACGTAGTCCCCTCCCCCCTCGCGGGTGTCCTCCACCACCGGGACCACGGCGAAGGGCGCGCGCGCGTCGATGTCGGCGCGGCGATACCGGTCGGTCCAGCCGTACTCCACGAGATCGGTGCTCGAGAGGCCGTCGAGATCGATGTCGCCATACTCGAGGGCCACGCGCGCCGCGTCGGGCCACATGAAGGCCTCGGCCAGCCACTCGGCGCGATCGTGCGCCACGTCGCCGGGCCAGGCCACCCCGGGCACCTGCGCGCGCGCCTCGTCGGACCGCGCGGTCGCGACGGCGACTTGCTCCGAGAACCGGGCGTAGTCCACGTAGCCCTCGGCGCTCTCGTTGTCGGGCGTGCCCGTTTGAAGGCGGTACTCGTGGCACCAGCGGCACTTCCCGGGCTGCCCGGCCGGGCCCGCGGTCGCGGCTGGGACGAGCGCCCCGCTCTCGTCGTACACCGCGTACCGGAACTGCCCGTTGGCCATCAGCGATACGGTCTCGTGCTCCGTCGCGACGAAGGTCCCCTCGGCGATGTCGCCCTCGCCCTCGCCGACCACGAAAAGCACCGCCTCGAGCGTGGCCGGGTTGGCGGTGTAGCGGACGAGCCGGTCGCCCGCGAGCAGCAGGGACGTGGTGACGGCGTAGTGCTCGGCGTCCACTGGTTCCGGTCGCGACAGGCAGGCCCCCGTGATGGCGTAGTACCGCCAGGGCTCGTACAGCGTGCGCAGCAAGAATCGTCCCAGGTCAACGGCGCCATGGGCCTCCGCCTCGGCACTGCCCGCGAGTTCGGCCCGCGCCGGCTCCAGCGCGCCGTCGGGCAGCCCAAGCGCGGACAAGTCGAGATCGAACACCACCTCGTCGCGCCGCGCCTGCACCACCCGGAGCGCGCCGTCGCCGGGGACAGCGCCGAGGTCGGAGAGCGCCCACCACAGGCCTTCCTGGGCGATCACCCAGGTCTCTCCAGGATAGCCCTGGAGCCATCGCAGGCGCAGGCTGTCGCGATCCACGGGCACGCCATCCACCGGGGCCCCAGCGCAGGCGAGGAAGAGGATCACCCCGCGAGGATCTCCGCCACCCGCGCCCACCACGCGGCGGTGTCGACCTTCTCGCCGATGCTGACCACCACCCGCTCGTCGTCGACGATCACCGAGTCCGCCGCCAGCACCGCGCGCGGACCCGGGACGACCACCCGGCCACCATCGAGCACCCACGCCCGCACCACGCTCGGTTGCTCGTCGAGGACGACGTCCTCCACCGCGCCCAGGTCCACGCCTCGCCGCGCCACGACCTTGCGGCCGTCCCAGTCGCTGAACCAGGCGCGGTCGGTCGTGTCGGCGCCCCGTTGGCCCTCGCGCTCCACGATCGCCTCGTCCCGCACCAGCACGTAGTCGCGACCCAGGAGCACCACGTTGCCCACGGCCACGCCGCGCGCCCCGCCCCAGAAACCCGGCGCGCGCAGGCGGAAGCCGAGCACCGCCAGCGAGTCGAGTTCGAACAGGAAGTCGTCGAGCTTCCCGGCGTAGCCGCCCTCGGCGAGAGTGACGACGGGCAGCCCCTTCGCCGCGTGGAACAGCCTCATCGACGCGGACGCCAGAGGGCCGCGTAGTCCATCCTGTTCTTACGACGGTAGTGATCGGCCGACCAGCCTGCGGGATCGCGAAGCAGGAGCCAGAGCCGAGCGAGGCGCGCGCGCATGAGACCTCAGGATAGCCCGGCACCGCCGGGCGCGGGGATGGGGAGAGCCCGCCGGGATAGCCCGGCGCCGATGGCCTCAGCTCTGGTCGACGCCGGCCTCCTGCCCTGGGCCGACCTGCCCTACGAGGAACAGCTGGCGCGCAAACTCGCGTTCGTGCAGGGGGCGTTCGAGCGGCGCCGCATCGGTGCCCCGGTAGAGCCAGTGCTACCCTCGCCGCGGCGCACCGGCGCCCGCGCCCGGTTGAAGTTCCAAGTTGAAGGTAGCCAGCTAGGCTTTCATCGCCCAGGCACCCACCAGTTTCTCAGGCCCGCGCTCGAGGATCTCGCCCGGCCCGAGATCGTCGCCGCTGCGGCGTCGCTGCGGCCCACTGCCGGCGAGGTGGAACTGCGGAGTGACGGCGAGCGGGTCGTCGTCGATGCCACCGCGCCCGCCCGCGGGCTGCCCGACGTCGCCATCAAGGGGCGCGCCGTGGCCGGGAACCCCACGCTCACCGTCGACGGCCTGCGCGTGTCGCCGGGCGCCTTCTACCAGGTGAACCTGGAGGTCAACCGTGCGCTGGTCTCGCTCGTCGACGAGTGGATCGGCGGCGCCGAGGCGCTGCTCGATCTGTACGGCGGCATCGGCAACCTGTCGCGAGTCACTCACGCCCGGGGAACGCCGGTGACGCTCGTGGAGTCAAACCCGGCGAGCGTGGCCGACGCGCGACACAACCTCCCCCGGGCCGCGGTGATCAGGGGTGACGCGAGCCGCTTCGAGCCCGGCTCCGCCGTGTACGACGTCGCCGTGCTCGACCCGCCGCGGCAGGGCGCCCCCGGGGTGCTGCCCAGGGTGGCGACCACCCGGCCCCGCGCGATCGTCTACGTGTCGTGCGACCCGGTGACGCTGGCCCGCGACGTGGCGGAGCTCGGCAACACCTACGAGATCGAGCGGGCGGTCCCCCTCGACATGTTCCCCGGCACCGAGCACCTCGAGTGCGCGTGCCTGTTACGACGGAGCAGTCGAGCCAGCGGGCCTACTCGAACCAGCCGTAGGTGAAGGCGTAGCACATCTCGGCCGTGCTCTCCTCGCCGAAACGGACGTTCTCCGGCGGATCGTTGTACTGGTAGGGACTGTCGACGGAGTTGTCCCAGGTGCAGGTGAGCGTGACCTCGTCGCCCGGGTCGATCACCACCTCCTCCTTGTAGAACGCGCTCACCTGGTTGTGGAAGTCCCAGGGGGTGGCATCGACCATGCAATCGGGGCCGGCGCTCATCTCGAAGGCGCGGCCGAGCAGGTGCATGTGCGGGAAGACACCTTGCACGTGGAACGTGCCGTACTCCTCGCGCCACGTGAAGTCCATGCCCGCCTGGTAGGCGGGGTCGTCCGCCGGGATGGTGAAGCGCTCGGTGCCGAGCGGGTAGACGATCGCCGCGTGCTCGGGCTCTTCGACCTGCGTCGTGAAGCCGTAGCCGCTGAGATCGGACTCCCCCGCCCGGGTGCCGTCGCCGTAGTAGTGCATGTTGAGCACGAGGCGGGCGTGGTCGTCGAGCCGCATCGCCGTGCCCTCGGGCAGCACCATGGGCCCGCCGCCCGGCGCCCAGCCCACCCAGAAGTCCCAGCCGCGCTCGCCGAGGCCGCCACACGGGAAGCCGGAAGGGTCGCTGCTCACCTCCACGTCCTCGTCGACCGTGTACAGCACGAGGTGGTGGACGATCTTGGGATTGCCGATGATCGGCTCCACCCCGGTGATCCACACCGGCTCCTCGTTGCCGAGTTCCAGCAGGTAGCAGCGGTAGTCGTTGCCATCGGAGGCGAAGTCGGGCGCGTACGCCACCTGCTGCCACAGCTCGACATCGTAGGGGGCGATCGTCGGGATGGCGTCGTCGCCGGTAGCGTAGCCG
>VGRE01000104.1 GCA_016875435.1 Deltaproteobacteria bacterium | reverse complement strand
TCACCTGTCGTTCCTGCATGGCCTCGAGCAGCGCCGACTGCACCTTCGCCGGGGCGCGATTGATCTCGTCGGCCAGCACGATGTTGGCGAAGATGGGACCCTTCCTCGTGGTGAAGACCATCTCCCTGGGGTTGTACACCTGCGTGCCCACCACGTCGGCGGGGAGCAGGTCGGGCGTGAACTGCACCCGACTGAAGCTGCCATGAATCGCGCCGGCGAGCGCCTTGATCGCGGTGGTCTTGGCAAGGCCCGGCACGCCCTCCACCAGGAGGTGGCCATCGGCCAGCAAGGCGGAGAGCATGCGCTCGACCATGTACTTCTGGCCGACGATGACCCGGGCCACCTCGGCACGCACGCGGGACAGTTCCTCGGCCGCGAGCCTGATCTCGTCGGCTGAGGGCGGGGGGACGACCTCGGTGTTCACGTTCGCTCCGGTGCGCCGCCGCCTAAACCCCGGCGAGCGCCCGGGCGATGCCTTGGTGACAGGGTCTTACGACGTGAAGCCCTTGAAGACGTTCTGGAACCACCCCTTGTCGCGTACCTTCACGCCCTGGGCGGCCGCTAGGTCGCGCAACAAGTCTTCTTCCTTCGCAGATAACTTCCGTGGAACGTCGACCAGGAGTTGCACGAGCTGGTCGCCGCGACCCCGGCCGTTGAGCGAGGGCGCGCCCTTGCTGCGCATCTGCACCACCTTGCCCGAGGGCGTCCCCGGCTCGATGGCCAGCGTCTCCTCGCCGTCGATGGTGGGCACCGCGAGCTCGCCGCCGAGCGCCGCGAGCACGTAGGGGATGGGCTGCCGCAGGAGCACGTTCTGGCCGTCGCGCTGGAAGCGCTCGTGGGCGTTCACCCGCACCGTGACGTACAGGTCGCCCGCCGTCGCCCCCGGCTCGCCCACCTCGCCCTTGCCCGAGAGGCGAAGCTGCATGCCGTCGTCGATGCCCGCCGGCACGTTGACCCGCAGCTTCTCGCTCACGCGGGTGCGCCCGCTCCCGGCGCAGCTGCCGCAGGGGTCGCGGATCACTTTCCCCCGCCCGCCGCACGCGGGGCAGGCGGTGCGAATGCGAAGGAACATTTGCGCTTGCTGGATCACCTCGCCCTGGCCGCGGCAGGTGCCGCACACCTGGGGCTGGGTGCCCGCCTTGGCGCCGGATCCCGAGCAGTTGTCACAGGGGGCGTGCTTGGGCACCTCGATCTCGCGCTCGCAGCCCTTCACCGCGTCGAGGAACTCGATGGTGAGCGGGTACTCGAGGTCGGGGCCGCGCCTCGGCCCCCGGTTGCCCCCTCGACCGGAGAAGCCAAACAGATCCCCGAAGATGTCGGCGAAGTGACTGAAAACTTCGTCGGAGGACTGGAAGCCCTGGTTCATCCCGGCGCCGCGAAGCCCATCGTGGCCGAAGCGGTCGTACATCTGGCGCTTCTGCTCGTCGCCGAGGATCTCGTAGGCCTCGGCGACCTCCTTGAACTTCGCCTCGGCCTCGGCATCGCCCCCGTTCTTGTCGGGATGGTACTTCACCGCGAGCGCACGGAACGCCTTCTTGATCTCGGCCTGCGACGCTTCGCGCTTGATGCCGAGAACTTCGTAATAGTCCCGCTTCGCCATTCTGTTTCGCTCCGACTCGACTGGGGAAAGGGCCTAGAAAACCGAGGGGCGCTCTAGGTGACCTCGTCGAACTCGGCGTCGATCACGCCGTCCCGCTTGGCGCTCCCGCCGGCCGCGCCGCCCGCCGCGCCTCCGCCGAAGCCGGAAGTGGTGGGCTGGGGACCGGGCGCGGGCCCCGCCCCGGGCTGCTGGGAGTAAGCGGCCTCCCCGAGCTTCATGCTCGCCTTCTGAAGATCGTCGAAGGCGGACTTCAACCTGGCCACGTCGTCGGTGTCGAGCGCGCTGCGAGCGTCGGCCAGCGCCGCCTCCACGTTGCTCACCTCGTCGGCCGGCAGCTTGTCCTTGTTCTCGCGGAGCAGCTTGTCGACCTGGTACACCATGTTGTCGAGGTTGTTGCGGGCCTCGATGGTCTCCCGGCGCTGCTTGTCGGCGGCCTCGTTCGAGGCGGCTTCCTTCACCAGCCGCTCAACCTCGTCCTTGGACAGGCCCGAGGACGAGGTGATGGTGATCTTCTGTTCGCGGCCGGTGGCCTTGTCCCTCGCGCGGACGTTGAGGATGCCGTTGGCATCGATGTCGAAGGTGACTTCGATCTGCGGCATGCCACGTGGCGCCGGCGCGATGCCGTCGAGGCGGAAGGTGCCGAGCAGGCGGTTGTCCTTCGCCAGTTGCCGCTCGCCCTGGTACACCTGCACGTCGACGGCGGTCTGGCCGTCGGCAGCGGTCGAGAAGATCTCGCCCTTGCTGTGCGGGATGGTGGTGTTGCGCGCCACCAGGACGGTGAGCACACCGCCCAGCGTCTCGATGCCGAGCGAGAGCGGGGTCACGTCGAGGAGCAGCATGTCGGTGACGTCGCCGGCGAGCACGCCACCCTGCACCGCGGCCCCCACCGCCACCACCTCGTCGGGGTTGACGGAGTGGTTGGGCTCCTTGCCGAAGAGCGCCTTCACCTTGCTGCGCACCATGGGGATGCGGGTAGAGCCGCCCACCAGGATGATCTCGTGGATGTCGGCGGTCGACACCTTGGCGTCCTTGAGCGCGAGGCGGCAGGGCTCCAGCGTGCGCTCGACCACCGGCTCGATCATCTGCTCGAAGCGGGCCCGCGCGAGCGTACGCTCGAGGTGCTTGGGACCGCTGGCGTCGCCCGAGAGGAAGGGCAAGCTGATCTGCGTGCTCATGCTCGAGCTGAGCTCGATCTTGGCCTTCTCCGCCGCGTCCTTCAGTCGCTGGAGCACCATCTTGTCGTTGGCCACGTCGATGCCCGACTCCTGCTTGAACTCCTTGATCAGCCAGTCGATCACCAGGTTGTCGATGTCGTCGCCCCCGAGGTGGGTGTCGCCGTTGGTGCTGCGCACCTCGACCACGTTCTCGCCCACGTCGAGAATCGAGATGTCGAAGGTGCCACCACCGAAGTCGTAGACGGCGATGGTCTGGTCCTTCTTCTTCTTGTCGAAACCGTAGGCCAACGCGGCGGCGGTGGGCTCGTTGATGATGCGCTTCACCTCGAGGCCCGCGATCTTCCCGGCGTCCTTGGTGGCCTGCCGCTGGGCGTCGTTGAAGTAGGCGGGCACGGTGATGACGGCCTCGGTGACGGGCTGCCCCAGGTAGCGCTCCGCCTCGCGCTTGAGCTTCTGGAGGATGATCGCGCTCACCTCGGGCGCGCTGTACTCCTTGCCGTCGGCTTCCACGCGGGGCGCCCCGTCGGCACCGCGGATGACCTTGTAGGGCACGCGCTTGGCCTCTCTCTCCGCTTCATCCCAGCGTTGCCCCATGAAGCGCTTGATCGAGTAGATGGTCTTCGTCGGGTTGAGCATCGCCTGGCGACGCGCGGTGGCGCCCACGAGTCGCTCGCCGTCTTTCCCGAAGCCAACCACCGAGGGCGTGGTGCGGCCCCCTTCCTCGTTGATGATCACGGCGGGCGAGTCGCCCTCCATGATGGCCACGACCGAGTTGGTGGTGCCGAGGTCGATACCGATGATCTTGCCCATCTCGCGATTCTCCGCGCGGACTCCGCTTTCCGCATAGTCAGGTTTGGATGCTGATGTTTGGATAGACGCCTAGCGCGCCGCCTAGGACGGCCGAAACGGTAATCCCCGATGGTTGCGCGTCAAGCGCTGGCACGACGTCGGACTGCGGCAGGGCGATGTCGTGCTCGACGGCTTGATCCATAGGGACGGCGCGAGGATCGACAAGCCCCCGCGACCTGAAAGTCGCGCTCGGCCCGGGGGCGCACCCCCGGGGCCCCCACTGCCACCTGCGTGGCATGAGTATTGCTACGCTACCTGCCGTCGAGCCGGGACGGCGGAGCGCACCGCCCTTCGTCATCAAATTCCAGTTCGTGCCCTGACCCAATCACCGCCGCCCGGCCCGACCTCGCCCCCCAGCACGCGGGGCACGCATTTTTTCAATCGCCCGTTGACGCAGGCGGGAGAGGTGCCTAGCCCTACGCGCGCTCGCTCCACCCCGGCTGCCGGTCTGGGGCGATTTCATCAACTCGAACCTTCCTACCTGTGGAGTTTCAAATGAACTTCCGTCCCTTGTATGACCGCGTGCTCGTGAAGCGGCTCCAGTCCGAGAACCGCACCGCTGGCGGCCTGATCATCCCCGACACCGCGAAAGAGAAGCCGCAGGAGGCCGAGGTGGTGGCCGTGGGCAACGGCCGCATGCTCGACAACGGCAGCGTTCGCGCCATGAGCCTCAAGGTGGGCGACAAGGTGCTGTTCGGCAAGTACACCGGCGACGAGATCAAGCTCGACGGTGAGGAGCACCTCATCCTCCGCGAAGAAGACATCCTCGCGGTCCTCGCCTAGTCCCTCAATCCCGAAACCAAGCAAGCAACGGAGTTAATCATGGCCGCCAAGGACATCCAGTTCCGCGAGACCGCCCGTGTCGAGATCCTCCGCGGGGTCGACGCGCTCGCCAACACCGTCAAGGTCACCCTCGGGCCCAAGGGCCGCAACGTCGTCATCGAGAAGAGCTTCGGCGCTCCGATCGTCACCAAGGACGGCGTCACCGTCGCCAAGGAGATCGAGCTGCCGAGCAAGCTCCAGAACATGGGCGCCCAGATGGTCAAGGAGGTCGCCTCCAAGACCAACGACGTGGCCGGCGACGGCACCACCACCGCCACCGTGCTGGCGCAGGCGATCTACCGCGCTGGCAGCAAGCTCGTGGCGGCCGGCGCCAACCCGATGGACGTGAAGAAGGGCATCGACAAGGCCGTGGCCGCCGTGACGGCGAGCCTCAAGGAGCTCAGCCGCCCGATCAAGGACAACAACGAGATCGCGCAGGTCGCCACGCTTTCCGCCAACGGCGACACCGAGGTGGGCGAGATCCTCGCCGAGGCGATGGGCAAGATCGGCAAGGACGGCGTGATCACCGTCGAGGAGGCGAAGAGCGCGAAGACTGAGCTCGACATCGTCAAGGGCATGCAGTTCGATCGCGGCTACCTCTCGGCCTACATGGTCACCAACCCCGACCGCATGGAGGCCGTCCTGGAAGACGCCTACGTGCTCATCCACGAGAAGAAGATCTCCTCGATGAAGGACCTGCTCCCCCTCCTGGAGCTGGTCCACGAGGCGGGCAAGCCCCTGGTCATCATCGCGGAAGACATCGAGGGCGACGCGCTCGCCACGCTGGTGGTCAACAAGCTCCGCGGCTCGATGAACGTGGTGGCCGTCAAGGCTCCCGGCTTCGGCGACCGTCGTAAGGCCATGCTCGAAGACATCGCGATCCTCACCGGTGGCCGCGCCATCATGGAAGACCTCGGTCTCAAGCTCGAAGGCGTTTCCATGGGCGACCTCGGTCGCGCCAAGCGCATCGAGGTGTCCAAGGAGTTCACCACCATCATCGAGGGCGCCGGCGCTGCCGAGGCCATCAAGGGCCGCGTGAAGCAGATCCGCGCGCAGATCGAGGAAACCACCTCGAGCTACGACAAGGAGAAGCTCCAGGAGCGCCTGGCCAAGCTCGTCGGCGGCGTGGCCGTCATCCACGTGGGCGCGGCCACCGAGGTGGAGATGAAGGAGAAGAAGGCCCGGGTGGAGGACGCGCTCAACGCCACGCGCGCCGCGGTCGACGAGGGCATCGTCCCCGGCGGCGGAACCGCTTTCGTGCGCTGCCTCCCCGCGCTCGACAGCCTCACCGGCCTCAACGGCGACGAGCACTTCGGCGTGGAGATCATCCGCGACGCCATCCAGGAGCCCCTGCGCGCCATCAGCAACAATGCCGGTGTCGACGGCCAGATCGTGGTCCACAAGGTCCGCGAGGGCAAGGGCGCCTTCGGCTTCGACGCGCAGACGGAAACCTACGGCGACCTGCTCGAGAAGGGCATCATCGACCCCACCAAGGTCGTGCGCTGCGGGCTCCAGAACGCCGCGTCCGTCGCGGGCATGCTGCTCACCACCGAGGCGGTGATCGCCCAGAAGCCGGAGAAGAAGAAGGCCGGTGGCGGTGGCGGTGGCGGCGGCATGGGCGGCGGCATGGGCGGCATGGGCGGCATGGGCGGCATGGGCGACATGGACTTCTAGCGTTGACGACAGCCGCGCAGCAGTCGTCGTCAACGCCGGCCCACCGCTGACATCGCTCGGCTCCGCCTCGCGACGTCAGCGAACGG
The DNA here is from genome assembly GCA_016875435.1 of Deltaproteobacteria bacterium. Lineage (GTDB taxonomy): Bacteria > Myxococcota_A > UBA796 > UBA796 > SXON01 > SXON01. The sequence continues at coordinate 7,923 of VGRE01000104.1, read as the reverse complement.
CCCGAGTCTCCGGACACTACAGGACCCCTGGGCGCCCACGCCCCGGGGTCCTTTCGCGCCGGAGAACGCATAGTGGATCCTACGTTTGGCGTGAGTTGTCTCCCCTCTGCGACGGAGGGGGGAGATCCTCCCCGGAGGCTTCGTGCTGGCAGTCCTCGCCAACGCCGGTGGCTTCGCCCCGACGGTGAACTGGCCCGCTCGTGAGATACGGGGGGGGCGATGCCCGTGCACGCGCGCCTCGACGGCGGTATCGCCATCCTGACCCTGAGCCAGCCAGCCCGCCGGAACGCGCTCGACGGCGCGGCCTTCGCCCAACTCCGCGATGCCGCGCGAGGGCTCCCCGACGTGCGGGCGGTGGTCGTTGCCGGCGAGGGATCGGACTTCTCCTCGGGCCTCGATCTGTCTGCCGACAACGCGCTGCTCCGCGAGATCGCCCCGGCCATCGAGTCGGGTGACGACGGCGTGGCCAGGCGCGTGATCGGCCACCTGAAGGACTGCGTCGCGGCGCTCGCCGATCTGGAGGTCCCCACCTTCGCGGCCGTCGAGGGCGCCTGCATCGGCGGTGGGCTCGAGATCGCGCTGGCTTGCGACGTGCGCATCGCGGCGCGCTCAGCCACGCTGGCATTCCCCGAGGTACGCATGGGGATGATCCCCGACGTGGGTGGCTGCACCCGGCTCGCGCGGCTGATCGGCCCCGGGCGCGCGGCCGACCTGATCTGCACCGGTCGCCGGTTGGGCGGCGAGGAGGCCTTCGACCTCGGCCTCGTGGAGCGGCTGTGCGACACCGGGCAGGCGCTGCCCACGGCCCTGGCCGCCGCCCGCGCCGTGTGCGAGAACGGGCCCCAGGCGGTTCGACTGGCGCTGGCGGCCGTCCGGGTATCGACCGACCTGGGACTCGACGAGGCCCTCTCCGTCGAGACCAACCACGGGGCGCTCGCCCTCACCAGCGGCGAGGCGGTCGAGGGCATCCGCGCCTTCCGCGAGCGACGCGCGCCGCGGTGGTGAAGGAGCCCCCCAGCCCGGGTTCCCCCGTGGCCGAGTCCACTCCCCCGCGCTTCTTCTCCCGCGCCCAGGCGCCCGCGATCGCGGCCGCGCTCTTCTCCGGCCTGGTCCTCAAGCTGGTGTCGCCGCCCTACGGGCTGGCGTTCATCCACTGGCTCACCTTCGTCCCCCTCTTCGTCGTCGTGGCCACCGACGACCGGAAGCGAAATTTCAAGCTTGGTTACCTGTCCGGCTTCTTCGCCGTGTGGACCCTGTTCTTCTGGCTCGCCCAGACCATCGACCTGTTCAGCAATATCCCCCTTGCTCTGGCCGCCCTGATCATCGCGCTGTTCGCCGCCGTGTGGGGCCTGCCCTACGGGCTGCTGGCGATGGCTCTCCATCCCTTGCGACGCCGCTTCGGCGCGTGGTGGGTGCTCCTGTACCCGTGCGTGTGGGTGGCGGGCGAGTTCCTACAACCAGCATTGTTCCCCTACTACCAGGGCGTGGGGCAGTACCGTACCCCCTACACCTGGCAGCTGGCGTCGGTGATCGGCGCGATGGGCGTGTCGTGGCTGGTGATCGCCACCAACGCCGCCGTCGCCGAGCTGGCGCTGTCGCGAGGAGCCAGGCGGTCGCTGCTCCCCTTCGGCATCGTCCTGGCCTTGTTCCTCGGCAACCTCGGCTTCGGCTACCAGCGCTTCCACGCGGTCGAGGCCACCCTGTCCGGCGCGCCCATCGCGCGCGTGAGCCTCCTGCAGCAGGGCGTCACCATGGTGCAACGCATCCAGGACCGCGGCTCCGAGGTGTTCAAGAGCTGGATGGAGCTCACCGCCAAGGTCGTCGACGACAAGCCCGACCTTGTAGTGTGGCCCGAGGGCTCCATCTACTACAACCCCACCGACAAGCGCGTGCAGCCCGTCTTCGAGAAGATGACGACCGACCACGGATTCGCTTTCCTCGTGGGCGGCGGCACCCGCGAGGCCGACCCCGACGACCCGAGCAAGCGCGCGAGCTGGAACTCCGCCTACCTGTTCGGTCGCGATGGGAAGATCGCCGGTCGCTACGACAAGATGGTGCCGATGCCCTTCGGCGAGTACCTGCCGTGGCCCTTCAGCTACCTCGACCGCTGGATCGAGGGCGTGGGCCACTTCCGAGCGGGGACGATCCCGACGGTCTTCGACGCCGGCAAGTTCACATTCACCACGCCCATCTGCTACGAGGCCATCCTCGAGAAGCAGATGCGCGTGCTGTCGGAGACCGACGCCTACGTCAACATCACCAACGACGGGTGGTTCGGCGACACCTCCGCCCCCCACCAGCATGCGATGCTCTCTGCGGCCCTGGCGATGGAGATGGGACGGCCGATGCTACGCATCGCCTACACGGGTATCTCCATGGTCGTGGAGCCTCACGGCGTCATCAAGCACGAGACCCGGCCCTACACCGAGGTGGCCGAGGTCGTGGAGCTTAGACTTGCCAAGTTCGACACGCCCTACCGGAGCTGGGGGCGATATTTCCCCTGGGCCTGCGCGCTGGTGGCGGTGGCGGCGCTGGGGCTCGCGCGGCAGCGCGCTGTCACACCCGCGCCCCCCGCGGCGTAGTTCGAGCCGGAGACCGGGTGAAGAGCCCGCCTACCGACGAGGACCTGATGGACGCGGTTCGTGACGGCAGCGAGGAGGCCTACGCGGCGCTGTTCGAGCGTTACCGCTCGCCGCTCTACGGCTTCGCCCTGCGCATGACGCGCCACCGGGAAACCGCCGACGACGTGTTCCAGGAAACCTTCCTGCGCGTGCACCGCGCCCGGTCCACCTGGTCGCACCACGACGGCAGCTTCCGCTCCTGGCTCTACCGCATCGCGGTCAACACCATCCGCGACCGCGCCCGCGCCGCCGCCCGGCGGCCCGAGGTGCTCGGCGACGACTGGGAGCCCGCGTACCAGGGCGCGCCCGACGACCGCATCGCGCTGGAGCGGGCGCTGGCCGCGCTGCCCGACAATCTCCGGGATGCCTTCCTGCTCGGCGCGGTGGCCGGCCTCGATCACAACGAGGTGGCCGAGGCTCTCGGCGTGTCGCCCGACAACGCCCGTGCCCGGATCTCCCGCGCGCGCGCCCGCCTCCGCCAGGTCCTGGAGGTGTCGTGACCGACGAGGTCTTCGACGCCCAGTTCCGGGGCCTCCGCGCGCCCGAGCCGCCCGCCCCGCTGGTCTCGCGCACCCTCGCCGCATACCGTGCCGAGCGACGTCGCGACGCGTTCCGGGTTCGCGGACTGGCCGTCGCCGGGATGATCGGGATGGCCGCCATGGCGATGCTGGTGGTGCGCGAGGGCGAGGCCACCGGCAACCCGGCCGACATGGTGGAGCGCGGCGCGGGGCCGGTGCTGCCCGCGGTCGACCTCAAGGTGGCGGTGGTGAGCCCGCTTGGCGAGGTGGCGCGCTTCGCCCCGGGCGAAGCCTATACTGCCGGGACCACCCTCCGGTTCCGCGTGAGCAGTACCGCCCCCGCCACCCTGACACTCCGACGTGACGACGTCGTGCTGTGGTCCGGTCCTGCCCCCGCCGGGTCCACCGACCTGCCGGTGGGCTACACGCTGGAGGCGGGCGAGCCAGCGGCGGTATTCAGCCTGGAGGGCGGCGCCGAGACCCTGCGTTTCCCCGTGCGGGCGGTGCGGCCATGATGGCGCTCTTGTTTGCCTTGCAGGCCGAGGCCGGCGTGGTGGCCACCACCGCCAGCCCCGAGCTGGAGGCCGCGTACCGCCCGCGCCGGGTGGCGGTGCTCGTGGGCGTCCAGGACTACGACGATCCCGCGCTGAAAGGCCTGAAGTTCCCTGAGAAAGACGCGCGCGATCTCGGCGCCGTGCTCGGCTCGGCCGGCGTGGGTGGCTTCGACCGGGTGTTCGTGATCGCCGGCCACGACGCCACCACGCGGGAGGGGCTGCTCCGCTCGCTCGGCGTCGTCACCGCGGACCTCCAGCGCGACGACACCTTCGTGCTCTACCTCTCCGGCCACGGCACGCTCACCCTCGACCCGCTCGAGGGCAGCCAGCTCTGGTTCCTCCCTTCCGACGGGCGCCTCGACCGTCCCGAGGCGTCCGGTCTCGCCGTTCGCGAGATCGAGGCGCTCGTCCATGAACTCCCCGCGCGTCGCCGCGTGCTCATCCTCGATACCTGCCACAACGGGCGCACCGGGAGTCGTTCCGCCGTCTCCGGGCCCACGCAGCAACTGTTGTCGGGCTTCCGGGGCGAGGTGCCGGCCCCCCGCGACGTCCGCGACATCTCGGAGTCCGAGGCCCGGCTCTACGCCGCCCAGTACTGGCAGCCGGCGATGGAAGACCCGGCCCTCGAGAACGGGGTTTACACCCACTTCCTCATCGACGCCCTCACCGAGTCGCGCGCCAGCGCCGACCTCGATGAAGACGGCCTCGTCGACGTGGCCGAGGCCCACCAGCACGCCCGCGACCGCACGATGGCGTGGACCGGTGGCCTCCAGGTGCCCCGCGCCGAGTACCGGATCGTGGGCCGCGAGGAGATCTTCCTCGCCGGTGCCGACTCGCTCCGCGACGCGGCCGAGCGGGCGCTGATCGCGGCCTGCGACGCGATCCTCGCCCGCGCGCGGCTGTTCGTGAACGGCACGCCGCGGGGCGAGTTGCCCGGCCTGTACGCGATCGACCCCGGCGTGGCGACCATCGAGGTGCAGACGGAAGACGGGCGCACCCTGCTCCGCGACCGCGTGCGCGTGGAGGCCGGGGAAACCCTCCCCCTCGAAGACCTCGTGGCGCGAAAGGCCACCACGCTCGCCGTGCTCGGCGGGGTGGCGGTGAGCGGAGGCAACGACGCGCTCTTCCCCGTCGCGAGCAGCGCCCGGCTGGTGCTCGCCAACCCGGTGCGCCTCGCCGGCCCCTGGCGCAGCGATCTCCACGTGGGCGCCTCGCTCGCCGATGGCGCCAATCCCGTGGACGGCGTGTCCCAGACCACCGGCGACCTCGTGCTCGGCGTCACCGCCGGTCCGAGCTTCGGCCCCGGCTGGGCGGGGGCCTTCGCCGACCTGCACCTGCCCTACCGGTGGAGCGGCTACGAGCGCCAGTCCACCCCCGGCGCGGCCGCGGGCCTCGCCCTCGGGGTCGACTTGCCGCTGGGCGGCGGCTTCGTCGCCACTCGGCTGGAAGGCTGGGCCGGCGGCTACCAGTGGAACCAGGCCTGGACTGAGGACTATGGCGGCACCCTCAGCGTGGGTTTCGGCGCGCCGCTCGCGCAGACACGAGGGCCCACGCCGCGGTAGCATGGGCGCGTGTTGCTCGTGTTCGCCGCGTGTGCACCGCTACGTGACTGGCCGGTCGAGGACGACCCGGTCGGCACGCCCGAGTCTCGCGTGGCTGTCACCCCACTGGGCCTCGACTTCGGCCAAGTCTCCGTCAACAACATAGGCGAGAGCACGCTCTCCTTCATCGTGCAGAACCTCGGCGACGATGCTGTAACGGTTTCAGGTCACGACGAACCCATCGGCGACGAGGGCTTCGAGGTGCTGGCCGAGCCCTTCTTCAGCCTCGGCGTGGGTGAGGCCGCCGAGGTGCACGTGCGCTTCGCCCCGGCCACCGAGTCCACCGCCTATGCCCAGCTGCGCGTCGATCCCGGGGGCGAGCTGGTGGAACTGAGCGGCGCCGGCCTCGCGCCGGTGCTCGCGCTCGAGGCGGTCGACGTGCCGTCCACGGTTGTCGGGTGCAGCGGCGTCGCGACCGTCACCCTGCGGAACGAGGGCAGCGAGACACTCTCCATCGAGGAGATATCGCTCGTGGGCAGCGACTACCTGGTCACCGGGTGGAACGCCGACGTGGCGCCGGGCGACACCGAACTCGTGGAGCTGAGCTTCACGCCCGGCGGCGGCGGCGATCGCGGCGCCGTGCTCACCGTGAGCAGTAACGACCCGCTCTGGCCCGAGTTCGCCGTCACCCTGGAGGGGCTCGGCTACGAGGGCGAGCGGGTGGAGGAGGGCTTCGCCTACCGTCCCACGCAGCCCACCGACGCGATCTTCGTGCTGGAGCCCGGGGCCACCGACGGCGACGCGCGCCTGGCCCCGGGGCTCGAGGCCTACGTCGATACCCTCTCGGCCACCAACGTGGACTTCCAGTTGACGGCGCTCGGCACCGCCGGCGCCTGTCCCGTCGACGAGCCTGCCTACGCCACCACCAGCGACACCGACCTCGGCACCCTCCGCGTGCTTGACCGCGCCTTCGACGACGCGGCCGGCGCCTGGGACGGCGACCTGCTGGGGCTGGCGCTCGCTGCGATGGAGGAGACCCTCGATGGCGGCTGCCTCGACGGTTTCCGCCGCGCCGGGGCCGACCTCGACCTGGTGATCGTCGCGGAGCGAACCCCTACTCGCGACGTGGAGCTTGCCGCCGCCGATCTGGCCGCGTTGGTCGACGACCCAGGCGCGCTCCGCGTGTCGGCGCTGGTCCCCCGTGGCGGCGCCTGCGCCGCCAGCGCCGAGGCCTACGCGGAGCTGGCGCAGGCCTACGGCGGCGCCGTGGGCGACCTCTGCGACGCCGACTGGACCGACGTCTTCGAGGCCTTCGCCACGCTCCCGGCCATCGAGGCGGCGGTCACCTACGCGCTCGCCGAGTGGCCCGTCCCGGAGACCATCGAGGTGAGGGTCGACGGCGCCAACTACACGGGATGGAGCTACGACGAGCGGGCCAACAGCCTCGTCTTCGTCACCGAGTCGGCGCCCTCGCTCGGCGCCCAGGTGACGATCACCTACCTGTCAGCGGTGTCGTGCGAGTAGGCCACCGGGAGACAGGGCCGGCTAGGATTTTTCCTTCTTCCCCTGCAGCCGCACCACGTCCTGGTAGCGATCGAGCGCGCGACCACAGAGCGCGAGCACGCCGTCGTCGCCGCCGAGGCCGCGTCCCATCACGCGCTCGGCCGCCTCGTCGATGGTCGCGATGGGCCACACGTGGAACTGGCCGCGGGCACAGGCCTCCACCACGTCGTCCTCGAGGCAGAGGTCGGGCACGTTGGTGGCGGGAATGCACACGCCCTGCTCGCCGGTGAGGCCCTGAACCTGGCACGTGGCGTAGAAGCCCTCGATCTTCTCGTTGATGCCCCCGACGGACTGGATCTCGCCCAGCTGGTTGACCGAGCCGGTCACCGCGACCCCCTGGTCGATGCCCAGGCCCGACAGGGCCGACAGGAGCGCGAGCAACTCGGTGACGGTGGCCGAGTCGCCATCGACACGCCCGTAGCTCTGCTCGAAGCACACCGTGGCCGTGACCGCGAGGGTGCGGGTCTGGCCGAGCTTGTCGCGGAGCCACCCGGTGAGGATCTGCACGCCCTTGTCGTGGCTTTTGCCGGAGAGCCCCACCTCGCGCTCCACGCTCGCGATGCCGGCGCGACCGGCGCCGACAGTGGCGGTGATCCGCATGGGGCGCCCGAAGTCGTGACCGCCCACGTGGTAGACCACGAGCGCGTTGATGAGCCCGGCCACGCGGCCGCTGGTCTGCACCCGCACCACGCCGCGCTCGATGAGCTCCAGCGTGCGCCGCTCGGCGAGGCCGTCGCGCAGCCGCCGCGCGCGGAGGGCCGCCCACACGTGCCGCCCGTGTACCAGCGCGTCGCCCGACTCGCAGGCGGCCTCGCGCAAGAGGTCCGAGAGCACGCTCATCTGGGTGGAGATGCGCCCGCCGCGGCCACCGCTGCGCACCATCCAGCGAATGCAGTCGCCCACGGCACTCCGGGTGAAGTGCGGGAGCCCCTCGTTTTGAACCACGCGCGCGCAGAAGGCGGCGTAGGCCTCGAGCACCGCCGACGTCACCGGCGCGTCTTCCTCGAACTCCGCCTTGATCTTGAAGAGGTTCCGGAACTCTGGGTCGCCATAGTACATCGCCGCGTACACGCCCACGTCGCCCGCGAGCACCACTTTCACGTCGACCGGCAGGGGATCGGGCCTT
>VGRE01000103.1 GCA_016875435.1 Deltaproteobacteria bacterium | reverse complement strand
TGGTTTCCTCCGGCCCGGACCAACACGCGACAGACAGGCAGAGCGGAAGAAAGCGCATGATCTCTCAGTTGGTGAGCACTCCGGTGCCGATGACACCGAAGTTGACTAGGGTTTCGACGGTGCTGCCGTCGTCGGGACGGACAAAGCCACCGGCCGCGTAGCGGTACATGCCGATCACCAGCAGCGCGTCGCGCGGGTAGCCGGAGAGGAGGCCACTGGGCACGCGCAGGCTGCCGTTGTCGGCCTCGAGGCAGAACACCTCGCCGAGGAAGGCGTTGGAGTCGGGATGGAAGACGTCGAGCACCACGGCGAAGCTGCCGGCGCCGCCGAAGGGCGACCACGTGAAGTCGGCGCGGGCGCGGTCCACCCGGGCGGCGAACGCGCTCCGGGTGGTGGTTTGGAGCATCTCCTTGGGCTCGAGATCGGAGATCGACTCCGGCGTGTAGAAGGCGTTTTCCACGTCGAAGTCGGGCACGTCGGCGCCACCCTCGGCGTCGAGTATCCACGCGGCGTTGCGGATGAAGTCGGCCTCGTCGATGCCAGACGCCGTGTAGAGCCCGTCGGCCTGCCGGAGTTGCAGCGACACCGAGCCGCTCCGGTACGACAGCCACTCCCCGGCGTCGAGGTAGTCACTCGCCGCCGGCACCGGCGCGGGGTCTTCGACACAGGAGCCCTCGGCGGGGAGCCAGCCGACCCAGCTCTTGCTGGTGGCGAGATGGAACGCCGCCAGGGCGCTGACCTCCAGGCTCGACGGGTAGCCGAGGCAGTCGGGACAGGCGATCTGCACCAGCTGGAACTGCGCCAGCCCGCTCACCATGCCGGTCTCGGGCATGCTCCCCGAGTCGGTGTCGCCCTCCACCCCGCTGTCGCCGGGCGGCACGTAGGGCGGGCGCTCCGTGAGCCCCGCGGAACCGCATGCGAGCAGGGCCGCCATCATTCGCCGCTGTCACCCCCGCTGGCGTCTTCCTCGGCGGCCCGGTCAGGGTCGTAGAGGAAATAGCCCACGGCCTGGTTGCGGTCGTAGTCGTCGGTGATCCAAAGGTGGATGCGGGTGGCCACGGTGCGTGCCGCCACGGCCGACACGCGACCGTCCGCCGTGTTGTTGACGGGGACGTAGTCGCCCCACTTCTGCCACTCGTCCTCGCCAGGCCCCATCTCGGCCACCCCGAGGAACAGGTTGGTGGCCACCTGATAGTTGCCGGATTGTGTCCAGTAGCCGAAGCCGGAGTAGAACATGTACCGAGTGTCGCCGAGGCCGGCAATGGCCAGTCCGGCAAAGCCGCAGTCGTCCCACTCGCCATTGTCCCCAGCCGATAGCGCCTTTTTCTCGCTGGGCTGCCAGTCGCCGAGACTCGACGCGTTGAGACGGTAGGCCTCGCATGCGTTGTTGCCACCGCGCTCGCTTCCGGCGATGTAGCCGGTGTAGCCGCCTTGCTCGCCAAGGTCGAGGCCGAGCGGCCAGCACCAGTTCTGCACCGAGCCCACCGCGTCGTGAAGGTCGTACACCGGGTTCTTCCCGTGGCGCGTCCACTCTATCCCGTCGGGCGAGGTGGCCACGCCCATGCCGTAGCCCCGGTTGCTGTCGTTGATGCCCTGGTAGATCATCACGTAGAGTTGTTCGTTCGGGTCCCACACCACCTGGAGGCCCGACATGTAGTCGTAGTCGAACTCGCCCGTCTCCGGCTGGCCCATCACCGGGTTCTGCGGGTGGGGGGTAAAGTCGGTGCCGTCGGGGCTGGCGGCGTAGCCCACGTTGTAGGGTGGCCAGTCGTCGGTGGTGTTCTCGTAGGCGGTGTACCAGAGCTGGTAGAAGGGGTGACCCACCACCTCGGTGACGTGGAAGGTGGTGGAGCCCATGCTCCTCGCCCACTCCTCGTCGGTGGTCGTGAACACCGGGTTGCAGTCGTAGCGGTAGAAGGCGGTGGCCTCTACCCGAGTGAAGCCGCACTCGGTGACGTCTTCCGGGTTGACGTTGACCGCCTCGCCCGTGAGCTTGTAGTCGTTGGCGCAGGCGGCGAGCAGGAGGAGGGGAAGGATGCGGCGCACCGGTGCACCATAGCCAGGAAATCAGCCGAAGGCGCTGCCGTAGAGGCGTTCGTAGAGCGCAGCGGCGCGGTCCCAGCCCGAGTCGCGTCGCATCCCATTCTGCTGGACCTGCCGCCACGCGTCCTTGTGACCGTGGAAAGTGTGGAGCGCCCAGCCGATGGCCTGGACGAGGCCGTCGACCGCGAAGTCGGGGAAGGCCCAGCCGGTGCCCTGGCCGCTGGCGGGGTCCCAGGTGGGGACGGTGTCGGCGAGCCCACCGGTGGCGTGAACGATGGGCACGGTGCCGTAGCGCATCGAGTAGAGCTGGTTGAGCCCGCAAGGCTCGAAGCGCGAGGGCATCAGGAACAGGTCGGCGCCGGCCTCGATGCGGTGGGCCAGGGGCTCGGAGAAACCCACCCAGCCCCGCGCGCGTTTGGGAAACTCGCGCGCCATGCGACGCACCCAGTCCTCGTACTGGGCCCCGCCGCTACCGAGCACCACCAGTTGCACGTCTTGCCGCAGGAGCCAAGGCGCCGCGCCCATGATGAGCTCGATGCCCTTCTGGTGATCGAGCCGGGCCACCACGCCGAAGAGCGGCACCTCCGGGCGCACCGGCAGTCCCAGCTCGCGCTGCAGCGCCGCCTTGCAGGCCGCCTTGCCCGAGAGATCGTCGGCCGAGAAGTGCGCGGGGAGGTGCTTGTCGGTGGCAGGGTCCCACTCGGGGCCGATGCCGTTGAGGATGCCCCACAGGTCGCGGGCGCGGTGCGCGAACAGGCCCTCGAGGCCGTGGCCGTGGTCGATGCAGAGCTGGCGCGCGTAGCTGGGCGACACCGTCACCAGCTTGGCGGCGAGGGTGATCCCCGCCTTCAGGCAGTTCAGTCGCCCGTCCATGTCACACGCGGGCCACCAGCGGGTGGACACGTCGAGCCCGGCGAAGTGGTGGGCGTCGAAGGCGCCGTGGTGCCCGGCGTTGTGGATGGCGTGGACGCAGGGGGCGAGGGGAAAGCGGCCGACCGAGCGGTACAGCCCCTCGAGGTACACCGGCAGGAGTCCAGTGTGCCAGTCGTTGGCGTGGAACACGCAGGCCTCGCCCATCGGGCCGCCGTCCAGCGGCACGCGCAACGGTGCCTCCAGCGCGGCGCGACAGAGCAGTGCGAAGCGAAACAAGTTGTCGCCGTACACCCCGTGCTCGTCGCCGTAAATGCCGGGACGACGGTAGCTGACATGGTCGATGAAGACGTGGTGGACGCCGTCGCGGAGCAGGTGGAAGTAGGCCACCTCGTGACGCGAACCGAAGAGGTGGAACTGGGCGCGGGCGCCGGTGTCCCACGCGCCCTCGTAGGCCTTGTATCGAGGCGCGATCGCCATCACCCGGTGACCGCGCGCCGCCAGCGCTCTCGGGAGCGCACCGCAGACGTCGCCGAGCCCGCCGGTTTTCGACCACGGGGCCAGCTCGGCCGATACCTGGACGATGTCCATGCGCTAGCCGCTGACGCTGACAGTCGGCTGGGTGCCCCGGTCGGAGGCGAGCACGGTGAGCAGGTTGACGATTGCCCGCCCGCGCTCCGACTCGGGGATGGTGTGACCCTGCTCCTCGAGCTTCTTGATCGCCTCGCCCGCGATGCTCACCGCCCCCTCGACGATCACTCGCCGCGCCGCCAGGAGCGACTCCGCCTGCTGTTTCACCAGCATGATCCCGGCGATCTCCGGCGCGTAGGCGAGCTGGGTGATGGCGATGTCGGCCACGACGATGCCCGCCTGCGCCGCGAAAGGCGCGATGCGTTGTTTGAGCTCGGCGGAGATGTTGGCCTGGTGGCCGCGGAGGCAGTCGTCGCCGGTGTCGGACTCGTAGGGGTACTTCGCCGCCACCTCGCGCAGGCCCACTTCCACGCGGTTCTTGAGGAAGCCGAAGTAATCTTCCACCGCGAGCAGCGCCTTCTCGGGCTCTTCCACCGCCCAGGTGACCACGGCGCCGATCTCGATGGGGCGGCCCCCCGCCTCGTTCACCTTGAGGTGGGGGGTCTCGAAGGTCTGGGTGCGCAGGGAGAGCTTACGTTGGGCCAGGAAGGGGTTGAAGTAGTGGAAACCATCGCGGGTGTAGGTTCCCGAGTACGAGCCGAAAAACAGGCCGATCACCGCCTGGTTGGGCTCGAGGATGGTGAAGCCCTTGAGGCCGTAGAGCCAGCTCAGGGCGCAGAGGCCGGTGCCCAACACGCCGATCACACCGAGAATCGGCTCGAACTGAACCATCCCGGCGGAGAAGATGCCGCCGGCGCCCACGCCGAGGCCGAGCAGCAGGTAGAACGGCAACACCAGCAAGCCGGGGAGGCGGACGATGCGACGCGGTTCGATCTCGAGCTGGGCCATTGACAGAGCCTATGCCCGCAGCGCCCGCGCGGCGAACTCGGGGAACACGCCCACGAGCGGGTAGCCGAGCGCGGGCAAGAGGCCAGGTTGCTCTAGTCGGGCGCGCAGCACGAGGCGCCAGGGCTCGCCGTCTTCCAGCGTGATGTCGATCGCCGGGCCGCCGAGCTGCCGCCACAGGCCATCGAGCACGCTGGCGAGGACTGTCGCCGTTTCCTCGTGAGTGCTCGTGGCCACGAAACTCGCGGTGCCCTGCCGCGGTAGGATCCACGTCTCGAAGGCGGCGCGGGGCGCCCACGCGGCCAGGGCGACCGTGGCCTCGCCGACGTGAATCACGCGCGAGCCGTCGGCCAGCTCCGCGTCGCGCCACCGGGCCGACGCCGAGGGTGGAAGATCAAATGGGAAGGCGATTAGTTGCCAGGCGCCGTGGCCGAGCGGGGTTGCCCGCTGGCCCAGGGCGAAGCCACGCAGGCGTTGGTCGCGACGCAGGTCGACCGCGCGCTCGGCGGCGAGGCAAAGGGCGTCGGCCTGTCCCTCGCCGTGGGGGCCGAGGATCAACTCGTGGGCGCCCACCGCGTCGCGTCGCATCGCGAGACCGGGCACCGGCGCGGCGTTGCCCTCCAGGCCCAGTGCCGGGACAGGGTGGGGCAGCGACCGGGCCGTGTACCGAGTGGCGATCGCCGGCCCCCAGTCGCCGCAGGCCCAGCACTCGGTGCTCTCCCGCGCGGGGAGCGGTCGCTCCGGCCAGCCTTCGTTGAGCACGACGGTGGCGCCCGTCACCGGGCAGGTGCGGATCTCTCGCATCGGGCGCTCGTAACGGGGACGGCGTTACACGGCGGGCGTGAAACTCGACCACCTCGCCCTCCTTGGCTGCGCGGTCAACCACCTCAAGGCCAACCCCGGGGGGCACGTCCTCGTTGCCGTCACCCAGTTCGTGCTGGTGAACGCGATGACCTTCGCCGTCATCTGCTGCGGCTTGTGCGGCGGGATGTTCGTTGCCGTGCCGGCTGCGATCGCCCCGGCCGCGTCCTCGCAGGATGCCGCGTCGGTCGTGGCGCAGTCGTCACTCCTGGTGTACCCGCTCATCTTCGGCGCGATGCTGCTCATCGTGCCGATCATCGCCATGCTCTACGTGGGCTACCAGTGCGCCGTGCTCGACGAGGTGGATGGGAAGGGGAAGGTCAACCTCGCCAAGGTGGGCGGCGTGCTCACCAGCGCCGTGGCCGCGATCGTCGCCATCACGCTGCTTCAGTGCGGCGCCAGCCTCGTGGGCGTAATGTTCTGTTATGTTGGGGTTTTCCTCACCGCGCTTCCCTTCAAGTGGGCGCACCTCATCCGCTACGACCGCAAGGTGGGCACGATGGACGCGCTGGGCCTGGCCTGGGACGGCTTCATGGCCAACCCCGCTGCACACTTCGGGGCCTTTGCCGTGCAGATGGTGCTGTCGATGGTGCTCGCCTACATCCCGCTCATCGGCCCGATGCTCGTGTGGCCGGTGCTCGCCGTGTTCGACGCGATGGCCTACCGCGAGGTGTACCCCCGCGGAGCTACAACCACCAGTCCAGCTTGAGTTGGTCGAAACAACTGTCGTGAAGCTGCATGTCGCGTAGCTCCGAGGCCGCCAGTTCGTCGTCGGGCTCGCCGCGGGCGCGGGCGTCGGCGAGATTGCAGGCGCGATCGAAGCGGGAGAGGTGCTCGCCGAAGCGGCGGTAGCCGTAGTCGACCGCGCCGCGGGTGTGGATCACGAACTGCCAGTCGGAGGCCTGCACCAGCAACAACTCGCGCGCGGCGGCGCGGAGCGCCTCGTCCACGCCCCTGTGATGGCGCCAGTCGAGTCGATGGATGGCGTCGAGAAAGCGGTCCTCCGCGCCGTGCCCGGCCTCCCAGAGCCACCTGGTCTCGTCGTTGAGCCAAACGCGGTGGTCGCCGCCTGCGCCCCATGTGCCCTCGGGCAGGGTCACTACCTTGTCGGCGGGCCACTGGTTGAGGTGGGCCGACACGGTACACGGCCGCACCACGGGGTCGCAGGACAGCGCCGCCATCACCTCGCGGATGAAGGCGGGGCCCTCGTGCCACCAGTGACCGAACAGCTCCGCGTCGAAGGGTGCCACCACCACCCCATGACGGCCGGTGCGCTCGTGGTGGCGCTTCACGATCGAGCGCACGGTGGCGACGAAGTGCTGGGCGTGGGCAAACAAGGCGCCCTGCGTGTCGTCGGGCACGTAGGGCTCCTTCTCGCCGAGCCCCTTCCCGGGGCCGGTCACCCGCCAGTAGCGCAGGCCGTCGCGACCGTGGCGCTTGTGAAACTCGAGGTAGCGCCCGTCGCCCGGGTAGCCCACCTCGCCGCTCCACACCTGCTCCGAGACCTCCGGGTGCCGCGCCAGCGCCACCAGTCGGCCGGGTCCGCCGTCGCTCGACACCCAGTGCGGTTCGAGCACGCTGCGCCAGCCGCGGGTGTCGTCCCACGTGGCCTGTTTCCAGTCCACCTTGGTGAAACCCTGCGGCGACTGCGTGCCCTCGCTGCGCGCCCCGGCGAAGAGGTGGGCGTCGACGATGAAGAAACCCACGCCCTCGTGGGCGAAGACCTCCTCCACGCCTGCGCGGAGGCTCTGCGCCTGCTCGCCCACCGGCGCCGTCCACGGGCCGCCGGGGCGGTAGGCACACTCGGGCAACCACGCCCCGCGCGGTGAGAAGCCGAGGCGCCGCCGACTGGTGGCCACCCCGGCGCGCACCTGCGCCCGGGTGCAGGCGTCGTGCTTGATGAGCGGCATGAAGCCGTGGGTGGCATTGGAGGTGAGCAACTCCACGTGGCCGCGGCTGCACGCGCCGGCGAAGGCCGCCGGGATGTCGCGACCGATCGCCTCGAACTGCTCGGCCAGCGCCCGGTGGTGCGCCCCGGCACGCTCGGCGAGGTAGGCGAGGTGTGCCTCGCCCCGGTCGGCGAACTCCTTCTCGTCGCGATCGGCACGCTCCACTTGCTCCTGGAGCCAGCGGGGGAAGCGCGTGGTGAAGCGGGCGTGGGAGAGCTGCTCCAGCAACACCGGCGTGAGGCCGAGCGTGATGGGCACGCCGCCAGTCTCGACGAGCGACAACAGCGGCAGGTAGGTTTCCGCGGCCGCCTCGAAGAGCCAGACCTCGCCGTGCGGCCAGTGGCCGTGGTGCAACACCCAGGGCAGGTGCCCGTGGAGGACGAGGCAGAAGCTGCCGAGAGCCATGGGGCGGGCGCTATCCTGGTGCTCCGCTAAGTCTCCAGCGACAGCGCGATCTCCACCCGTTGCTTTTCCTGCCCCCACAGCTCCATCGGCCACCAGAAGTACAGCGCCGTGCCCTGGTAGAGCGCGGCCACGCCGCGCGGGGAGCGCGACACCGTCTCGATGGGGAAATGCCACAGCCGGGCGGGCTGCCTCGGCGACAGCGTGAGCCGGTAGCCCCGGGCCAGGTCCACCAGGGAGATCTCGGTGAGCTCTTCGAGTTCCCCCACCTGGTCGATGCCGATGCGGCGCCCGCCGACGGTCTCCAGGAACAAGTCGTCGCCGGCGGCGCTGTCGAGGTTGAGGTCGATGCCCACCGCGAAGCGCGTGCGCACCGGCTCGTGGTAACGATTGACGATGTCGTACCGAGCCTCGACCACGGGCAACTCGCGGGAGAAGCTGAGTCGCTTCAACAGTCGCACCAGCCGGAGTGCGGAGCCCTCGGTGACGTTGCCGTCTTTCGCCATGGTGACGGCCACCTCGCTGCCGTCGCCGTCGTCGACATTGAGGAGCTGGTAATCGGCGCCGACGAAGTCGCCGGTCTCGGCGTAGCGACCGGCGCGGAGGTTGTGGAGCGTGGTTTCCGGGCCGAAGAAGTGGTCGACGAAGGCGCCCCGGACGTGGCGGTCGTAGTGCAGCCGTTCCACGAGCCCGGAGGTCGCGAACTGCATGGGGCGATCCGCCTCGTCGATGGTCTCCTCGTCGGCGTCGTCCTCGTCGTCGATGATCACGGTGGTGAGGTCGGGTGAGTCCTCTACCAGCACGGGAAGGTTCTCGCCGCGCAGCACCGCCGCGTGGTGCGGCTCGGGCAGCCTCGTGCGCGTGTTCAGCACGTTGCCGGGCAGCGACCAGGAGTCGAGCTCGATGATCGAGCCGCCGATGGCAGGAGCCACGAAGGCACACAAGGCTGGCGTGCGGACGATCACCTCCTTGCGCCCGTCGCCATCGTGATCGGACTGCTCGACGATCAGCCGCTCGGCGTCGCCGAGCGCGATGTGAACGCCGTACTCGGCGCGTACGAGGTTGGCGTAGGCCTGGTGCCGGATGTCGCCGGCCTGCGCGCCCACGTCGACCCCGTGGACGTAGGCGGCGCCGTTCTGGCCCCGGTAGAGGGCGGCCGTGGCCTCGTCGAGGGCCCCGACGAGGCCGTCGGCGTCGTCGGCGCGCTTGGCATCGTCGCGCAGCATCGAGCGCAGCCGGGCCACCTCGCGGGATGTGCGCAGCATCCGGCGGTGCAGGCGGAGAACCTCGGGCGACGAACCGAGGGTATTTTCCCAGCCGGGGATGCGGATGAAAGCTGACACGCGGGAAAGCGTGGGATCGACCCCGCGGCGGATGTCGGAGACGAGGTTCTGCCACTGGGCACCGGGCTCGCCACCGAGGGCGGCGGCGGCCACGGCGGTGGCGGCGGAGGCCGGCGGGAACACCCGTCCCGAGGGGCGCACTCGGTCGAGCACCGTGCCGAAGTGAACGAGCTTCAACCAGGCGCCCGCGTCTTCGAGGGCGGCGGCGAATCGCCGAGTCCAGGCCTTCTCTCCCGAGAAACACCGGGTGGCGCTGCTGTCGAGCGCGGCGCCGAAGTCCTCGCCGCGAACCGCCACCGTCACCACGCGGCGGCCGCCCCGGGCATAGCGCGACAGGCGCTCCACGATCTTGGCCGGCGAGTTGTGCGGCACCATGCGGCTGAGCACCGGGTCGGCGCCGAAGAGCGCGAGGATGGTGCCCTCGCGCTCGGCTAGCCAGTAGCCTTCGCCGCTGGCGCCGGGTCCGAGCTGCGGCACCTCGACCACGCTGAACTGCAGTCCGAGGCGACCGAGAACCCGGGGGGCGGCAGGGTCCCATGCGTAGAAGGGGAGCCAGGCCCCCCGCACCCGCACGTCGCCGTGCTGGCGCCACCAGCGCTGGTTCACCTGGATTTGTCCCACCGCGTCGCGCTCGGGTAGCGCCGGCAACACCGCGCCGCCGTGCAGCCCGCCCACGATCTCCACCCGGCCGGACTGGGCGAGCCTGGTCAGCTGATCGAGCCGCTCCGGGGCATGCAACTCCATCCATTCCAGGATCTGGCCGCTCCAGTGCATCGCCACGCGCAAGTGGGTGCGCTCCTCGACGAGGTCGAGCATCGGGAAGTAGGCGCGGTCGCACGCGCGCCGCACATCCGGACCGGTGGTGCCCGGGGGCTGGGTGTTCGCGATGCACAACACGAGCCCGATGGTCTGCACGGCCGGAGGCGTATCCCGGCGGAAGTCGGGGGCCTATCGGAGCCCGAAGCGGGGCGGGGCCTCGCGGGGCCAGCGCAGCACTAGCCACAGCGGCCAGAGGCAGAGGGCGGTCGCGAAGGCGAAGTGACCGGCGTAGCCGAGCCTCGCGGCGGAGTAGCCGCTGAACACCGCGCCGAGCCCCTGCGCGATCACCACCACCGAGGCCTGGACGGTGTAGTCCACGCCAGCCCGGTCGCGGCGGCAGGCGTCCATCATCGCGGTGAAGAGCGCGGCCGTGGCCATACCCGAGCAGAAGTGCTCCGCGACCGACACCGGCACCAGCCAGCCGGGCCCGGCGAGGGCCAGTCCGGCGTATGCGAGCATGGTCAGCACCTGTCCCCCGGCGAACAGGGAGAGCGCGAGGCGGCGGCCGAGGCGCTGCACGAGGAGCCCGCCGAGCAGGGCGCCGGTCATGCCCGCGAGCGAGCCGTACAGCCCGAGTACGCGACCGATGGTGCCGATGTCCTGTCCCATGTCCACCAGCATCGGCTTGACCATGCCGGTGCCCAGCGCGTCACCGACCTTGTAGGCGACGAGCAGCGCCAGCCAGCGGCCGGCTCCCGGCTCGGCGAACCAGCGGTGGAGTTGGGCCGCGGCGAAGCTCGGGCGCTCGGGGGGCGCCTCCCGGGGCGCGGCGGGCGCGAACCAGAGCGGCAGGCTCGCCCCGAGGAGCAGGGTCGCCGCCGCGAGGAAGGTGTGTGACCAGCCGAGCGAGGCGAAGGCCGCGAGCAGCACGCCCCCACCCACCACCATGCCGAGCCGGTAGCCCGCCACCTGCACGCCGTTCCCGATGCCGCGGTCCCGCTCGTCGAGCAGCTCCACCGCGTAGCCGTCGGTGGCGATGTCCTGCGTGGCGGCGGCGAGGTTGCAGAGGAAGACGACGAGCACCAGTGGGCCCACGCTCCCCGGGGCCACCTGGGACAGGCCGACGAGGAAAGTGGCGGCGGCGATGTTCAGCGGGAGGATCACGCGGCGGCGGTGCCCCGGCACCCGGTCGATGACCGGGGCCCAGAGGAACTTCAGCGCCCAGGGCAGGGCGAGGAGGTTGGAGAGACCGATGTGCTCCAGCGAGTGACCGGCCTCGCGCATGAACACCGGCAGCGCCTGCGTGAAGAGCCCGAAGGGGAGCCCCTGCGCGAAGTACAGGCTGAGCAGGAGCCCCACCCGCGAGGGGCGGTTCACTCGGGCCGCTCCACCGGCGGGGGCAAGACGTAGTGGCCACCCTCGGGCCAGCGCCGGCCGTCGGGCGCCAGCAGTTGCACGCGCAGCAGCGTCCGGTCGTGTACGGTCGCGACACTCGGTCCGCCGACATCGCGGCCGTCGAGAAGTAGCCTCCAGCCCGGGGCGTCGACCTGGAGGTGCAGGGTCCTGCCTTCCCACCCGTAGCGCAGGCGCGTGGGGAAGTCCGGCGAGGGCGCCATGCTCCCGGCGGTGACATCGACGTGGCCGCCGGCGCTCCAGGCGAAGTGATCGTCGCGACCCGGCGCGACGTCGCCTACCGGCGCGCGCACGTGACAGTGAAAGTTCTTGATGGGCTGGTCGAGCGAGGGCGGCGGCGCGCGGCCGAGAGCGGCGTACACCGCGCGCAGGTGGGCGCGGAAGAGCACGTCGAACTCGCCGGCGAAGGGCGTGTCGAAGTCGTCGCCGTACCACCACGTCCAGTCGCTCGCCTCGGCCCGCCACATCGCCTCGCGCGCCGCGGCAGGCGCGTCGTCACCGAGGAGTGCGCGGGCGGCGGCGAGCTGGCGCCAGGCCTCGCGGTCCTCCTCGTGGCCAATCCAGATGCGGAAGTTGGCGTCGATCCACGAGCCGGTGTGAAGTCGCGACACCCGACCGGAAGGCTCGCGAGCGGTTTCCCCGCAGGTGCGCGTTCGCACCTGGGCGAACAAGGCCCGGAGGAAACCCGCGCCGGCATCGGGGTAGCTCTCCCAGGGGTTCTCGCCATCCAGCACCAGCACCGCGCCCTCGCCCACCCGCCCGGCCAGGTCGGCGGCTGCCCGCTCGCCCGGCCAGTCTGCGTATGTGAATCCCACGCGGTCGCTCAGCGCCCGGTCGCGGAAGAGACCGACCAGCGGGCCCACCTGCCAGGCCGGCCCCTTGCCGCTGCGGTCGGAACGATCGAGGATGCCCTCGTCGGTGGCGAACCAGCGGAAGCCCGCCTCCGCCAGCAGCCCCACCACCTCGGGCGACACCGATCCTTCTGACGGCCAGGTGCCCGCGACCTCGTGCCCCACCCAGCTCGCCACCCGGTCGCGACCGGCCCGGAGCTGGTCGAGCGCGTCGGCGGGAAAGGCGAAGCCGGGGTCGGGCAGGTCGTCCATGCACCGCCGGGCGTGGGCAGTGTTCACCAGCAGCGGGAGGATCGGGTGAGCGTAGGGCGAGGCGCTGACCTCGGGCAAGGCCGCGTACAAGGGCCGAAGCTCGCGCAGGCAGCGGGCCTGGGCCGCGAGGATCGTGGACTGGTCGTCCTCCGAGAAGCCCCGCGCCTTGCGCCGGAGCTCGGCGAGCTCGGGCATGTCCTCCAGGGCGGTGGCGCCGAACCACGCGAGGTTGCACCAGCACTGCACGTCGCGGAGGTCCTGCGCGGTGAAGTGATCGCCAGCGTCGCGACGGCGGCGTAGCTCGCCCCAGGCGCGGAACCATCCGTACGCCCGGGGAGAGCCGTGGAAGCAGTGTTCGAGCACCCAGCGGCGCTCGGCGTCGGCGAGGTCGCTGGCGGGGGCGCGGCAGAGGTCGAGGTGCAGGTCGCTGCCGCCTGCCACGTAGCGGTCGACCTGCTCGGTGAGGGTGGCCACGAGGTTGACGGTCACGCGAGCGCCGCTCGCCGCGACGATCCTCGGCACGTCGCGGTAGCCCCGCGTGGCGTGCAGGCGCACCCATGGCATGATCGGCTGGCCCGTGGCCGGGTGCCGGTAGTCCGGCTGGTGCATGTGGAGGAGGAGCGTGAGCACCGACCCCTACACCGTACACCACACCTCGGTGACGAAGGCATCGAGGCCGAGCGCGTCGAGCGCGGCCACGCCCTGGGCGGCGCGCGGGTCGCCGGGCTTGAACAGCCCAATCACCGAGCCGTCTCCCCCCGCCCCGGAGAACTTGGCGCCGAGGGCGCCGGCGGCGCGCAGGGCGCGCACGGCGCGGTGCAGCCCGGGGGCCCGCAGCTCGGGCAGGCAGGCGGCCAGCTCATCCTCGTAGATCGCCTGGCACACGTTCATCGAGGCGCCCACGGCGCGCAGGTCGCTGGCAGCAAGCGCATCGCGCGCGAGGCGCGCCTGCTCGCCGAAGCCCTCGAGCGCGCCGCGCACGGCACCCACGCGGCGCACCGCCTCCCAGTCGCGCACCTTCACCTCGCCACGGAAGTAGCGGCCGAGCACGGCGAGGATGCCCACGGTGTCGCGCGGCGCGCGGAAGGAGCCTACCGCCAGCACCAGGTGCGCGGCGATCGGCTCGGCGTCGTAGGCCTCGCCCGAGAAGCGCAGGAACAGCGGCATCCCGTGCGCGCAGGCCACGGGGTCGAGGCGCCCGCAGTTGACGCCGCAGCGCTCGCGCTCGGACCGGTACGCCACCTCGGCGGCGGTCGTGACGTCCAGGGCCACGCCGCCGGTCCCGGCGATGGCGCGGGCGAGCGCCACGCAGGTGGCGGCCGAGGAAGAGAAGCCGCGCCCCGGCGGCAGGTCGCCGTCGACATGTACCGTCGCGGTCGACGGCAGGCCGCGCGCGGCCAACTCGGCGCTCACGGCGGGGACGAGACGCAAGGGCCCCGGATCGCCCTCGCCGCTCCACGCCAGGTGGCGCCCCTCGAGCACGGCGGTGGCGGAGAGGCGAGGCGCGGGCGTGGCGCGACAGCGCACATGCCGGTCGAGGGGGACGACGATGCTGGCGCCGCCGGCCCAGTCGTTGTGCTCGCCCACGAGGCACAGGCGCCCTGGGACGGCCACGTTCATCGGTGCAGCTCGGCGATGCACGCGCTGGCGAAGCGAGCGGCGGCCTCCGGCGAGAAGCGAAAGAAGAGCTCGGGCTCGATGAGCTCAAGCTCCACCAGGAGCGGCCCGGAGGGCGTCTCGATCCAGTCGGCGCGCGCGTAGAGGGCTCGGCCGGGCGCGGCCGCCACGGCGTCGTGACTCAGCGCGCTGATACTCGGTGATAAATGCCATGTATCAACGCGCCCGCCATGCTCCTCGTGGACGAGGAAGTTGCCGGGTGCTCCAGTCTTCTTCACCGCGTGGGTGACCATTCCGTCGATGAGGATGACCGACACCTCGCCCGCAGTGAGCACCTCGGGAAGGAAGGGCTGCACGAGCAGCCGTCCCCCGGGCAGACGGGCGAGTGTATCAGCATGTATCATGT
>VGRE01000102.1 GCA_016875435.1 Deltaproteobacteria bacterium | reverse complement strand
GGTCGCGCGCGTCGTGCGACAGGCCCGTCACGAGCAGGTTTCGCGAGTCGTCCTGCCGCCGGAACACGAGGTTGCCCCAGGCCTCGAAGCTGCCCTGGGACGGGGAGATGTCGTCGATCCAGCCGGAGGCGACCACCGACCAGCGGGCGGGCCAGCGGTTGTTGCCCCGGTTGGCGTCGAGCACGTGGCCGCCGGGGTCGATGGCGGCGGCGCGCGTGCCCGGCGGAATGGGGAGCTCGCCGCCGGGGACCACCGGGATCGCGACAGCCTCGCCGTCCTGCTCGATCGTGACCACCTCGGTGGCCGTGCCCCCGGCGCGCACCGCGCCGCGCCCGGGGCGAATCGCGTAGTCCTGATCGGGGTCCTCAGGCAGGCTCCAACCGGCCCGCACCTCGGCGGGAACCCCGGCTCGCTCGGCCGCCTCGACGAGGCCCATCCCCCCGCGCCGGGCGAGGGTGACCAGCGCCGCCGCCGGGGCCACTGCCGGGTCGGCGTCGTCGAGCTGCAACGCGGCGGCGCGCGGGTCGCGGCGACCGAGCAGGTACGGGTCGGTCGCGACGGGGTAGGCCTTGTCGAACACTTCCTCGTAGAAGGGCAGGGTGCCGTCGGTGAGCAGCGCGTCGACGATCGGGTTCCACGAGGCCCAGCCGAGCGATTTCTTCACGCTGGGGGTGGGCGCCCCCTGCGCCATGGCGGTGGCGGCGAACTCGCGGTCCCAGGTGCGCGGGAAGGGTGCCGCCGCCGCGTAGATCGCCCGCCGCGCGGCTGCCCAGTGGAAGCGATGCAGCCCCGGCGACAGGCGAAAGGCGCGGTCGGAAAGGTACACGACGCCCGGCCCCGCGGTCGCGAGGCGCTGGCGATGGGGTGTACTCACGATCACCACGTCGAGGTGCGCGTCGAAGGGTTGCCGCTGCCCGATGATGCGCCCGAGCTCGCGCGCCACCACCGGGCGCTGCGCGGCCCGGCCGATGACCGAGGCGCGGCCGGCCTCGCCCATGGCGATCTCTTCCGGGCGAGTGTCCGGGCCGGGTAAGGCGGCGATCGCCACGCGGTCGGCCTCGCCTTGCCAGCGGACAAGGTCGGTGGCCACCACGCCGTTGGCCACGCCCAGGGCGCCGCTCGGCAGCGCCAGCTCCACGTCCCAGGAGGCCGGGGGCGCGCCCTCGACCACCGGGTACCAGGCCCCGTTGGCCCACAGCGCCGTCGCGGGCTGCGCGCCGATGTCGCCGTTGCGCCGCGGCAGGTAGCCCTCGAAGCGGCAGCGAAGCGCCTCACAGGTCCAGTTCATGCGCCCGGCGTCGGGAGGCCCGGGGTACACCCGGCCGCGTTGCAGGTCGTCCGAGGGCTCGGGCAGTCGCGACAAGAGATCGACGTAGGCGACGGGCACGTCGCTCTCGATCGTGCCTCGGATCGTCTGGAAGTCCGGGGCGACGTTCGCCCGCAGGCGGAGCTCCAGCGCGTGCGCCAGCGACGCGAGGATCAGTACGTGAACCCGATGGCCGTGTTGACGGTGGGGGCGCCGCCCGAGGCGTAGTTACCCGAGACGCCGAGGGTGAAGTCGCCGCTCTCCAGCTCGAAGCCTCCGCCGAAGGCGAAAGGCGCGTAGGCGGGGTCGAAGAACGCGGCGGACTCGGTGTCGGTGAAGCCCGTCACCTCGGTGACGCGGCCCTCTAGCCCCGACTCGCTCAGGTCGGCGCGGGGGGCGGCGTGGATGCGGTTGACGCCGAGCGAGACGAAGGGCGAGAAGCGCGACACGTTGATGCCGGCCACGGGGCCGAAGGGCAGGGTGTAGCCGAGGTTGGCGCCGAAGTCCAGGACGCCCATCTCCAGCTCGTCGTTGCCGACGTAGCCGGCGTAGCCCATCTGGATGCTCAGGTCGGGCAGGAACCGGTAGCCCTCGACGATGCCCCAGCGGCCGTAGGCGCCGACGGTGCCCGTTTCCGTGAGGCCGAGCCAGCCGAAGTTCGCCCCCACCTCCAGCGAGGCGGGCAGCCCCTTGCGGATCTGCACCTGCGGCACGAACAGGACCACCATCGGGTCTTCGTCGGGGTCGACCAGGTCCCACCCGGCGGGGTTTATGCCGTCGATGCTACCGGTCCGGATGAACGCGAGGGTGTTGCCCACGCCCACGTGGAAGCCCGCCACGCCGAGCGTACGCGCCGGGGCCATCGGCTTGTTGGCCAGCGTGCTGCCGAGCTCGAGCACCACTTGCTCGTAGCCGGCGCGCACGTAGTCGTCGCCCTTGAGCGACTCGGTGCTGGCGCCCGCGAAGTCGTCCATCGCCAGGATGGAGATTCGCTCGGGGAAGGCGGCCAGGGCCGGGGCGGGGAGGACGAGGGCCAGGGCGAGGGCGGCGCGCATCGCGGCAAAGCTACCCGACGGCGGGCTTCGGCGTCGAGGGGACGAGGCCTCGCGCGGCCTCGGTCGCGACGATTTCCGATGGCTGGAGGACGGCGGCGAGCACCTCCCAGGCCTCGCGCGGGTCCATCACGCCGTTACAAAGTAGAATATCCACCAGAGCCAGCCGATGCTCCGGCCAGGTGCTGAGCACCACGTGCGACTCTGCCAGGATTGCGACAACCGTGACGCCGTGGGGCACGTAGCGGGCGCGCGCGCGCTCCACGATCGTCGCGCCCACGGAGCGGGCGGCGTCGTCCACCGCGCCCGCGAGGGTGTCGGCATCATCGAGGGGGCCGGCGCAGCGGTGCGCGTCGACCAGCAACTGTCGGATCTGCATCGGATGCGCCTATTACACACCCCGGGCAACAGCCTCCACCGCACCTCGTGCACCTAGGCCGCGTAGCCGGCGACGGGACCACGCTCCTTCCAGATGTAGCCGTCGAGCACGTAGTGGGTGAGCTGCGGCACGGCCAGGATCGCGCTGGCCACGGGCACCCAGCCCTCCACGCCGAGGGGCAGGTGCTCGTGCCAGAGGAAGATGTCCCAGAGCGCCTCCTCGCCGAGCGCGAGCGCCACCGGCGCCAGGAGGAACAGCGCGAGAGGAACCCGTCGCGAGTAGATCCGCACCAGCGCGAGGTAGGGCACCCCGTGCCCCACGACGTTCGCCAGGGTGAAGCCCAGGTCGGACCGGGCGAAGACCACCGCGCCCAGCCAGGAGGCGGCGTTGGCCAGGAACCACAGGTCGCCCCCGGGGTTGGGCGGGCCGCGCAGCCGGGACCAGAGGTGCGCGCCGACCACGAGGCCGCTGGCCAGGAGCACCGGCGGCAAGATCCACGGGGGAAGCACGAGGAAGTCGCCGGGGACGAACCAGGCGAAGGGGCGCGCGGTGACGTGCCAGTAGGCCAGCGTCGCGAGGCACGTACACTGGACGGCCCACCACTCCAGCCGCGCCCCGGGAACCCGGAGCGACTGCCCCGACGCCTTGCGGTAGAGCATCGCGATGCCCGCCGCCTGGCGCACGAAGTGGAAGGCGGCGACGTAGGCCATCACCGTCCAGAAACGGCCGGGCCAGAGGGCGGCGACCAGCGCCGCCGCGCTCACGACGAGGAGCGGCACCGTCCCGAGGAGGCGCGCGAAACGTTCTCTCCCCTCCGGGTCGAGCCAGGTGCGCCACAGCGTGCTCCACACGTGGGCCACGTCGATGACCACCACCAGGAGAAGAAAGGCAGGTAGCCCGCCATCCGTTCCCGGCGGCGGCACCGCCGCGAGCAGGCCGGTCAACAGCGTGGGCAGCAGGACGAAGGCCAGGTCGAAGGGGGCCGAGCGCAACCACATCAGGCGAGGATCTCGGCCGCCGCGCGGAGCCCGTGGAAACTCGCCTCCTCGAACAACGACACCCCGGAGAGGTCGGCGTGGGCGAAGTGGATGGCACCGACCGGGGCCGCGAGCGCGTCGAGCGCGGGCCGTCCCCCGCTGTCGAGGGCGTAAGTGCCCACGACGGGGATGGCGGTGCCGTGCCCCCAGGCCCAGGTGTCGAGCCGGGTGGTCACCTCGTCGATGTCGGCGTGCGCGGGGCGCAGCTCGTCGAGGATCGCGTGCGCGTGTGCCTCCCAGGAGGTGTCGGCCAGTTGTTGTCGCGACGACACCGGGCGGTAGTAGGTGAGCACGGCGGGGCCGGGCGGGCCGAGCGACTGGTGGGCGTTGTTGACGTAGCCGAGGCCGGGGGAGCCGTGGATGACCGTGTCCCAGGCCGCCGCCACCCCGTTGCTGCGCGGCAGTCGCGACACGTGGACCTGGGCGACCAGCCAGGGCGCGTGGTCGACTCGTCGCGGCAGGTCGAGCAGTCGCGACGCCACGAAGCCGGGGACGGCGAGCACCACGTGACGGGCCTGCACGCCGCTGACCATTCCCTCGTGGTCGATCCACGCGCGACCGCCGGGCTCGAGCGCGCGGAGCACCCGGCCGAGGCGCGGCGCCCAGGGGATCTTCTCCCGCAGGCGGCGCACCAGCCAGCCGTTGCCCTCGGGCCAGGTGAGCACGTGCGTGCCGAGGTCGCGCGCGTCGCCGGGGTCAGGGCGTCGCGAGGCGAAGTAATGAAGACCCGCCCAGGCGCTCACGGCGGCGCTGTCGGCGCCGTAGTCGTCGCGGCAGCAGTAGTCGACGTACTGGCGCAGCAGGGTCGAGTCGAAGCCCTGGTCGCCGAGCCAGGTCCCGAAGGGGATCGCGTCGAGGGCACGGATCTCGGGGTCGAGCGACGACGCGGCCAGGGGAATGGCAAACGCGGCCCGCCTGTCGGCGCCGAGGCGCTGGGTCCACTCGCGACAGGCCTGCTCGAAAGCCGCGAGCTGCGCGTCGTCGGCCGCCCGGGCGAGGTCGGTGGGCCAGAGGCCATGGACGAATCGCCCGGCCTGGAAGAGGCGCTCCTCGGGCGCGGCGCAGAGCATGCGCGGGTGGAAGATCGGCTTGTTACCCTCGAATCCGGTCACCACGCCGAGGTCGGCGAGCATCTCGGTCACGTGGACCGTCTCCGGCGAGGGCAGGGTGAGGTAATGCGCGCCCCAGGGGTAGGGGAGGCCGCCCGACTGGCCGAAGGTGGCGGTGCCGCCGATCTCCTCGCCGAGGTCGACGATCTCGACGCTCCCGCCGAAGCCTCGCCGCGCCAGCGACCAGGCGCAGGATAGGCCGGCCACGCCCGCGCCCACGATCAAGACGTCCACGCCACGATCCGGGTCGGGGCGCTCCCGCAGCGGCTCGCGCAGCCGGTGTCCCCGGGCGTCGAGCCAGGCGTTGGCCCGCTCGCCGATGAGCAGAGGCGGCGGCGCGTCGCGACACCCGGCCAGCCCGGTGGCAAAGGCCGATCCGATGAGCCGCCGGCGGGTCATCGCCCCATCATCTCGTGCCAGTCTTCCTCGTAGAGCCGCACCAGCACCTGGTTGTCGAGACGGTTGATCGGACCCTCAGGCCGCAGCGTGTCGGGGCCGAAGACGAACATCGCGGCCGCAGATCGCGCCTCCAGCGAGCGCAGCGGGCGTGGAAAATCTGCCTTCCCGGCGAGGAGATCGGCAACGTCGACGCCGTCGAGGGTGGCGAGCACGAATCCCCAGTCGCCGAAGGCCGGCACCCACTGGTGGTAGGGGTACACCGAGAAGCCGCTGGCCTCCACCGTGCGCACCACGCACCAGTAGGCGTTGGCCGCGTAGAAGGGCGAGGTGGACTGGATCGCCACCGCCGCGCCGGGGGCGAGCCGGGCGCGGAGGGTGCGGTAGAAGTGCGTGGTGTAGAGCTTGCCGAGCGCGTAGTCGTTGGGGTCGGGAAAGTCGACGATAGCCGAGTCGAACTGCTCGGTGCTCGTTTCCAGCCAGGAGAAGGCGTCGGCGTTGATCACCGTCACCCGCGGATCGAGCAGCGCGTCGCCGTTGAGATCGGCGAAGCGGGTGGAGAACAGGCGCGTCATCGCCGGGTCGAGGTCGACGAGCACCACCTCCTCGACGCGGTGCTTCAGGATCTCCCGCACCGCCAGCCCGTCGCCGCCGCCGAGCACGAGCACCCGCCGCGGGTGCCCGAGCGACAGCGCCGGGTGGACCAGCGCCTCGTGGTAGCGGTACTCGTCGAGTGCCGAGAACTGCAAGTTGCCATCGAGGTACAAGCGCGTGTCGTGCCCGTTGCTGGTG
Source organism: Deltaproteobacteria bacterium (assembly GCA_016875435.1). GTDB lineage: Bacteria > Myxococcota_A > UBA796 > UBA796 > SXON01 > SXON01. The sequence continues at coordinate 8,446 of VGRE01000102.1, read as the reverse complement.
ACGACGATCTTCTGGAAGGGCGTGGCCTCGCGGTACACCACCGGGTCGGCGAAGAGCGCCTGGTCGACCCGCGCCTCCATCTCGGCGGCCCCGGCGAGCCCGGCGGCCAGCGCGAGCACGGCGCCGCCCGAGATGAGTCGCAGCCTCGTCGCGACCGGGGGGGGCAGGTCGAAGAGCCAGGTGGTCCAGTAGGCCACGCCGGCGTTCACCAGCCCGAGCACCAGCGAGGTGCGCAACAGCCCGAGCTGGGGCACGAGCAAGATGGGGAAGATGAGCGCGGCGGCGAAGGCGCCGATGTAGTCGAGAAACAAGGCTCGGGCGATGAGCTCTTTCAGCGAGGTGTGCTTCTCGAGGATGCGCATCAACAGCGGCAGTTCCAGTCCCACGCCGATGCCGACCAGGGCCACCAGCGAAAACAACAGCGGCCGGAATGCCGGGGTGATGGCGAAGCCGGCGTACAAGAGCGGCGCCTCGAAGCCGCCGATGAGCGCGACGGCCACCTCGATCTCCACGAAGCGCACCACGAGGTTGCGCTCGATGTGTCGCGACAGCCACGAGCCCACGCCCATCGCCGACAGGTAGGTGCCGATGACGAGGCTGAACTGGGTGACCGAGTTGCCGAGGAGGTACGACGCCAGCGCCCCGGCGACAAGCTCGTAGATGAGCCCACAACTCGCGATGAGAAACACGCTCGCGAAGAGCGCGCGCGAGACCGTCGGGGTGGGCGGACTCGCGATCATCCGGGGACGATCAACTCGCGCCGACGGTTGCGGCGATGATGTGGGCGAGGCCGAGGATCACCGCGCCCATCACGATGCCGACGGACACGTTCTGGTCTTCCTCGATCTCCTTGCGGATCGAGAAGGGCGCCATCTTCGCCATCGCGAAGAAGGCGGCGAGAAAAACGCCCACGCCGATGCCGGCGTACACGCCGGTGGCGAGGAGCACGCTGGGGTCGAGGGGATCGTGCATGAAACTCTCCGAGCTGAACTATTTTCCGAAGCCGTGGCCGCCGGAGCCGCTGCTCCCGCTCGACACCACGTAGGGGATGTACACGGCGCGCCACGAGGCCGGGTTCTCGCGGACGCTCGGTTCGGCCACCGCGCCGGGGCCGCGCCCCTGCATCGGCAGCACGAGGATCGTCCAGCCGGTGTAGGCCACGAGGCCCGCCAGCGCCAGGAAGTAAATCGCGCGGATACTGCCGACCATCAGTCGTCGTCTCCCGGGGAGGTGGCGCCGTCGCTCTCGGCCCAGCGCCGGGTCTCGAAGTAGCCGCGGGCGCCGAGGAACAGGGCCACCAGGCCGATGGCCGCGAAGAGGCCGAGACAAGTGAGGTTGCCAGCGTCGGCCGGGTCGCGCACGAGGTTGACCCGCACGTCGACGGGCGCGGTGGCCTCGTGAACCTCCACCCGCGCCACGTAGTCGCCGGGCGAGAGTCGCCACGTGACGTCGTCGCCCCGGCCGGAAGTGTAGCTCTGCTCGTACACGTTGCCGTCAGTCTGGTTTACCAGCGAGACAGTGAGACCGGTGCCGGAGGACGGGCGGGCGCTGATGTCGACCTCGGTGCGCCGGCGCCAGGTGTCGACCACGGTGAAAGGCTCGCTGGCGGTGCTGTCGCCCTTCGACAGCGCCTCGACCTTCACGCTCGTGGCCTCGTTGGCGGCGAGCATGTCGGCGACGATGCTGCCCGCTACCCCCACGGCGGCGAGAGAGCCGGCAGCCATCGCGACTTGCGGCAGCGCGCCCGGCGCCGCGTAGGGGTTGGGCTGGTGGGGCGCCACGCCGGAGGGCAGGGGGAGCGCCACGCCGAAGCCGCGGGCCACCTCCTCGTGGGGCAGGTACTCGCCCCGCGACCACGTCGTCTCGCCGGGCGTCGTTTCCGATGAGAGCATCAGCGGCGGCGCGATGTAGTCGACGGTACTCGCCCGGTCGCCGCGATGGACCTCCCAGGTGAACTCGCCGGCCACGGCGTCGACCGTGGCGGCGCCGCCCTGGAAGCGCCGGTAGTCCACGCCGTCGTGATTCACCCCCACGCCGACCGAGGTGGAGGAGGGCAACTCGCCGAGCAGTTCGACGAGGCTCCAGTGGCCGTGGGCGCACACCAGCCACGCCCCGCCGCGCCAGGGGTTGAACAGGAACAGTTCCACCCAGGGATAGCGGATGGAGTCGACGGTAACGGAGCGCACCATCGCGCCGATCACCTGCCACTCACGACCGCGCAGCTCGCCCCGCTTGCCGAGCGCGATCGGCGGCTCCCATCCGTGCTCGGCGCCCCGCTCGGCCCCCTGCTCGCGACCGTCGACCAGCGTGGTGGCGGTGCCGCAGTAGGCGCAAGCGGTGATCGCCGCGAGCCCCGGTGCGCGAATCGGCAAGCTCGAGCCGCAGCCCTCGCAGCTCACCGTGCGTACCGCGCTCACGTCGGCACCGCGAAAGTGGACCAGCGCCGGGTCGCTCCAGCCGGCGAAGGGGCGGAGGCCCTCGAGTCGCAGGTCGACGAGGCTCGTCACCCGGCCGGCGAAGAGCGCGGGCTCGGCCTCGAAGTCGAGGGTGCCCACCCCGCCGCCCACGCGGCGCAGGTCGGCGTAGGGGCGCTTCTTGCCCGGCGACACCGCGTAGGGCAAGGAACCGTCGGCGGCCACGATCTCGGCCTCGGCGGCCTCGACCACCACCCACTGGTCGCTGCCCTCGCGGAAACGCGCGCCCCGCCGCTGCACGTCGGGCCCCAGGGCCACCGGCTTGCCCGGCTCGTCGAACACCCAGAACTGCCCGTTGGACTCGCCGATCCAGCCGGTGTCGCCGTCTTCGAAGAGGATCGCCCACTCGTTCCAGCGCACGCGCTCGCGCCCCAGCCGCACGACCCCCACCACGCGAAAGCGGCGCTTTCCGGCCACGCCCGTGGCGTCGACCTGGAGGGGCGAGAGGTCGCGGTCGAAGTGGGAGACCTTGCCCAGCGTCGCGACATCGCGATCGGTGCGTACCACGCAGGAACCACAGGATCCGCAGATCGCCGTGACCGCGGCGCCGTGCGCGAACACCACGGGCGACGCGCAGGAAGGACACGACGCGGTCAGCACGGGCCCCTACCTAACCACCTGGGGGTCGGATAAAGGGCCCCCCCGTCGGCACCGGCGGGCTTGCAGCGGAGTCTTCCATGGCAGCAGACGGCGCGTCGTCGCACGGGGGCCACCCCACGGGCGCAGCCCAGACCACCCGGAGCGACCGTTGGTGGATCGAGCCCCTGTGGACGGGGTTGGGCTTCCTCATCTTCTCCCTCTACGCCACCTGGGAGATGTTCCAGGGCACGAACTACTTCGTGGGCGAGGGCCATGGCTTCGGCGGCTACCTGTCGCCCTTCTACTCGCCGCTATTGTTCACCGACACGCGCGTGTGGGCGGGGGCGCCGGTACACCACGCGCTGCTCGGCGAGGTGCCGTCGGCCTGGCCGGTGTGGTTCCCGTCGATCTCGGCGGCGCTGATCCTGCCCTTCCCGCTGAGCTTCAGGCTCACCTGCTACTACTACCGGAAGTTCTACTACCGGGCCTACATGGGCACCCCGCCCGGCTGCGCGGTGAACCCCTTGCCGCTGGGGCGCCTGCCCACCGGTCGCTACGAGGGCGAGCGCACGCTCTTCCTGTTCCAGAACCTCCACCGCTACGCGCTCTACGCGGCGATCGCCTTCATCTTCCTGCTCTCGTACGACGCGGTGCTCGGCTTCTTCCGCGACGGCCACCTCTACATCGGCCTCGGCAGCTTCATCCTCCTGCTCAACCCGATCCTGCTCGGCACCTACACCTTCGGCTGCCACGCCTGGCGTCACATCGTGGGCGGCAGCAAAGACTGCTTCTCCTGCGACAGTCACGACCACGGCAAGGGCATGACGGCGGCCTACGGCCGCTGGAAGGCCGTCACCTGGCTCAACGAGCGTCACATGCTCTTCGCCTGGATCTCGATGATCTGGGTGGGCTGGACGGGCGTGTACGTCCGCCTCGTCGCGAGCGGCACCATCAACGACATCGTCTTCTACTCGGGCAACTAGATGCTGAACGTCAACGAGATCGAGCGTCACGACTACGACGTGATCATCATCGGCGCCGGTGGCGCGGGCCTGCGCGCCGCCATCGAGTGCTCCAACCACGGGCTCACCACCGGAATCATCTGCAAGTCGCTGCTCGGCAAGGCCCACACGGTCATGGCCGAGGGCGGCATGGCGGCGGCCCTCGGCTACAAGGACAAGCGCGACAACTGGAAGATCCACTTCCGCGATACGATGTTCGGCGGCAAGTTCCTGAACAACTCGCGGATGGCGCAGTTGCACGCGCAGCAGGCCCCCGAGCGCGTGAAGGAGCTGGAGGACTGGGGCGCGGTGTTCGACCGGCTCAACGACGGCCTGATCAGCCAGCGCAACTTCGGCGGCCACTACTACCCGCGCCTCGCCCACGTGGGCGACCGCACCGGGCTGGAGCTCATCCGCACCCTGCAAGACAAGACGGTCCACAGCCCCGGGGTGAAGGTACACATGGAGTGTACCGTCCTCGACTTGCTGAAAGACGGCGACCGCGTGGCCGGGGCGATTGGCTACTGGAAGGAAACCGGGCGCTTCGTCTTGTTCACCGCCAAGGCGGTCGTGCTCGCCACGGGCAGCATCGGCAAGTCCTGGCGCATCACCAGCAACTCCTGGGAGTCGACGGGCGACGGCGTGGCGCTGGCCTACGAGGCGGGCGCCGAGCTCCTCGACATGGAGTTCACCCAGTTCCACCCCACCGGCATGGTGTGGCCGCCCTCGGTGCGCGGCACGCTGGTGACCGAGGGTGTCCGCGGCGACGGCGGCGTGCTCCTCAACAACAAGGGGGAGCGCTTCATGTTCAACTACATCCCCGACAACTACAAGGAGCGCACGGCGGCCGACGCCGCCGAGGCCGACCGTTGGCTCAACGGCGACGAGAAGGCGCGCCGCCCGCCCGAGTTGCTCACCCGCGACGTGGTGGCCCGCGCGATCAACGCCGAGGTGAAGGCCGGCCGCGGGTCGCCCCACGGTGGCGCCTTCCTCGACATTGCCAACAAGCGTCCCGCAGAGTTCATCCGCAAGCGCTTGCCGAGCATGTACCACCAGTTCAAGGAACTCGCCGAGCTCGACATCACGAGAGAGCCGATGGAGGTTGGCCCGACGATGCACTACGCCATGGGCGGGGTGCGCGTCGACCCGGAAACCCAGATGTCGCGAGTGCCCGGCCTCTTCGCGGCCGGCGAGGTGTCGGGGGGCATGCACGGGGCCAATCGCCTGGGCGGCAACTCGCTCTCCGACCTCATCGTGTTCGGCAAGCTCGCGGGCGACGGCGCGGCCGCCTACGTGAAGGCCTGCCCGGCGCTCACGCTCGACGAGGCCCAGGTGATGCGCAGCGTCCGCCGCGCCACCGACATCCTCAACCGCGAGAGCGGCGAGAACCCCTACGCCATCCACGAGGAGCTGATGGACATGATGCAGGCCAACGTCGGCATCATCCGCGTCAAGCACGAGCTGGAGAAGGCGGTGGAGGAGATCGCCAAGCTCGAGGCACGCGCCACCAGCGTCAAGGCGCACGGGGCCACGCAGTACAACGCGGGCTGGCACGAGGCGCTCGACCTGCGCAACCTGTTGATCGTGTCGGAGAGCGTGGCGCGGCACGCGCTCCTGCGGGAGGAGTCGCGCGGGGGTCACACCCGCGAGGACTTCCCGGGCGACGCGACCAACAAGGAATGGGCCAAGTGGAACATCGTCACGCGCAAGGGCGCCGACGGCCGGATGGAGTGCGAGAAGATCCCCCACGATCCCACCCCGCCCGAGTTGCAGGCCATCCTCGACGCCAAACCCGAAGAGCTGGAGGGCTAGCCGATGTCGAAGCGTACGTTCCGCGTGTGGCGCGGTGACAAGAACGGTGGCGAGTTCAAGGAGTACACCATCGAGACGGGGCCGGGCATGATGGTGCTCGACGCGGTGCACCAGATCCAGGCCAAGGAAGCCAACGACCTCGCCGTTCGCTGGAACTGCAAGGCGGGCAAGTGCGGGTCGTGCTCCTGCGAGATCAACGGCAAGCCGAAGCTCTCCTGCATGACCCGTCTCAACAGCTACCCGGAAGGGGAGACGATCACCATCCAGCCGCTCAAGACCTTCCCCATCGTGAAGGATCTCGTGACGGACGTGAGCTGGAACTACGAGCAGAACAAGCGCATCCGTCCGCTCAAGCCGCGCCCCCGCGAGGCCGACGGCACGCACCGGATGCAGCAGGAAGACGTCGACCGGGTGCAAGAGTTCCGCAAGTGCATCGAGTGTTACCTTTGCCAGACCGTGTGTCACGTCCTGCGCGATCAGGACCGTAAAGACGCCTTCGTCGGGCCACGGTTCATGATTCGCCTCGCCCAGCTCGAGATGAACCCGCTCGACACCGACGACCGCATCCCCGAGATCAAGGACGAGTACGGCTCCGGCCTCTGCAACATCACCCGCTGCTGCACCGAGGTGTGTCCGGAGCACATCGCGATCACCGACAATGGGATCATCCCGCTGAAGGAGCGGGTGGTGGATCGGTACTACGACCCGGTGATGATGATCTGGCGGAAGATCGCGGGGGGGTAGGCGCCGGCCCTATCCGCGGATGGTCGCTTTTCATCGCGGGTCTTGACGCCAGGGGGGCGGGCGAAGCTGCTGAGCAGCGTGCCGGTCGCCATGCCCCCGTTGCGCGACGTGAAGACTCGGGGCGGAGACACGCCTCTAGGCAGCCGACGCCGCCGAGGGGCCCAGTGCCGCGAAGCGCCGCGAGCGCCCAGGCTACGGATGCGCCGCGTCGTGAGCGGTGTGCTTCCTCCGAAGTCGATCGACGAGGTGGCCCGCGAGACGCAGGAGGCCATCATCAAGCACATCCAGGCCAACACCGAGGAAGACGACGCGCGCCGCGAGGCCGAGCGCGACGCCCGCGTGGCGGCCGTGTTGAAGCGGCTGACCGAGGAGGGGAAGCTGCCTCCTCGGACCACTTCCGTCGATAAGCCGACAAGCGGCTGACATCGCGCGCCGATTTCGGGCACAATCCGTCACGCCGCATGCTGCTCCTCGCCCTGCTCAACGCCTGCGTCCTCGGGCCGGCCGATTCGATCATCCTCGAGGGCGATGCCGACGCCGACGCCGACGGTGATTCGGACACCGATGGCGACAGCGACACCGACCTCGATGCCGATGCCGATGCCGATGCCGATGCCGATGCCGACAGCGACACCGACACCGACAGCGACACCGACACCAGCGATCCCCACGCCGGCGACCACGCCTTCAACGGCGACTACGACGCCTCCGGCGAGGCGTCGTGGGCCTACGCGTCGGAGAGCAACTACGCGGCCGCCGAGTACATCGACGTGGGCGACGTCAACGACGACGGCCTCGACGACGTGGCGCTCACGACGTTCTACGCCGAGCGCAACACCGGCGGCGCCTACGTCGTGTTCGGCCCGCTGGCCGGCTCGGGCACGCTCGACGAGATGGGCGCGAAGATCAGCAGCAAGAGCGGAATCGACGGCATGGGCCGATCCATCGGCGTGGCCGACGCCAACGGCGACGGCGTGGCCGACGTGTCGGTCGGCGCGGCCGACGGCACCTGTCGAGAGTGGGTGTTCTTCGGCCCGATCACGGGCCCCATCAGCGTCGACGACGCGAACGTGACGCGCACGGGTACCGCCGACACCGAGGTGGGCCACGGCTCCGACATGGCCGATGTCACCGGCGACGGCCAGGTGGATCTCATCGTGGGCGCCTACGAAGACGACCGCGGCGGTCGCGAGGCGGGCGCGGTGTTCGTGGAGCATGGCCCGGTGGCGCCGGGCGAGGCGGTGATCGACAGCACGGCCGACCTGGTGCTCGTGGGCGAGGCCGCCGGTGCCTACGCGGGCCGCTACGTGACGACCGGCCGCGACGTCGATGGCGACGGGATCGGCGACATCCTGGTGGCAGCGCCCTACGCCTCGGGTGGTGCCCCGTCGGGCGGCGGCGCCTACCTCGTGTACGGCGGGCTCAGCGGTACCGTGGGCCTCGCCAACGCCGACGCGAAGTACCTGGGCGAGGGCTCCGGCGACTACGCCGGCGAGGCGCTCGGCCTGGGCGACATCAACGGCGACGGCTTCGGCGACGTCCTGCTGGGCGCCTATTCCTCCACCATCGACCAGTACGCCGGCGCCGCCTACGTGGTGTACGGCCCCGGGGGCGAGGGCGTGATGGGGCTCAACGCCGCCGACCTCATCCTGCGGGGCGACGGTCGCCAGCAGCGCTTCGGACTCGCCCTCTGGGCGGGCGACATCGACAATGACGGCGCCAGCGAACTGCTGGTGGGCGCGCGCGGCGACGACGGCGGCCCCGAGGGGGGCGGCGCCGCCTACCTCTTCTGGGGACCGGTGGAGAGCGGCGAGGGCGCGGCCGACGCCGACGCGG
>VGRE01000101.1 GCA_016875435.1 Deltaproteobacteria bacterium | reverse complement strand
TGGCGACCGTGCTGCTGTATCGTTTTGTTAGGCGTTCAACCTCAATCATTTGCTCGACTCTCCCGCCTGAGGGCCTCTCGTCTAACGCGAGGGCACTGGGTGCGTCCCAGGTCGCTGTCGTTGTCCTGGGCGATCTCACATTTCGTGACCCGGCTGACCGGGGTTATTGTGGCGGCCGACTCCGAGGACTGCATGCGGATCGCCGTCGCCTTGTTTGCCGCGCTGGCCCTCTCGGGCTGCGGCTCCACGTGGACGGTGGAAGACGGCGACGGCGACGGCTTCAGCATCGTCGATGGTGACTGCGACGACGGCCCGGGCGGCTCGGGCGTGGGCCCCGGTGCGGAGGAGATCTGGTACAACGGCGTCGACGAGAACTGCGACGGCAACGACGCCGACCAGGACGGCGATGGCTACCTCGCGGTGCATGCGGGGGGCGACGACTGCTTCGACGACCCCGCCGGTCCCCCGGAGGAATTCACCGCGCTCAACGGCTTCGCCCAGCCGACGGCCGCCGAGGTGTACCCCGGCGCCGCCGACACCTGGTACGACGGCATCGACCAGGACTGCGCCGGCGACGACGACTTCGATCAAGACCTCGACGGTTTCGCCACCACCGCGTGGACCGAGGTGCGCTCGTCCCTGCCCGCGAGCGACTGTTACGACGCCACGAGCGAGGCCTACCCCGAGATCTGGCCCGAGTGCATGGCCGTGAGCGAGCAGGTGATCGACGCGCCGCTCTCGCCGCCGCAAGTCAACCCCGCCGCCACCGACGTGGTGTACGACGGCACCGATGCCAACTGCGACGGCCTCACCGACTTCGACAGCGACGGCGACGCCTACGACGCCTGCGAGGAGTGCGACGACGACGACGCCAGCATCTTCCCCAACGACGCCGAGGAGATCTGGTACAACGGCGTCGACGAGAACTGCGACGGCAACGACGCCGACCAGGACGGCGACAACTACCTCGTCGAGGGCTACGTCGAGCCGGCCGAACGGATCCACACTGGCAAGGGCGAGGGCGACTGCTGGGACGACCCGGGCAGCCGCCCCGACGAGATGGAAGCGATCAACGGCTTCGCCGACCCCGACGCCGACGAGGTGCATCCAGGGCAGAGCGAGGTGTGGTACGACGGCGTCGATCAGGACTGCGCGGGCGACGACGACTTCGACCAGGACGCCGACGGCGACCCAACCGACGAACTCCCAAGTCGCGACAGCAACCCTGCGGGGGCCGACTGCGACGACGAGGACGGCACCATCAGCAGCACGGCGGCCGACGCCTGGTACGACGGCGTCGACAGCAACTGCGACGGCGAGAGCGACTACGACCAGGACGGCGACGGTCACGACGCCGAGGGCTACGGCGTGGCCGGGGCCGACGACTGCGACGACAGCAAGGCCACCGTCAACCCGGACAGGCAAGAGGCCTGCTCCACCACCTACGACGACGACTGCGACAACGACGGCAACACCAACGACGACGATGCCATCGGCTGCGTCGAGTATTTCGACGATGCCGACGCCGACAGCTACGGCGACATCGACGACAGCCGCTGCCTCTGCACCGACGAGGGTACCTACACCGAGCTCGGCACCACCTCGGGCAGCGCCGACTGCGACGACACCCGCGCGCAGGTCAACCCCGGCATCAGCAACGAGGACTGCACGACCACCTACGACGACGACTGCGACGGCGTCACCAACACGCAGGACGGCGACAGCTGCACGACCTACTACCTCGACGCCGACAACGACGGCTACGGCAGCACCACCTCGCAGTGCTGGTGCAGCGCCACCGGCAACTACGACGTCATCAACGACGACGACTGCGACGACAGCCGCTCCGCCGTCAACCCGGCGGTGAGCAACGAGTCCTGCTCCACCAGCTACGACGACGACTGCGACGGATCCACCAACGAGCGCAACGGCACTGGCTGCACGACCTACTACTACGACACCGACAGCGACGGCTACGGCACCACCTCGAGCCAGTGCTGGTGTTCCCCGGCGGGCGACTACACCTCGTCGTACAGCACCGATTGCGACGACAGCGACGACAATACCTTTCCTGGGGCCGCGAGCAACGACAGCAGCACCTCGTGCATGACCGACGCCGACGGCGACAACTACGGCGACAGCAGCGCCGCCAGCCCGGTCACCGCCGGCACCGACTGCGACGACAGCCGCAGCGGCGTCAAGCCCGGCGCCACCGAGACCTGCGGCACCAGCTACGACGACGATTGCGACGGTTCGTCCAACGATACCGGCGCCGTGGGCTGCACCACTTACTACTACGACGCCGACGGCGACACCTACGGCACCACCACCAGCCAGTGTACCTGCTCGGCCACCGGCGACTACGACGCCACCAACGACGACGACTGCGACGACGCCTCCGCCGCCGACAACCCCGCCGCCACCGAGACCGTGGGCAACGGCGACGACGACGACTGCTCCGGCGGGGAAACCTGCTACGACGACGACGACAACGACGGTTACCTCGACTCGACCGGCGACACGCGCGCCTCGACCGACAACGACTGCGCGGATTCCTACGAGGGCACCAACACCGACCCGACGACGGACTGCGACGATGCCGACGCCGACACCTTCCCCGGCGCCGCCAGCAACGACAGCACCTCCTCGTGCATGAACGACGACGACGGCGACAACTACGGCGACGCCACCGTGTCGGGCTCCGTCGTGGCCGGCACCGACTGCGACGACACCCGCTCCGCCGTCAAGCCCGGCGCCACCGAGACCTGCTCCACCAGCTACGACGACGACTGCGACAGCTCGAGCAACGACGTGGGCGCCACCGGCTGCACCACCTACTACTACGACGGCGACAACGACGGCTACGGCCTGTCCACGTCGTCACAGTGTACCTGCACGACCAGTGGCAGCTACGACGTCACGCTGTCGACCGACTGCGACGACAGCTCCTCGAGCGACTACCCGGGCGCCACCGAGACCGTCGGCAACGGCGACGACGAGGACTGCGACGGCTACGAGACCTGCTACGACGACGACGACAACGACGGTTACCTCGACACCACGGGCGACACCCGGGCGTCGAGCGACACCGACTGCAGCGACGCCTACGAGGGTACCAACTCCGACCCCACCACCGACTGCGACGACAGCGACTCGGGCGACACCCGGGCGTCGAGCGACACCGACTGCAGCGACGCCTACGAGGGTACCAACTCCGACCCCACCACCGACTGCGACGACAGCGACTCGGGCGACTACCCGGGCGCCACCGAGACCGTCGGCAACGGCGACGACGAGGACTGCGACGGCTACGAGACCTGCTACGACGACGACGACAACGACGGTTTCCTCGACACCACCGGCGACACGCGCACCAGCACGACGGACACCGACTGCGCGGATGCCTACGAGGGCACCAGCACCGACCTCACGACCGACTGCGACGACAGCGATGCCACCGCCTACCCGGGGGCGAGCGACACGTTGGTCGGTAACGACGGCATCGACAACGACTGCGACGACTTCGTCGACGAGGGCGGCATGGGCTCGGGCGATCTCGTGATCACCGAGTACATGGTGGGCGGCAGCGCCTACACCGCCGACTGGTTCGAGGTGTACAACGCCAGCGGCTACGACGTCACCCTCGACAACTTCACCATCACGCTCTGTTCCGATAGCGCCACGTCGATCGCCGACCCCAATCCGTCGCTGATCACGTGCGACTACGAGATCGTGCTCACGGTGGAGTCTGGGCACACCGTTCCCGCCGACGACTACTTCGTGTTCTGCGCCTCGAGCGGGAACTTCTCCAACGCGCTCATCTGCCCCAGCGGCGCCACGTCGAGCGACGGCGACCGGTGGACGGACTACGACATCCCCGCCTACGACGCGACCACCCGGATGGGAGACGACAACGGGGGCATCGCGGTGGAGGCCGGTGCCGTGTTCCTCGACGAGGTGTTCTGGTGGCAAGAAAATGGCCTTGACGACTGGCCGCAGAGCTCGACGAGCAGCATCCAGCTCGACCTCTCGGTGTCCACCGGGACCACGGCCGAGGCCGACAACGACGACTACACCGACGGTACCGACGACGTCTGGTGTACCTCCACCGGCGCCGGCGTTATCGCTGACTACTCGGCCTCGGCCGCGGAGTACGGCACCCCCGGCAGCGCCAACAGCGAGTGCCCGTAGGGCGCCCCGATGATCCTATCTTTGGTCACCGCGTGTACCTTCGTCACTGACGAGGAGTGGGCCGGCCGTGCGGAAACTTGCGACGTGTCCGGCCTCTACGTCGACGCCGACGGCGATGGCTGGGGTGGTTCCCAGCCAGCACGGAGCTGTGCCGACGTGGCGCACAGCGTCAACCGCGTTGGCGACTGCGACGACGCCCTCGCCACGGTCTACCCGACGGCGGACGACGTGCCCTACGACGGCCTCGACAGCGACTGCGCGGGCGATGGCGACTACGATCTCGATGGCGATGGCTACCAGGCGGTGGAGGGCGGCGGCGACGACTGCTGGGACGACCCGAGCCAGCCGCCGCCGAGCCTCGAAGACGACTGCGAGGAGGCGACCATCGGCATCCTCGGCCCCGCCGACGTGTACCCCGGGGCCACTGACGAGCCCTACGACGGTGTCGACGCCGATTGCTCGGGCGGCAGCGACTTCGACGCCGACCGCGACGATTTCCCCGCCTGCGAGGACTGCGACGACACCGATCCCAGCCGATACCCGAACGACACCCAGGAGATCTGGTACAACGGCTACGACGAGAACTGCGACGGCAACGACGGCGACCAGGACGGCGACGGGTACGTGGTCGAGAACTACGCCTACGAGATCCTCGAGGATCAACTCCCGGGCGACTGCTGGGACGACGGGTCGGATCGACCCGAGGAGATGAAGTCGCTCAACGGCTTTCCCGAGCTCGCCAGCGACGAGGTCCATGGCTTCGCGAGCGACACCTGGTACGACGGCGTCGACCAGGACTGCAACGGCGACGACGACTTCGACCAGGACGGCGACGGCGACCCCACCACCGAGTACCCAGGTCGCGATGGCAACGTCGGTGGCGACTGCGACGACCTCGACGACAGCGTGTCCTCGCTCGCCGAGGAAACCTGGTACGACGACTTCGACCAGGACTGCCAGGGCGACGACGACTTCGACCAGGATGGCGACGGCGACCCCTCGAGCGACTGGGGCGGTGGCGACTGCGACGATCGCGATCCCGCCGTGTCGATGCTGGCCGAGGAGGACTGCGGCAGCAGCGCCGACGAGGACTGCGACGGCGACGACAACGACGAGGGTGCTCTCGGCTGCACCGCCTACTACGCCGATGCCGACGGCGACGGGCACGGCGGCAGCGCGGGCGCCTGCCTCTGCATGCCCACGGCCGCCTACCCCGAGGGCCTCTCCACCGACTGCGACGACAGCAACGCCGGGGTGAGCCCCGACGGCGTGGAGGACTGCACCACCGCCGACGACGACGACTGCGACGGCGACCCCAACGACCTCGACGCCATCAGCTGTACGAACTGGTATCGCGACGCGGACTACGACGGCTACGGCAGCAGCGCCTACGTCTGCGCCTGCGAGGGCGTGGGCGTGTACAGCGCCAGCAGCTCCACCGACTGCGACGACGGCGACACGAGTGTGCTCGACGCGCTCGCCTGGTACGCCGACGTCGACAACGATGGCTACGGCGACCCGAGCGCCAGCATCGGCGCCTGTAGTGCCCCCACAGGCTACGTCGACAACGCCGGCGACTGCAACGATACCACCGCGGCGGCCAACGAAGGCGCCGAGGAAACCTGCGCCGACAGCATCGACAACGACTGCGACGGAAACGCCAACGACGAGGGCGCGGCTGCCTGCTCCCCCTACTGGGCCGACCTCGACGGCGACGGCTACCCGGGCACCTTGGCCTGCCTGTGCTGGGCAGAGGGCGCCTACGCCCATGGCGATGGCGGCGACTGCGACGACGGCTCCAGTGGCGCCTCGCCGGGCACGGCCGAGGTGTGCATGGACGGCATCGACGGCGGGTGCGACGATTACCCGGGGGCCTGCGGGGTGTCGGGCACGGTCGATCTCGGCGTGCTCCAGCACCAGTGGGTGGGTCCCGACCTCGGCTTCGGCGCGCACGTGGGCGCCCCCGGCGACACCGACGGCGACGGCAACGAGGAGATGATGGTCGGCGCCGACGACAGCCGCGGCGGCAGCGCCTACTTGATCGCGTACCGGCCCACCCCAAGCACCGTGGAAGCCGACGCCAGCCTCGAGGTGGTGGCGGGGAGCGCGGCAGACGAGCTCGGCCACGCGCTCGGCAGCGTGGGCGACGTCGACGGCGATGGCCGCACCGACTTCCTCGTGGGCGCGCCCGGGGCGGGTGGCACCGGAGAGGGCGGCGTGTTCCTCGGCGGCCAAGCGGGCCTTGCCACGCTCGGCGACGCCTCCGTTTACCTGCGCGGCGACAGCACCGGCGACGAGGCCTTCCGCGCGGGCGGCTACCTCGGCGACCCCGATGGCGACGGCGTGAAGGGACTGGCGGTGGGCGTCCCCGGCTACGACAGCGGCGGCACCGACGCGGGCGCGCTGCTAGTGATCAACTCGCTGTCGTTGTCGAGCGGTGCCTCGCTGGGCTCGGTGGCCACCTCCACCTGGCGCGGCGAGTCGGCGGGCGACGAGGCGGGACGGCAGGTGATCTCGGGTCGCGATCTGAGCGGCGACGGCCTCGGCGACATCGTCGTGGGCGCCCCCGGCGCCGACCGCGGCAGCGCCGACGGCGGCGCGGTGTACGTGATCTACGCCCCCTTCCTGGGCGCCAGCTCCCTCGCCGCCGCCGACATCCGCGTCGGCGGCACCCTGGCCGGGGGCGGTCTCGGCGGCGACGCCCTCGCGGTGGGCGAGTTCACCGGCGACGGCCGCAACGACTTGCTCGTCGGCTCCACCGCCTACGACGCCGGCGCCGGCTCGGTGTTCCTCCTCGACGGGAGCGCGACCGGCGACCTCGACACCAGCAGCTCCTGGCTGCGTCTCGACGGGGGCGCCGGCGACGGGCTCGGCGCGGCGCTCGCATGTGGCGACTTCGACAACGACGGCGGAGAAGACATCGTCGCCGCCGCTCCGGGCTACGACGGCAGCAGCACCGACGCGGGGCTCGTGGCGGTCTTCCTCGGGCCCTTCGGCTCCACGACCTACGCGCTGGGTTCTGCCCAGGCGTTCTACACCGGCGCCGACAGCGGCGATGGCGCCGCCGCCTCGCTGGCGGCCCTGGGCGACCTCGACGGCGACGGCACCGCCGACTTTGCCGTGGGCGTGCCGCTGGGCGAGGGTGGGGCGGGCCTGGCCTACCTCCTGCGAGGCGGCGGGTACTGAGCAAGCTGGGATATGAACGCGGGATGCGTTTTCTCCCCGCCCTCCTCCTCGTCGGCTGCGGCTCGACGTGGAACTCTGAAGATCTCGACGGCGACGGCTTCACGGTGGCCGAAGGCGATTGCTGGGACAACCCGTCGAAGGCGGCGTCCAACGGCATGACCGGCGAGGAGATCTACCCGGGCAAGAACAACGAGACCTATTACGACGGCGTCGACGAGAACTGCGACGGGCTCTCCGACAACGACAAGGATCTCGACGGTCACGACGCGCTCGCGATGGGGGGCGACGACTGCTGGGACGACCCCGATCCCGACGCCGTTCCCGCCGAGTTCGACGCCCTCGACGGTTTCTACGACCCGCTGGCCAAGGAGGTGTTCCCGGGCGCCGAGGAGGTGTGGTACGACGCGGTGGATTCCGATTGCGACGGCAGCAGCGACTTCGATCAGGATCTCGACGGTTTCGACACGATGTGGCACGAGCAGCGCGACGGCTCGGTGGGGACCGACTGTCTCGACGCCGACGACGATCCGCAGGACAACCCGGCGGCGATCGTCCCCAACAACGTCAATCCCGACGCCACCGACGCCTGGTACGACGGCACCGACGCCAACTGCGACGGCGCCGACGACTACGACCAGGACCAGGACGGATTCCCGAGCGCCGACTACGGCGGCAACGACTGCGACGACCTCGACCCCGAGCGCTACCCCAACGACGAGGTGGAAACCTGGTACGACGGCGTCGACAGCAACTGCGACGGCCAGTCCGACTACGACCAGGACGGCGATGGTCACGACGCCAGCGACTACGGCGGCGGCGACTGCAACGACGACCCTGCGGCCCCGGCCGCGGCCATCAACGGCTTCGACGACGTGGAGGCGCGCGCGATGTACCCCGCTGCCGCCGACGAGCCCTACGACGGCGTCGACGCCGACTGCGCGGGCGACGATGACTTCGACGCCGACGGCGACGGGCAGTCGACGGCCGACTTCCCCGACGAGGGCGGCCAGGTGGGCCAGGACTGCGACGACACCGACGGCGCCGTCCACGTGGGCGCGCTCGACACCTGGTACGACGGCGTCGACAGCAACTGCGGCGGCGGCAGCGACTACGACCAGGACGGCGACGGGTACGACAGCAGCGCCTACGGTTTCGGCAGCGCTGACGACTGCGACGACGCGCGTGTTGACGTGTACCCCGGGGCCGAGGAAACCTGCGCCGACACGGCCGACCAGGACTGCGACGGCATCGAGAACGACACCGACGCCACCGACTGCACCGTGTTCTTCGCCGACGATGACGCCGACAGCTACGGCGACATCGCCGACAGCCTGTGTCGTTGCGACGCCGAGGGGGTGTACACCGCCGAGGGTACCACCACCGCCACCGACGACTGCGACGACAGCCGCGCCACGGTGAACCCGGCCGCGAGCAACGAGAGTTGCAGCACCACCTACGACGACGACTGCGACGGCGTCACCAACGAGCAGAACGGGTCGAACTGCACCACCTTCTACACCGATGTCGATGACGACGGCTACGGCCTCGCCGCCAGCCAGTGCTGGTGCAGCGAGAGTGGCAACTACCGTGCCGCCAACGACGACGACTGCGACGATGGCGACGACGGGATTCACCCCATGGCCCCGGAGAGCTGCGACGGTGTCGACGAGGACTGCGATGGCAGCATCGACGAGGGGATGACCTACTACTACGCCGACGATGACGACGACGGCTACGGCGACGACAGCACCGGGTCTTGCTCGACCTTCAGCGGCGCGGTGACGACGGGCGGCGACTGCGATGACACCGACGAGGGCGTGTACCCCGCGGCTCCCGAGCTCTGTGACGAGCAGCGGAACGACTGCGACGACGCCGCCTGGACCGCGGCCAGCGAGGAGGGCACGGTCAGCTATGTCGATGCCTCCCTGGCCTGGACGGACAAGACCAGCTTCTGGGCGGCGGGCACCGCGGCCGCCCCAGTGAGCATCTCGCTCGACGCGGGCACCTACTACGTGTGCCCGGCCACCTGGTACGTGGGCGTGGTCGCGTCTTCCGAGACGGTGGATCTCATCGCGCCCTACGGGGCCACCGACACGATCCTCTCGCGCGGCGGCATCAGCGGCACCGTGGTCTACGCCACCTCGAGCGTGGTGTACCTGGAAGGGCTCACCATCACCGGCGGCGTGGGCACCACGGCCGGCTCGTACCAGTACGGCGGCGGCGTCCTGTCGCTCGCCTCCAGCGACGCCACCGTCTCGCAGGTCACGCTCTACCAGTGCCTCGTCACCGGCAACGACGCCGACTACGGCGGCGGCGTGGCCGCCTACAACTACGGTGACGTCATCCTCGAGGAAACCGACGTCTACGACAACACCGCCGACGTGTCCGGCGCGGGCATCCTCGTGCAGCGCGGCGACGTGAGCTGCGAGAATGGCGGGGTGTACGACAACACCTCGGTGGGCGAGGGCGGCGGTGCCTACTTCTCGCACCAGATCGGCAACCTCGACGTCACCAACTGCGACTGGACCGGTAACAGTCCCGACGACATCGCCGGCGCCGGCTCAGGCTTCGCCACCGTCCCAAGCGGCACCGTGGGCTCCGGCGGCAACGCGGACTGCCAGGGCTTCTACGGTTGTTTCTAGCGGCGGTCCTCGCCTGCCCCAGCGAGCCGGAGCCGGAGCCGGAGCCGAAGTCACCCGAGTCGGTCGAGGTCGATAGCGTCGACACCGCGCCGAGTCTCGACCCCTACACGATCACCGTGCGCGTGACGGTGGACGGCGTCGCGACCGCGGGCGCCACGGTGATGCAGGGCGGCGGGCGCGAGGCCTGGACGACGGGCGCCGACGGCACCGTGGTGGTGACCATCGACCCAGCGATCGCGGGCGACCAGTACGTCGTGGCGGGCCACCCCGAGTGCCGCAACGGCGGCACCGAGCTGGAGGGGCCCGCCCCTGACACCGTCGAGGTGGAGCTGGACCGTTTCGATGACAGAGACAACGCGGCGTACACCTTCCGCGACCCGGGCGACGCGCCCGGCGAGCTGAACACCAGCGCGCAGTGCTCGCACTGCCACCTGAGCATCCACGAGGCCTGGTGGAACTCCCCGCACCGCACCGCCGCCAAGAACCCGGCGGTACACGACGTGTACCAGGGCATGGCCTCGGGGGTGGCGGAGGTGGACTGCAGCGGCACGTGGAGCGCCGTCACCGAGCCCGGGACGGGCAAGGCGCTGTCGGCCTGCGTGGTCGCGGCGAGCGTGGCAAGCACCGGCACCACCGGCGCCTGCGCCGACTGCCACGCCCCCGGCATCGACGGCGAGATCGGCGGCCGCGATCTCCTCGACGCCACCGGCTTCGCGTTCGAGTACGGCGTGCACTGCGACGTGTGCCACCACGTGGAGAGCGTCCACGAGGGCGAGGCCGCCGGGGTGGCGGGCTGGCTGCGCGTCCTCCGCCCCAGCGAGCCGAGCAGCAGCCCGGCCTTCGGTGACTGGGCGCCCCTCACCTTTGGCCCCTACCTCGACGTGCTCAACCCCAACATGGGCTCGTCCTGGCGCGAAGAGTTCCACGAGGCCGCCTTCTGTGGCGGCTGCCACCAGCTCGACCAGGGGTCGATCGCCGGGGCGATCGACCTCGCCCGCTGGCCCTCGGGGACGATCCCCGTCCACAGCACCTTCGAGGAGTGGTCGGAGGGGCCGATGAACCCCTCGGCGCCCTGCCAGAGTTGCCACATGCCGCCGGTGTCGTCGGCGGGCAACAGCAGCGATCTCTACACCGAGATCGACGCGATCCCGGGCGTCGCGTCTGGCTGGGAGCGGCCACCGGGCGACGTCCGGCAGCACGCCTGGTGGGGCCCGCGACAGCCCGAGGGTGGAATGCTCGGCCTCGCGGCCTGGGTCGACATCGCCAAGGAGATCGACGGCGGCGTGCTGACCGCGCAGGTGACGGTGACCAACGCGGGGCCGGGGCACGCGATGCCCACCGGCGAGCCGATGAGGAACCTCGTGCTGGCCGTCGAGGCCACCTGCGGCGGTGCGCTCCTCGACTTCGCGGGCGGCGACGTGGTGCCGAGCCTCGGCGGGAGCCTCGGGTATTCCGACGCCGCCACCGAGCCGCTCGACCTGCCCGGCGCGAGCCCCGGGATGGTGGTGCGCTTCTTCGCTCGCGACGGCGACTACGACTACGTGGGTCACGGTCCCTTCGGCGATGGGCAATTCTCGGTGGCAGAGAAGGGCTTGCCCCGGTGGCGTTGGCTGGGCGACGCGGTGGTCACCAGCGCCAGCGACGACGGCACCCTCGTACGGGGTGGCGTGCCGGAGGGCGCGGAGCGCGCGGTGCTGATCGCGGCGAGTTTTCCAGAGGACGGGAGCGAGGCCGGCCCCCTGATGGGTACACCGGGCTTCGCCTTCGCGCGCGTGCTCGTCGATGCCCTGGGCAACGAGATGGTGCCGCATCACCTGGCGGTCGATGTCCGGAGCGATAACCGCATACTACCCACGCAAAGCTTCACAACAGAGCACATGTTTGTCGCGACATGTGACGACCCGGAGGTCCACGCGGTGCTGGTTCACCGCGCCTACCCCTGGGCGGTGGCAGCCACCTACGGCTGGACGCTGGCGGACAGCGTGATGGACGAGGCGCGGCGATGATGCTGCTGCTCGGCTGCGCGCCGTCACCCGGTGACAGCGGCGAGCTCGCGAGGCTCACCGGCGACAGCGGTGCCGGCGACGGGGCGGGCGACGATGAGGCGCTTCGCCTCCCCGAGGAGTTCGCGAGCGCCGGCGGCCTCCTGTCCGTCACGCTGGTCGCCGGTGGCCTGGAGGAGGGCTACGGCTACAACGGCGTCTCTCCCGGTCCCACGCTGCGGGCGATCGTGGGCGATACCATCGAGGTCCACCTCGTCAACCAGCTCGACGACAGCACCACGATCCACTGGCACGGCATGGCGGTGCCCAATGAGATGGACGGCGTGAGCTTCGTCGTCGATCCCGTGGACCCGGGTTCGAGCTTCCAGTACCGCTTCACCGCCAGCCGCGCCGGCACCTTCTGGTACCACCCACATGTCGACGTGTCGCGACAGGTGGACCTCGGGCTGTACGGCGTCCTCGTGGTGGGCGACCCCGCCGAGCCCGTCGCCGAGCGCGACCTCGTCCTCGTGTTCGACGCGGCGGGCGAGCTCGACGCCGACGCCGCGCGCGACGACGAGGCGCACCACCACGCCTTGCCCAACCCGCGCGACACCACGTGGCTCGTGAACGGGCAGGTGGCGCCCACCTTTCGGCTGGCGGCAGGCGAGCGCGCCCGGGCGAGGCTGCTCAACGCCTCGAACACGGCCTACCTGTCGCTCGACTGGCCCGGCGCGCGGCTGGTGGCTGGCGAGCAAGGCCTCCTCGGCGCCGAGGGCGTCGTCGACGACCTGCTCCTCGCCCCCGGCCAGCGTGCTGAGGTCGAGATCGGCGCCGGGAGCGGCGACCACGAGGTGACCACGGCGATGTGGACGGCCTGGGGCGGCGCCGCGTATGGCGACCCGGTCGTGCTCCTGCACGTGATCGACGAGGGCAGCACGGCGGAGCCCCTGGACTTCGCCTTCGCGGGCGCCCCGCCCACGGCCGAACCGGCCCACGCCGACCTCGTGTACACCTTCCAGGGGGGCGCAGCCGGAGAAGACTGGCTCATCAACGGGGAGGCCTGGCCCGACGTCACCCCGGCCGTCCTCGCGCTCGGGGCCGAGTACATCGTGGAGGCGCGCAACTTGAGCAGCACCGCCCATCCCTTCCACCTCCACGGCTTCGCGCTCGAGTTGCTCTCGGTCAACGGCGTGCCGCCCGCCGTCGCGACCTGGGGCGACACCTTCGACATCCCGATCCGCGCCACCGTGCGCATGCGCCTGCTCGCCGACAACCCGGGGAGCTGGGCCCTGCACTGTCACCTCCTGGGCCACGAGGACCACGGGATGATGACCGTGGTCGAGGTTCGCTAGTCGGTTCTCGGGCCCATCAGGAAGAACGCGGTGAGATCCACGGTGATGTTCAGGGGCCAGTGGAGCAGGAAGGCCGGCCAGAAACTGCGGGCGCGAAGGCAGCCCACGCCCAGGAGCAGCGCGCCGAGGAGCGACGAGGCCATCTCCAGCTCCGGCTTGCTGTGGTGGGTGGCGAAGTACAGGAAGCTCGTGATCCACACCGCTGCGCGGGGCCCGTGGGTGCGCGCGAGGGCAAACAGCGCGAGCCCGTGCCAGAAGAACTCCTCCACGAGCAGGTAGAGGCCGCGCCCCGCCTGCGCCACGAAGAGGGCGCCGAGGTCGCGCCTTGCATCGCGATCTGCCGGGTAGTATTCCCGTAGTTGTGGAATGCTGAGCACGGCGAGGACGCCGAAGCCCACCACCACGGCGACAAGCGCGCCCACGCGCGGGCCCCACCAGCGCCAGTCTCCCCGGCCGATGCCGTGGGCCTCGGCGTCGAAGCCGCCAGTGACGGCCGCCCCCACGGCGAGCAGCGAGGCGGCGAGCGCCGGGTAGAGCACGAGATCCGGGTTGTCCAGCGCCCAGCTGCGGGGCAGGCCGAGCACCGCGCCCCGCAGGTAGGGGGCGGCGGCCACCGCCATCGCGAACAGGGCCAGCACCCGCGCCGGGAGGCGGAGGCGGGTGGGCGCGAGGAGCACGAAGCCGGCGAGGCCCATCGCGAAAAAGACGGCGCAGTACGCGACCGGTCGCAGTTTCTCGAGCCGCGGCAGGAGGCGCTGGTCGACGAGCCAGCACGCCGCGATCAGCCAGAGGGGGCCGAGCCCAGGGAGGTGCTCGGCCACCCGCAGGTCGGCAATCAGGGCGCGAAGTCGTTGCAAGCCGGCGACCTATCCGGTGCGGGGCGCGGGCCCGCGCGCTAATCGGCGGCGGGAGTCGCCATGCAGCGGTCCATTCTCTCGCTGGCCAACCTGGGCAGTGCCGAACTCGCCGACCTGGAGCTCCGCGCCTCGATGAGCGCGGTGGGGGCGCGGTTCTCCGGGGAGGCGAGGGGCGCCTTGGCGCTCCTGTCGGCGGCGCCCCGGCCCTACGCGCGGCTCGCGGTCGAGGCGGCCGCCTCGCGCATGGGCCTGCGCACGATGGCGATGGGCCCGGAGGAGGTCGGCGCCCTCGGCGACGCGGCGGTG
>VGRE01000100.1 GCA_016875435.1 Deltaproteobacteria bacterium | reverse complement strand
GACCCTCCCGACACGGTGGTGTACGCGCCACCACCGCGCCCCGAGGCCCGCGCACCCGCCCGCGCCACGCCCAGCGACGAGGCCGAGGCGGAGGGGGGCACCGGCGCCGCGATCGCGGTGGGCGCCGGCCTCGTCATCGTGATCGCCCTTGCCGTGGTGGTGCTGGTGGGCGCAGGCGCCGCCATGTGGTGGTTCGCGTCGCGCCCCGGCGATGCGCCACCGGCCGTCGAGGTACCGCCTGCCGGCGACGCGACCGGCCCACCGGTTGAAACCCCGCCCCCGGCCACCAGCGAAGCCGCAGCGCCCATCAGCGTGCGCGTGACCGGCGAGCCCGCCCAGTGGATCAAAGTCTGGTCCGGCGACGCGCCGGCGGCCGAGTCGCGCGGCGACCTCGACGGCCAGGTGGTCCCCGGAAACTACACTCTGACGATCAAGATCGTCGGTCGTCCCGCGGTCAAGGCCGACATCGAGGTGGGCGACGACGGTCTCGCGCTCGAGTGCGCCTCCGACGCGCGCCAGAACGTGAACTGCCAGGGCGGCAAGCGATCGCTCACCCTGAAGCCTTGACGCACGGGCGCGCGGGCTTCGTCGTATAGTCCACGCCGCCATGCGTTCGCTCTTGCTCCTCCTCGCAACCGCCTGCTCCGCCACCTTCGACGGCGGCGAAGACGGCCTCGCCACCGACTCGGGCGCCGACGGCGGCGCCGACACCAGCGCCGACACTGCCGACGCCGAGGTCGACGCCCTCGTCACCGGGTGGGTCATCGACGCCCACGGGCTCGCCCTCGCCGGCGCCCGCGTACACAACGGCGCCACCTACGTGGTGGCTGATGACGAGGGTCGCTTCGAGATCTCCCTGCCAGCCGAGGGGGGCACGCTCTCCGCCTACGCCACCACCGGCGGGGGAGCCTCGTGTGCGCGCACCTGGGGCAGCGCCCGTCGCGCGATCCTTGGAGCCTACGCCACCGGGCTGCCCGAGGCGGTGGACATCGAGGCGGGCGCGACGCTCACCCGCGGCAAGGCCCAGCTCGCCATCCCCGCGCTGGCGCTCGGCACGGTGGGCATGGCGCGCGCGCGATTCGACGTGGTGGACATCGAGAACCTCGGCATGAGCGCCGCGCCGACGGGGGTACTCGGCGCCGACGGGTCGGTGACCGCAGTCTACGCCGCCGCCGACATCGCCTTCGAGGGCGTCGATGGCGAGCTGGCGCCGTCCGTGGCGGTGGCGGTGAAGTTGCCGCTCGCGGTCGACAACCCCGGCGGTGCCGCCACCGTCTTCGTCGCGCAGGACTGCGGCTGGAGCGCCGTGGGCACCGCCACCATCAGCGCCAGCGGCACCGACAGCGTCGCGAGCTTCGAGGTGACCGCGGGCGGAAGCTACGCCGTGGGCGTGCAGGACAGCGGCGGTTGCGTGACCGGGCAAGTGGTCGACGGCGACGGAGCCGCCGTCGAGGGCGCCACGGTCCGCGCCTACCTCCGGCCCGTGTCGCAAGGCATCGGCACGTGGATCAGCGACACCGAGAGCGCCGCCGATGGCCGCTTTTATTTGCCCGCGTCGAGCCTCGGCGTCGAGATCCTCGCCGAGGCCCCCGACGGCACCGCGCTGCGCATGGGCACCGCCAGTGGCTACGGCAGCGGCGACGGCCGCTACTTGGAGGAGTGCAACGACATCGGCAACGTCGCGCTCGCCTCGGCCGGCTGCGTGATGGGCAATCTCTACGCGCTCGACGGCAGCCGGCCCGGTCCCACGCCCTTCCGCTACCAGATCGGCGATCCGACCTGGAGCGACACCGACGCCGAGATCCTCTTCTGGGCGCCTCCCGGGGTCGACCTCGAACTCCACGGCCCCGGCGGCATGGTCAAGCCCTTCTCGGCCACCTCCGGCAGCACCCCCGAGGCCGACAACTGCGCCCGCCTGGGGAACCTGCAACTGGCGACGCAGTGCGTGATGGCGGATGTGACCGACGCCGCCGGGGCCAGCGTCGCGAGCGCGGGGATCGCGGGTGGCACCTACGACGTCGTCACCGGTCCCGACGGCATGGCCTGTGTCGACAGCCCCGATGGCGACCTGTCGCTCATCGCGACCGTGATGCGCGGCGCTCAGGCGGTCAGCGCGAGCGCAAGCGTCGACGTCGAGGCGCAGGGCGGCTCCTGCTACGGTGGCACATGCCTGGAGGGGCCGAGCCTCCAGGTGGGCGGCACCGGCTGCGCGGCGGGCGTGGTGTACGACGAGGACGGCAACCCCGCCGCGGGCGTGCGCGTCGCGAGCTCGAGCTGGGACACCACCGCCACCGACGCCGACGGGATCTTCACCCTCGCCACGGGTGGCGAGGGCAGCGCCGCGGTCTGGGCCGAAGGCTACCCGATGCAGTCCTTCGACGACCCCGGCAGCGACGGCACTTGTGCCGACGTGACCCTCTTCATGGACGCCGGCAACCCGCCCGACGTCGTCATCGGCGACGACGAGACGCTCTGGTACCTCTCCGGCGACGGCGACATCGACACGCTCCTCGAGGTCGACGACGGCTGGCAGTCCGACCTCACGACGATGGACGTGTCGCCCGAGGCCGAGATCCAGGTGTCGGTCCACTACAGCACGTTGGCCTTCGTTTCCGACCTCTACGGCGACGACTTCGACAGCTTCGTGTCGGGCCTCTGGTCGAGCGCGCGCGTGTCGCCCGACGGCAGCATGGTGGCCCTCCAGGGCTACGGCGCCGCCAACCCCGTCATTTCCCTCTACGACGTCGAGGGTAACAAGCTTCGCGACATCTCGAGCAGCGCCGGCACCGAGCCTGATGGCCTCTCGTGGAGCGCCGACTCTCTCTGGGTGGCCTCCACCCGCAAGGACAACGCCATCGAGGTGAGCCCCGCCTCGGGCGCGCGCGCTGCCACGACCATCGCGGACGGCGACTGCGCCTACCCGGTGTTCTGGGACAGCGACACGGTCGCGGTGAGCTGCGACGGCGCGATTCGACTCGCCGCCATCGACGGCTCGGGACTGCTCGACTGGTACGACCTCGCGGGCATCGACGACCGGGTCTGGGCCGTCACCGGGAGCGACCGAGTGGTGTACAGCTCGGGCGACGAGCTCCACGTGGCCTACATCGACGGCACCGGCGACGCGACCTTGCACGTCGGCAACCCGGGGACGACCTACCGCAGCGTTCGTGTCGACGGCGACGGGCGATGGATCGTGGCCATCGTCGACGACCCGGTGGAGGGCACCGACGTGGTGGCCTTCGTCGACCAGCCACCCTACGTGGCGAACTGGCTCACCGACACGCCGAACACGGTGGAGCTGGCGGTCGATTTCGCGGAGTGATCAGGGGCCCCACTTGATCATGTGGAGTTCTTCCCAGAGGGAGCGCTCCTCGGCGTCGGCCTCGGCGAGGAAGTTGACCTTCACGTAGGGGAAGTGCTCCTCGTCGCAGAGCATGGGCCCCGGGGTCTCGGGGAGGCCGACCAGGACATCGCGGAAGGCGGGGTCGTCCGGGTAGCAGTAGATCATGCCGAGCTCGTCGAGGACCAGTTGCTCGCCGAGCTCGCCTCGCAGCCACAGCTGGTGGCGACCGTCCTCGTGCACCAGCGTGGCGCGCGACCGGAGAGCAGCCAGCGCCCTCGCCGGGTCGAGGTGCATCGCCACCCGGCGCT
Organism: Deltaproteobacteria bacterium; assembly: GCA_016875435.1. GTDB lineage: Bacteria > Myxococcota_A > UBA796 > UBA796 > SXON01 > SXON01. The sequence goes on along the minus strand of VGRE01000100.1, from coordinate 10,953 downwards.
CAGGCTTGGGCAGCTGCCCGGTCTGGCGATCGGTGAGTCGCACGTAGAGCACGCCAAGCTTGCCGCTGAGCGCGCGCGCCAGCGCCTCGAAGAGCGCGGGGCGCTCCTCGGCGGGCACCGACACCGCGAGCTGGGTCTTGCCGTCGGGGAAGGTGGTGAGGCGCCAGCCGCGCGGCACCGGGCGAGGATCGGGGTCGCCGCTAGCGGTGACGACCTGTGCTTTATTGCGCATGAGGCGCGCGGCTATCCTTGACGGCGGCGCCCGGCGGGGGCAAATCCGCACCGTGTTCCCGACGCACTACCAGATCCGCCACCTGCGCATCGAGCCCAACCTCGTGCTCGCGCCGATGGAGGGCGTCACCGACCTCACCTTCCGGCGCCTCGTGCGGAGCATTGGCGGCGTGGGGCTGACCGTCACCGAGTTCGTCGCGAGCGAGGCCCTGCGCCGAGGGGTGGAAAAGGCCGAGCTGATGGCGCGCTTCGATCCCGACGAGCACCCGGTGGCGGTGCAGATCTACGGGCGGGTGCCCGAGGCGATGGCCGAGGCGGCGCGGGTGATCGAGGCCGCCGGGGCCGACATCGTCGACCTCAACTTCGGCTGCCCCTCGAAGAAGGTGTGCGCGCACTCCGGGGGTAGCTCGCTCCTCCGCGAGCCCGACCTCGCCCGGCAGATCGTCCGCTCCGTGCGCGCCGCGATCACGATTCCGCTCACCGTGAAGATGCGGTCCGGCTTCGACGCCGGGCATCGCAACGCGCCCGACATCGCCGCCATGTGCGAGGACGAGGGTGTAGAGGCGATCACCATCCACTGGCGTACCCGCGCCGACCTCTACGCGGGCACGCGTGCCGTCGACAAGATCGCCGAGGCCAAGCGCCGCGTGCGCATCCCGGTGGTGGGCAACGGCGACGTGGTCGACGCGGCCTCGGCGCGGGCGATGCTCCACGACACCGGCGTGGACGGGGTGATGATCGGCCGCGGCGCCATCAAGAACCCCTGGGTGTTCCAGCAAGTGCGGGCCGACCTGCTCGGCCTACCCCCGGTGACGGTCGACGCCCAGGAGAAGCGGCGCGTTCTCCTCGCCTACTTCGAGGCGATCCGCGGCGAGTTCCGCAACGATCGCGGCACCCTCGGGCGGATGAAGAAGATCGCGAACTACTTCACCCACGGCCTGCCCTACGGCTCCGACCTGCGCGTGGCCTTCCTCCACAGCCAGAGCATCGACGAGGCCGTCGGCCACACCGAGCGCTTCTTCGACGCCCTCGCCGCCCGAGAGGAGACTCGACTGGTGGGTTAGCTCCCCGGCCGCGGAGTCGTCATGGCCGTGGAAGTGCGCCCGATCAGCCTCCCCCGCGACGCCGGGGCCTTCATCGACGTCTGGTGGACGATCTACAAGGACGCCCCCCACTGGGTGCCGCCCCTGCGTTTCGAGCGGAAGGAGTTCTTGGACCCCGCCAAGAACCCGTACTTCGGGCTCGCGGATCTCCAGTGTTTCATCGCCTACAAGGACGGCGAGGCGGTAGGCACCGTGTCGGCGCAGCTCGACTGCGGCTACCAGGAGGCCAACCCCGACGTCGGCTTCTTCGGCTTCCTAGAGTTCATCGACGACCGCGAGGTGTCCAAGGCGCTCATCGACACCGCCCTCGCCTGGTTGCGCGCCCGGGGCATGAAGCGCGCGCTGGGCCCGTTCAACTTCAACACCAACCACGAGTGCGCGCTCCTCGTCGGTGGCTTCGACAGCGACCCGCTGGTGATGATGGTGTGGAACCCGGCGTACTACATGGCGCACTACGAGGCGGCGGGGCTCGGGAAGGAGAAAGACCTCTACGCCTACTGGCTGGCGAACGACGGCCCCATCCCCGAGAAGATCTCGGCCGTTTCCGAGCGTTTTCTCCGACGCCACCCCGAGGTGACGATCCGCCGCGTGGACACGAAGAAGTTCGACGAGGAAGTGGCGCTCTGCAAGCAGATCTACAACGACGCCTGGGCGGACAACTGGGGTTTCGTGCGCCTGACCGACAAGGAATTCGACAAGGTGGCGGCCGGACTCAAGCCGATGGTCGACGGGCGCTACTGCTACCTGGCCTTCGTGAACGACGAGCCCGCCGCCTTCTCGCTCACCTTGCCCGACTTCAACCAGGTGGTGAAGCCAATGAACGGCTCCATCTTTCCCTTCGGCTGGTGGCACTGGCTCACGCGACCGGCCAAAATCGATCAAATCCGAGTGTTTACGCTTGGGGTTCGACAGAAGTACCAGAACCTTCCGCTCGGGGCGCCTCTCTACCAGCGCACCTGGGACGCCGGGCGCGAGGCGGGCATCAAGGGCGCCGAGTGCTCCTGGGTGCTGGAAGACAACCACAAGATGCGCTCCGCCATCGAGAAGATGGGCGGCAAGATCTACAAGACCTACCGGATCTACGGCGCGGAGCTGAACGAGTCGGCGTAGTCACGCATCGCGGCCCGGACTACCTCGTAGGCCCGCTCGGCGCCGTACTCGCTGTCGATGCGAACCGGGTTCTTGCCCGGCTCGAGCTTGTAGGTCTCGAAGTAGTGGCGCAGCCGCGCCATCAGCGCCGGGGGCAACGCCGTCACCTCGCCGAACACGGGGTCGTCGACGAGCACCGCCACGATCTTGTCGTCGGCCTCGCCCTTGTCCAGCATCAGGAAGCCGCCGATGACGCGGGCGCGGAGGATGATGTCGGACCGGTCGATGGGTCGCTCGGAGACCACGCAGATGTCGAGGGGGTCGCCGTCGCCACGCTCGGCGCCCGCGAGCGCCGCGATCTTGGCGCCGCAGTAAGTCTGGGGGACGAAGCCGTAGAGGGTGGGCGGCAGCGCCGAGAAACGCTGCGGACGATCGACCACCAGGAAACCGGAGGCCTTGTCGACCTCGTACTTCACGGGAGAAGACGGGGTGATCTCGATGTAGGCGGTGACGACCTCGGGCGCGCGGTCGCCCGGCGTCAACCCGTGCCAGGGGTGGGGGCGAAAGGCGGAGTGCGACATGCGGCGGAGTTAGCCCGGGGACATGCCACCGCGCGCCACGCATCGCCTTCGCGTCGTCATCGTACCGGGGCGCGAGGGCGGGGTGTCGGCCCGGGAAGCGCTCAACGGTCTCGATCCAGTCGAGCTGTGTGGCGATGTCAAGCATGTTCGCGCTCACGATGGAGACCGAGAATTTCTCCTCGCCAACGAGCAGGGCGGCTTCCACGTGTATTGCCCGGTGACGAGCGAGGCGGCGGCGAGGCCCTTTGCCCGGGCGGTGCAGGCCTGGCGCGAGGGCGGTCCGCGCGTGCTGATCTGCCGATGCGGCGAACGCCACGACCTCGCGGCGATGGACATCCAGCCCCCCGTGGCCTTCTCGGCACGCTGGATCGAGCTGTGCGAGCCCGCCGAGTTGGAGCCGCGCCGGGGCACCTTGCTCGACCGGCGCTGGCCTGGTTGGACCTCGATCGTGGTGCGCGGGTGAGCGACACCGAGGCCCTGCTGGATGCCATCGATCGCGTGCGCGACGCGCGCGGCAGCATCGAGCTTTTCGACGCGCTCGCCGCCGAAGACGCTGCCGCTGTCGCGACCGCCCTCGCGCGTTTCGGGCGTCACCCGCTGGCGGAGCCGGTGCGCGAGTGGCTGCGCGCTCGCGGCATCGAGGGGGCATCCCTCCCCTCCCCCGCCGAGGTTGCCCTTCGCCTCGGCATCTCCGACCTCGAGGCGCACCTGGAGACCGACGCCCGAGAGCGGGCGCGTCTCGCTCGCTCGCTGGGCGAGGCCTGGCAGCGCGCCGAGCGGGCGGAGACGGTTGCCAACGCCTACGCCGCGATCCTGGTGGTGGTCGCCCTGGCCGCGGTGCTCGGCTGGCTCGCGGCGCTCGGGGTCGTGCCCATCCTCGGCGGCCGCGGCGGCGAGGAGCACACCGAGTCTCACGACGATGCGCCAGCGCGATAAGGCGCGCGACCTGGAGCCCTGACGCATGGACCTTCGTCTCGCTGCGAGCAGCACCCGAACCTGGCGCGGCGGGCGCGTCGACGAGGCCCCGGGCGAGGGCACCGGCCTCGCGCGCGCCCTCGAGCGTGGCGGCCCGGGGAGTCTCGCGGCGCTGCTGGCCGACGATGTCGAGCGCGTGGAACTGGAAGACGCCGAGGTGTGCGTCTCGGTGGAGCGAAGCCTCTACGGGCTCGCCCGCGTGCGCACGCGCTGGCGCAGCGGCGAGGTAGCCGACCAGGACATCCCGCTGGAGGTGCCCGTCACCGACCTCGCCGAGGCGCTGCACGACGCGACCCGGGCCATCCACTACCGCGAGGGCGCCTGGTTCGAGGGCGCGCCGCTGGGACCGGCGGCGCTGGTGGTGCCCGCGATCTTCCCCGAGACGCTCGGCTCGGGAGCCTTCCGCGCGGTTCACGGCGTGCGCGCCGCCTACGCGGCAGGAGCGATGGCCGGCGGCATCGCGGGCGTGGAGCTCGTGTCCGCGCTGGGCGGCGCGGGGCTCCTGGGCTTCTTCGGCTCGGGGGGCCTGCCCATCGAGGCCGTCGAGAAGGCGCTGGGCGAGCTCTCCACGCGCTGCGCGGGCCTGCCCTACGGCTGCAACCTCCTGCACAACCCGGAGGAGCCCGCGGTGGAGGAGAAGACCGTCGACCTCCTTCTCGCCCACGGCGTCCACGACGTCGATGCCAGCGCCTTCATGCAGCTCACGCCGGCCGTGGTGCGCTACCGGCTCAGCGGCATCCACGAGGACGGGGGGAGCATCGTGGTGCCCAACCGGCTGGCGGCAAAGGTGTCGCGACCGGAGGTTGCAGAGCCCTTCCTACGCCCCGCGCCAGAGAAGCTGGTGGCCGACCTCGTCGCCGCCGGTAAGCTGAGCGAGGCGCAGGCGGCGCTGGCCCGCCGGGTGCCCATGGCCGACGACATCACCGCCGAGGCCGACAGCGGCGGGCACACGGATCGGCGGCCCCTGCCGGTGCTCATCCCGATCGTCCGTCGCCTCGCCGATCGCGTTGCCGCCGAGCTCGGCTACGCGAATCGTCCCCGGGTGGGTGCGGCGGGGGGCATCGGCGACCCCTGGTCGCTCGCGGCCGCCCTCCAGCTGGGCGCGGACTACGTGATGACCGGCTCGGTCAACCAGGCCACGCCCGAGGCGGCTACCTCGGTCGCCGTCAAACAGATGCTCCTGTCCGCGGCCTTCTCCGACGTGACCGAGGGCCCGGCGCCCGACATGTTCGAGATTGGCGCCCAGGTCCAGGTCTTGTCGCGAGGCACCATGTACGCGCAGCGGGCGGCGCGCCTCTACGAGCTCTACAAGGCCCACGATGGCCTCGACGCCATCCCCGACGCCGACCGGCAGAAGATCGAGAAGCAGATCTTCCAGCGCCCCCTCGCCGAGGTGTGGGCGGAGACCGAGCGCTACTGGCAGGCCCGCGACCGGCGCGAGGTGGAGCGTGCCGCCCGCGAGCCACGGCACCGGATGGCGCTCTGTTTTCGCTGGTACCTCGGGATGTCGTCGCGGTGGGCGCGCATGGGCGAGGAGAGCCGCAAGCGCGACTACCAGGTGTGGTGCGGCCCGGCGATGGGCCTATTCAACGACTGGGTGCGGGGTACCTGGCTCGAGCCGCTGGAGTCCCGGGGCGTCGTCACCGTCGCTCACGCGCTGCTGCGCGGCGCCTGCGCGGCGCAGCGGGTCCAGGTGGTGCGCGCCGCCGGCCTGCCCCTGCCCGTCGCCGCCAGCCTCGTTCTCCCCAGCCGCGGCTAGGAAGGCCGGCGGATGAGCACCGAGGCTGGCCGCGCGCGAGCCGTGGGCGTCGCCATGTTCGCGCTCATCGTCGTCGCGATCTTCTTCGACCCGGCCTTCCTCACGCCCGCGCCGGTGTTCGGGGTCGGCGTCGACCCCGGCGGCACCCTTTGGATGTACGACTGGGTAAAGAACGAGGTACTATCAGGTAATTTTCCCGCACATACCACGCGGATGTACTACCCGGAAGGCGTCGACCTCATGGCGCGCAACGGCAGCAATGTCGTCGACGCCATCATCTCCATCCCCTTCCAGCTGGCCTTCGGCCCCCAGCGAGGGATGATGATCACCGCCGTGCTCATCATCCTGGGCAATGGCTTCAGCTTCTTGCCGCTGGCGCGCTACCTCGCGCCGCAGCGGCCCTACCTCCACTGGGGCGTGGCAGGCTGGTGGATGTCCAACGGCTACGTCCTCCAGGAACTCCAGGGCGGCCGTCCCACGCAGGCGATGCTGTGGTTCGTGCCCCCCGCGGTGCTCGCGCTGGTGCGATTCCGCGATAGTCGTGACGCAATATTGCTTGGCATCTGGACCGGCCTCGCGGCCTTGGTGTACTGGTACTCCGCACCCTTCCTCGCGCTGGCCCTCGCACCGCTGGGCCTAGCGAGGCTGGTGCGCGACGGGCTGGAAGGCGTCAAGAAGTTGGCCATCGCCTTGCTGATCTCAGTGATGGTGGCGAGCCCGCTGGCGGCCCCCATCGTCTACTCGCTCACGATGGGGAATGTACCGGGCCTCGCCGAGCCGGTGGGGGAGGCGATGCTCTACGTCGACGCGGCGCACCGGTTCGGCAACCTGTTCGAGCGCAGCGACGACCTCACGACGGTGCTGGCCGTGGTGCTGGCGATGGGCACGCTGCGGCGGGCGTGGATCCTCCTGGGCACGATGATCGGGATCTGGTTTAGCCTCGGCCTGCGCTTCGGCACCAGCGACATGCTCATCGACAACGTGCCCTACATCTGGCTCTACGAGCACAGCAGCTTCATCACGAGGCTCAACTTCCCCGAGCGGATCTGGTCGGTGGTCAACTGCCTGCTGGCCTGCAGCTTCCTGTTCACCTTCGCCCGCACGCGCTCGCGCTGGCTGCCCATACTGCTGGTGCTCACCGGCCTTTCCGAGCGGCGATCCGACCGGACCCTTCCCCTGTCGCCCTTCGACGCCAGCGAGATGCCCGCGAGCGTGATCGTCCGCACCCACCCGGGGCCCATCCTGACGGTGCCGGTCCAGTCGGTCGACTCGGTGTTGATGCAGCAGATGTACCACCGGCAACCCATGGTGGGCGGCATGGGCGACCACGAGCCCCGCATCCGCACGACTGAGTACTCGGCGCGCATCGCGAGCAATCCTTTCTTCGCGGCCCTGGTGGCCAACTCCGACGACGGCGCGAGCCCGTGGACGCGGGCCGACGTCGACGCGCTCAAGCAATGGGTGCGCTGGATCTGGTTCGACTCCGAACTGCAGATGCGCACCAACGGCTTCGACACGGCGCGCACCACGGCGATGCGGCTGGAGGCCTACCTGGGCAAGCCGTACTACTCCGACCAGTACTCCAGCGTGTGGGACTTGCGTCGTCCCGGAGCCGAGGCCACCGAGGAAGAGCAAGAGTTCGCCAGCGCCGTGCTTGGCGTGCGCAGCGACCGCGAGCGACTGTTCCCCAGGCCGACGAGCGACCAGGAGCAGGTCCTCGAGGACGAGGCGGCCTTCGGAGCCGGCCTCAGTGACAAGGAGAAAGACGACGAGGACGAGGAGGCTGCCCCGGGCGGCACGCCCTCCATGAAGGAGGATCACTAGCCTCGTGGTAGGCTGTGATCGATGCGCACGGCCGTCTTCGCGGGCACCTTCGACCCGCTCACCCTCGGGCACGTCGATATCGTGCGCCGAGGACGGGCGCTCTTCGATCGCGTCATCGTGGCGGTGGGTCACAACCCGGCGAAAAAGCGCCTGCTCGACCTCGACACGCGCGTCGCCGTTGCTCGATCCGCGTTCGGTCGCGACCCGGGCGTGGAGATAGCGGCCTACGAGGGCCTGACCGTCGACCTGGCTCGACGAGTAGGCGCCTGCGCCATCCTCCGTGGCCTGCGCGACGGGACCGACCTCGGCTTCGAGCTGCCGATCGCACTCGCCAACCGGGCGATGGCGCCGGGCATCGAGACGGTGTTCGTGGCCACCGATCCCGCGCTGGCCTTCGTGTCGTCCTCGCTGATGAAGGAGATCGCCGGGGCGGGCGGCGATCCCTCTCGCTGGCTCACCGAGGAAGCCTGGTCGACCCTCCGCGTGGCGCTCGGCCGATGAAGGGCCGTGCTGCCCGGGACTCACCCCGTGGCGCGAGGGTTGCTACTGCTCCGCACCGAGCCCACGGTCCCAGATTAGGGACTGGGTCCGGGAGCGATCATGTGCGGCATCGTTGGATACGTTGGTGAGAAGCGCGCGACGCCACTGCTGCTTGACGGCCTGAGACGCCTCGAGTACCGCGGGTACGACTCGGCCGGCGTGGCCACCCTCGACCAGGACCGCGTGCAAGTCGTGCGGCGAGTGGGCTTCGTCCAGAACCTCGCCGCCGCCATTCCCGCCGACATGCCCGGTCACACCGGCATCGGTCACACCCGCTGGGCCACGCACGGCGGCGTGACCGAGCAGAACGCGCACCCGCACGCGGACTCTACGAATCGCATCGCGCTGGCGCACAACGGCATCATCGAGAACCACGCCGTGCTCCGGGCGCGGCTGGAGGACGACGGCATCGTCTTCCGCTCGGAAACCGACACCGAGGTGCTCGTCCACCTCGTGAGCAAGTTCTACACGGGCGACCCGGTCGACGCCGTCCGCAAGGCCCTGCTGCTCGTGCAGGGCACCTACGGCATCGCCGTCATCTTCGCCGCCCACCCGGGCCTGATCGTCGCGGCGCGCAACGGCTCGCCGCTGGTCGTGGGCAAGGGCGACGGGGAGAGCTTCCTCGCCTCCGACCCGCACGCCCTCGCCGCCTACACGCGCCAGGTGGTCTACCTGGAAGACCGCGACATCGCGCGGATCGACCAGGAAGGCTGGACCCTGTCGCGACTTGATGGCAGCGACGTCTCGCGGGTAGTGGAGGTGCTCGGCGAGGAGTGGGCCGACGACGGCCGCGGCGACTACTCGCACCACATGCTCAAGGAAATCCGCGAGCAGCCCGAGTCACTCGCGCGCTGCCTCCGCGGGCGGGTGGTGCCCGAGAGCGGCGGCGCGCGGCTCGGCGGCCTCGACATGGACCCGCGCGAAATCGCCCACATCCAGCGGGTGGGCGTGCTCGGCTGTGGCACGAGCTTCCACGCCAGCCTCGTGGGCGCCGCCGCGATGGAGTCGCTAGCGCGGATCCCGGCTTTCGCGGAGATTTCCTCTGAGTTCCGCTACCGCAACCCGGTCATTGGTCGCGACGACATGTTCTTCGCCGTCTCCCAGTCGGGGGAAACCGCCGACACCCTCGGGGCGGTGCGCGAGGTGCAAGTGAAGGGGGGCCGCATATTCGGCGTGGTCAACGTCGTGGGCTCGTCGATCGCTCGCACCTGCGGCAAGGGGGTGTACGTTCACTCCGGGCCCGAGATCGCCGTGGCGAGCACCAAGGCCTTCACCTCGCAGGTGGCGGCGCTGCTGGTGGCGGCGCTGTCGTTCGCCCGCACGCGCACGCTTGGGCCCCACGAGGGGAAAGCCTTCGGCGACGAACTGCTCGCCGTGCCGAGCGCCGTCGGCGAGTGGCTCGAGTCCGAGCCGCCGAGCGTGATGGACGCGGTCGAACTCGTCACCAAGGGCAGGTTCGTCTTCTTCCTGGGCCGGGGCGTGAGCCACGCGGTGGCGCTCGAGGGCGCGCTCAAGCTCAAGGAGATCGCCTACGTCCCCTGCATGGCCTACCCGGCGGCGGAGATGAAGCACGGGCCCATCGCGCTCATCGATCACAACACCCCGGTGGTGGTGATCGTGCCCGACGACGTGATGCGCGACAAGACGCTGTCGACCATCGCCGAGGTGAAGGCGCGCGGAGCCCGGGTGGTCGTCGTCCACAGCGCGGGCGACATGCACGCGGCCCGCGTGGCCGACATCTCGATCCCCGTCCCCCGGGCCAGCACGCTGCTCTCGCCCCTGTTGACGGCGTTGCCACTGCAGTTGCTGGCCTACCGCAGCGGCCTGGCCCTCGGTCGCGACATCGATCGACCGAGGAACCTGGCGAAAAGCGTGACGGTGGAGTGAGGGCCCAGGCGGTAGGCCCCCTTCGGAACGAGCGCTCCCCGCGGGGGCCGGCGCCTCCGCCTCTCCCTGGACCACCCACGCTCAGTCCCCTGCGGCCCAAGCCCTACGGCCTATGGCCTCTCTCAGAACCAGTCCGGCACCCGCACGTCGACAGGGCCGATCACCTCCGCCTGGCAGGCGAGCCGGTCGCCGCGCCGCGTGGCGTCCATGCCCAGCACGAACTCCTCCATTGACTCACGACGCGACAGGCCCTCGGGACGGCCGACGATCTCCACGCGACAGGTGCCGCAGGAGCAGTTGCCGCCGCAGTAGGAGCGCAGGTCGATGTCGTGCTGGCGCGCGGCTTCGAGCAAGGTGCGGCCTCGCTCCACCGTCACCTCACGGTCGCCGAAGCGCACCGGCACCGGCGCGTGCGCCGCCGCCGTTGCCCGGGGGCTGACGACGGCAGGGTGGGTCGCCACGCCGGTCCGGGCCACCCGATCGGCCACCTCGGCCCCCACGCGGCTGGCGGCGCGCAGGCCGGCCCGGATGAGGCGAAAGGGCAGCACGGTGCGGTCGGCCATCGTCGCCAATCGTGCCGCCTCCCCGTGTCGCAATCAAGGACTTAGGCGACTCGTCGTAGCGCGGCGCACGCAGTCGCGGCTACGCTCGCGAGGCATGTCATCCCGGGGTTGGAAACGGTGGAGCGCCGGAACGATCGGCTCGGCGGCGCTGCACGGCGGCGCGCTCGCGCTAGCCATCGCCCTGCTCGACGACGAGGCGGCCTATGCGCCACCGGCCTCCGACCCAGGCGACGATTCCTCCCCCCTGGCCGAGCCCACGGTGACCATCGAGGTGGAGGCGAGCCTCGAGGCGCCGCCTGCCGACGACGACATCGACGACGACATCGACGACGACATCGACGACGACATCGACGACGACATCGACGACGACATCGACGACGACATCGACGACGACATCGACG